>NZ_QZMV01000029.1:0-39659 GCF_003957705.1 Bradyrhizobium sp. LVM 105 | reverse complement strand
CGCACGGCAGCCTAACCCCGGCAGAGGCTCCACTTATCGACGCGGATATTCTGTTCAGACAACCGGGGCCAGCTCACAACAGCAGCAAGCAAGAGTAGCGTAATGTTATTGGGAAGAACGAACGGCAGCAGTTCCACTTAAGAAGCCGGCCCCAGTGGTCCTCAGCATAGGGTCCACTTCAGCAGAGAGGTTTGTCGTCGGCGCCCGCTAGAGAGTCGTCCGTTAAGAAGGCGAATTGAGCGGGGCGGGACGGCCGAACGTGCGCCATAGCTGGAGCAGGATGAGGCACAAGAGTTCTCTGAGCCAGGCGAGGATGCGGCGGAAGTTGTGGCCGACGGCTGAGAGGATGACGTTAGCCGCATCGCCGGCGCGGCCTTTGAGGTAGCAGCGGCCGAGGTGACCATCGGCCTTCAGGTGTCCGATGATGGGTTCGATGGCGGAGCGGCGGCGCGGTTCGCGCTTGATGACACCGAAGACGCCGCGCGGTAAGCCCCCGGCGAGGGCCGTCTTCCCGGATTGCGTTCGAGCTGAGATGGTTCGCTCATTGATTTGCAAACAAATGAGCAAACGTTACGACGGTTACGGTTCTGTCCGGTCCAGAGCGGCGACGGCGGTGGACCACTGCCGAGAAGCTTCGGATTGTGGAGGAGAGTCTGGCGCACTGGGGCCAGTGTTGTCGAGGTTGCTCGACGACATGATGTTCACCGCAATCTGGTCACGGCCTGGCGGCGGCAGGCACGCACAGGTGTCCTCGCTTTCGAGCCTGGGCCGATGCAGCGGCAGGATGACGAGGTCCGTTTTGCGGCAGTCTCCATTGCGCCAGAACGGCAACCGTTGACGGCGCCCTCCGGGACCTGCGGTGCGATCGAGATCGAGTTCGCGGCCGGGGCTCGGATGCGGATCACGGGCGCGGTTGACGCGGCGGCGCTGAGCGCAGTCGTGGCGGCGCTGACCGATGGACGGCCACGATGATTCCGTTGCCTGCCGGCGTGCGGGTATGGCTCGCAACCGGCTATACCGACATGCGGAAGGGCTTTCCGTCGCTGGCATTGCAGGTCCAAGAGATCTTGCATCGCAACCCGCTGGGCGGCCACCTGTTTTGCTTCCGCGGTCGTCGCGGCAATCTCTTGAAGGTGATCTGGCATGATGGCCAGGGCGCCTGCCTGTTCACAAAACGCCTGGAGCGGGGTCGCTTCATCTGGCCGAGCCCGGCTGAGGGAGTGGTGACGATCTCGTCGGCGCAGCTCGGTTATCTCTTGTCCGGGATCGACTGGAGGCACCCACAAGAGACGTGGCGGCCGACATCGGTCGGATGAGGCTTTGCGCTTCCCGGATCGTGATGGATGTGATTCCATCATCGTCGTGACCACATCTGAATCGCTTCCCACCGATCTTGCCGCCGCGCATGCGATGATCATCGCGGAGCGCGCCGCGCGCCTTCAAGCGGAGGCGGTTGCTGCGAGCGCCAAAGCGGAAGCTGCCAATGCGAAGGCGGCCGAGGCACTGATCAGTTACCTCAAGCTCGAGATCGAGAAGCTGCGTCGCCAGATTTACGGCAGCCGCTCGGAACGCAAGGCGCGGCTCTTGGAGCAGATGGAGCTTCAGCTCGAAGAACTGGAAGCGGCGGCTATCGAAGACGGATTGGCGGCCGAGAGGGCGGCAGCCAAGGCGCAGACCGTGCAATCGTTCAAGCGCACGCGGCCGTCGCGCAAACCGCTCCCCGAGCATCTGCCGCGCGAACGCGTGGTGATCGCGGCGCCGGAGAGCTGTCCCTGCTGCGGGTCATTGAGGCTCTCGAAGCTGGGCGAGGACATCACCGAGACGCTGGAGGTCATTCCCCGGCAGTGGAAGGTGATCCAGACGGTACGCGAGAAGTTCTCGTGCCGGGACTGCGAGACGATCACCCAACCGCCGGCCCCCTTCCACGTGACGCCGCGCGGCTTTGCCGGGCCCAACCTCCTGGCCATGATCCTGTTTGAGAAGTTCGGCCAGCATCAGCCCTTGAACCGGCAGAGCGAGCGCTATGCCCGGGAGGGCATCGATCTGAGCCTGTCGACACTGGCCGACCAGGTCGGCGCCTGTGCGGCGGTCCTGCAGCCGCTCTATGGGCTAATCGAGCGCCACGCCCTGGCCGCCGAGCGGCTGCACGGCGACGACAGTGTGCTGCAGAAGCACACAGAAAGGATGATCGGAATGATCTGAAAATCTGTGTGCGCAAGCTGTGGCAGCGATGAGGGTTGGCCCCTCGGGATCGACTTTCAGGAGTAGGTCTCAAATCACTTCAAGCGGCTTCGCTTAAGAGGCGCGGTCGTGAGCGTTGAAGCTAACGATCGGGGATATTCACCGCAGTCTGACCGAACGCGGCATCGAGCGGGGGACCGCAAGCTACGTGCTATCAGGCGAAAGCCTCGATGTCCCCGTCATCGGACGTCTCGTCGATCGCGGTCTCGACGACGAGCTCAAGGGGACCGCTTATGCCGTCGTCGACGGCGTCGATGGCCGTACCCACTACATCAGGCTCCCCGATCTCGACGCCGCCGACAACAGCGCGCCGGGCTCAATCGTCGAGCTCCGCAAGTTCGACGACGCGAGAGGGCAGCGCCGCGCGGCGCTGGCCGTCCGCTCCGATCTGTCGATCGAAGCACAGGTGACGGCAAGTGGCGCGACATGGCTCGACCGGCAGGCGGTCGCGCGCGATCCAGTCGCACTTGGCCAGGCTGGCTTCGGCGCCGAGGTCCGCCCAAGCTATGGAACGACGGGCCGAGCAACTCATCGAGCACGGTCTCGCCGAGCGCCAGGCGCGTGGATTGGTGTTCGCGAAGAACCTTATTGGCACGCTGCGTCGCCGGGAGGTTGAAGCTTTGGGTGAGCAGCTCGCAGCGGAGACTGGCCGGCCGTTCAATCCGTCGGCCGCCGGCGAATATGTTGCTGGGACCTATAGACAGCGCTTCGCGCTCGCCTCCGGCCGCTTCGCGATGATCCGCGCGCAGCATGGCCGCGTCCTTCTGTTCGATCCGACCAATGCGAAATCGTCAGCCTACAACCCGTTGCTGGAAGTACGGCATGGCGAGTGGGAGGTGCGCGACGTCCAAAACATCGCCGACATCCTCGTCGACCCCGAGGGCAGCCTCGAGAAGCGGAACCACTGGGAGAAGACCAGTCACGCGCTGCTGGTCGGCGCCATTCTCCACGTCCTCTACGCCGAGACGGACAAGACGCTCGCCGGAGTCGCGGCCTTCCTGTCCGATCCCAAGCGGCCGATCGAATCGACGCTTGCCGCGATGATGCGGACGACGCATCTCGGCGAGGCCGGAGTCCATCCCGTCGTCGCGTCTGCGGCACGCGAGCTGTTGAACAAGTCCGGCAACGAGCGCTCTGGTGTCCTGAGCACCGCGATGTCGTTCCTCCGTCTCTACCGCGACCCCGTCGTCGCCGAGGTGACCAGGCGCTGCGACTGGCGGATCACCGACATCGTCGGGACAGAGCGAGCGACCACGCTTTACCTCGTGGTGCCGCCATCGGACATCAACCGCACCAAGCCGCTGATCCGGTTGATCCTCAACCAGATCGGCCGCCGATTGACCGAGGATATCCAGGCCAGGGCCCGCCGGCGCCGGCTCCTGCTGATGCTCGACGAATTCCCTGCACTCGGCCGGCTCGACTTCTTTGAGTCCGCGCTCGCCTTCATGGCCGGTTATGGCATCAAGAGCTTCCTGATCGCTCAGTCGCTGAACCAGATCGAGAAGGCCTATGGCCCAAACAACTCGATCCTCGACAATTGTCACATCCGGGTCAGCTTCGCGACCAACGACGAAAGGACCGCGAAGCGGGTGTCCGACGCATTGGGCATGGCGACCGCGCTGCCCTGATCGACGCGGATCGTCGCCGGATATCCCACTTCCTTGCAGGCCCTTTCGAGCATCGCCACGACGTCGCTGCCGCGGAAGGTGAACCGCGGCACCAGCGCCGGCGAGAAGCGGGAGAAGATATCGACGATCGTGAGCACGCGCAGTTTATGCCCGGTCGCCAGCTGATCATGAACAAAGTCCATCGCCCAGGTCTCGTTCGACCGCGTCGCTGGCCTGCGATCCTCGCGCAGCTTGGCCTTGACCCGCCGCTTCGGCGTTTTGTTGCGCAATTGCAGGCCCAATTCGCGATAGATGCGCCGCGTCTGGTTCTGGCCGTGGCGCCATCCCTCGCGGCGGAGCAGAACGTGGACACGGCGATAGCCGTAGCGAACGCGTGCATGACAGCATCTCCTTGTCGAGCGATAGATCCGCCACCAGCTTCTTCAGCTTGCCATTCTCCTCCTCGAGCTGCTTCAGCCGTCGCATCTCGGTCGGCAGCAGTCCGTCATACTTTTTCTTCCAATTGAAGTAGGTCGCCTGGCTAATCCCGGCCTTGCGGCAAATGTCCGCGACCGGGACCCCATCATGGCCCTGCTTGAGAATAAACGCCTTCTGGGCGTCCGAAAATCTTGAGGCTTTCATCGTTCTTCGCTCCTCCCCAGCCGGGGACTCGATGCGAAAAACTCTAGCGAAAAATGGTCCAGTTTGCCGGCCTCAGATCATTTGTACGCCAAGTGGCGCGGGTGGAGCAACGGACGATCGGCGGAGCTGGTCGGGGTTGCGCAGCCGATCGTCCGTTGCGGTGAGGTGGGCGGCGTAGGCCGCGGGAGTCAGGTATTTCAGCGACGAGTGTGGGCGCTGGAGATTGTAGTCGGCGACCCAATTGGCGATCTTGGCACGGGCGTCATCGAGATCGAAGAATAGGGTCTCGTTGAGCAACTCATCGCGCATCCGGCCGTTGAAACTCTCGATGAAGCCGTTCTGCATCGGCTTTCCCGGTGCGATGAAGTGCCAATCGATGACGACGGTGTCCTTGCACCAGGCGAGCATGGCGTTACAGGTGAACTCGGTGCCATGGTCGGACACGATCATTCCTGGCTTGCCGCGTCGCTCGACGATTGTCGTCAGTTCGCGGGCCACGCGCCGCCCCGAGATCGATGTATCCGGAACGGCGCCCAGGCATTCCTTGGTGACGTCATCGACGATGTTGAGAATGCGGAAGCGCCGAAGTCTGCACAGGGGCAACAGCGTCGCTTTTACAAATCTGCGCTCTCTTCCGATCTACCCGAACAGCAGACGTTTCAGCCGAAGTGCCGATTAGGGCGGAGGTTGCGCAGCCTCAGCCTGGAGACGCAACCTATTGCGAAAATTTGTGTGGGTTCGATCAGCACCCTTTCGATACAGCAAGTATTTTTTCTCTGCTCTACGCTGCGCTCCTACGACGGCTGAATACTTGTTGAACTGACCCTTTTCCTGCCTTTTCTATTCATCCCCGTCGCCGATCGCATTGCTGCGATTGACGCTCGACGGGGGAACGATCGTGGCGGGCACTTCACTCCATTCGGAAGCCTTCTCGCGTGGCGCGCGCATGCTGCGCACCGCGCTTGGCCCGGCAATTGCGACGTTCCTTGAAGACCCCTCGATCGTCGAGGTGATGCTCAACCCCGATGGTCGGCTCTGGATCGACAGGCTTTCGGGCGGCCTGGAGGATAGCGGACAGATGATGTCCGCGGCCGACGGCGAGCGGATCGTGCGCCTGGTCGCGCACCACGTCGGCGCGGAGGTCCATGCCGGTAGCCCTCGCGTCTCGGCCGAGCTTCCCGAGACGGGAGAGAGGTTCGAGGGGCTTCTCCCGCCTGTCGTTGCAGCGCCGGCTTTTGCGATCCGCAAGCCGGCCGTTGCGGTGTTCACACTCGATGACTACGTCGGCGCCGGCATTATGACCGGCGGTCAAGCGGCGGCGCTGCGGGCCGCCGTCGCCTCGCGCAAGAACATCCTGGTCGCGGGCGGCACTTCGACGGGTAAGACTACCCTCACGAACGCACTGCTCGCCGAAATCGCCGGCACCACCGATCGCGTGGTCCTGATCGAGGACACGCGCGAGCTGCAGTGTCGCGCTCCGAATCTTGTCGCGTTGCGCACCAAGGACGGTGTCGCGTCGCTGTCCGATCTGGTCCGGTCCTCCTTACGTTTACGTCCCGACCGCATTCCGATCGGGGAGGTGCGGGGCGGCGAAGCCTTGGAGCTCCTCAAAGCCTGGGGCACCGGTCACCCCGGTGGAATCGGAACGATTCACGCCGGCACGGCGCTCGGCGGGCTTCGCCGCCTCGAACAGCTGATCCAGGAAGCCGTCCTCACTGTTCCCAAGGCGTTGATCGCCGAGACCATCGATCTCGTCGCAGTGCTGCGCGGCCGCGGCAGCGAACGCCGCCTCGCTGAACTTGCTCTCGTCGCCGGCCTCGATCCCGTCACCGGCGATTACCGCGTCCAACCCGCCGGGGCGGGCGGCGAACCCTCGCTTTCCGGAGACCCGTCATGATCCAGTTTGCTTGCGCGACCGGTCGCGTTCGCCGTCTCGTCAACGACCTCGCGGCGATTGCTATCATCTCCGTCGCTTTCGCGCCCGCGGCCTACGCCTCTGGCTCCTCGATGCCGTGGGAGACGCCGCTCAATCAGATCCTGGAATCGGTGCAAGGTCCGGTCGCGAAAATCATCTCCGTCATCATCATCACCGTGACCGGCCTGACGCTTGCGTTCGGCGACACCGCCGGCGGCTTCCGCCGGCTGATCCAGATTGTCTTCGGACTGTCGATCGCCTTCGCCGCATCGAGCTTCTTCCTGTCCTTCTTCAGCTTCTCGGGTGGGGCGCTGGTCTGATGGCTGCACTTGTCGATCCAGAGGTGCCGGGTTTCTTCGCGCCGGTCCATCGCGCGCTCACGGACCCGATCCTGATGGGTGGCGCGCCGCGTACCGTCGCGATCGCCAACGGCACGTTGGCGGCCGCCATCGCGCTCGGCCTGCGCCTCTGGATCCCCGGCGCGCTGATCTGGGCCGTGGGCCACGCCGCGGCCGTCTGGGCAGCCAAGCGCGACCCGCAGTTCGTGGACGTCGTTCGACGCCACCTCCGCTATCCACCCTACCTCGGTGCATGAGGCTTCCATGCTGAACCTCGCCGAATATCGCAATCGGCCCGCCAGCCTTCCCGACTTCCTGCCCTGGGCCGCGTTGGTCGAACGCGGTGTGGTCCTCAACAAGGACGGATCGTTCCAACGGACGGCGCGCTTCCGTGGTCCGGATCTCGACAGCGCAACCTCTGCGGAGTTGGTCGGCGTGACGGCCCGGCTCAACAACGCATTGCGCCGCCTCGGCTCAGGCTGGGCGATCTTCGTCGAGGCCCAGCGCAGCGCCGCCCAGACCTATCCCTACAACGCCTTTCCCGATGCGGCATCCGCGCTGGTCGATCTGGAGCGGCGGGATGCTTTCGAGGAGGCCGGTGCCCATTTCGAGAGCCGCTATTTCCTGACCTTCGTCTGGCTCCCGCCGGCCGAGGACGCCTCGCGGATCGAGGGCTGGCTCTATGAGGGCCGCGCGCAGAACGGCGTCGATCCCTACGAACTGCTGCGCGGCTTCGTCGATCGGACTAACCGCGTCCTGCAACTGGTGGAAGGCTTCATGCCCGAGGTGGCGTGGCTGGATGACGGCGACACGCTCACCTACCTGCACTCGACCGTCTCAACGCGGCAACAGCGCGTCCGCGTCCCAGAGACGCCGATGCATCTCGACGCGCTGCTCGCGGACGAGCCGCTCGCCGGCGGCCTCGAGCCGCGCCTCGGCAGCCACCACCTTCGCACGCTCACCGTGGTCGGTTTTCCGACCGCGACCCATCCCGGAATCCTCGACGAGTTGAACCGGCTTGCGTTCCCTTACCGCTGGTCGACGCGCGCGATCCTCCTCGACAAGACCGAGGCGGTGAAGCTGCTGACCAGGATCCGTCGACAGTGGTTTGCCAAGCGAAAGTCGATCGCCGCCATCGTCAGGGAGGTGATGACGAATGAGACGTCGACACTGGTCGATAGTGATGCAGCCAACAAGGCCGTCGATGCCGATCTCGCCTTACAGGAACTGGGCACCGATGACGTCGGGCAGGCCTACGTCACCGCGACCGTCACTGTCTGGGATGAGGACCCCAGCCGCGCCACTGAGAAGCTTCGCCTCGTCGAGAAAGTCATCCAGGGACGCGACTTCACCTGCATGCCCGAAGGGGTGAATGCGCTCGAAGCCTGGCTCGGCTCACTGCCGGGGCACGCCTACGCCAACGTCCGCCAGCCACCGCTCTCAACATTGAACCTGGCCCACATGATTCCGCTTTCGGCGGTCTGGGCCGGGCCGGCGCGCGATGAGCATTTCCGCAGCGCACCGCTCTTCTTCGGCAAGACCGAAGGTTCGACGCCGTTCCGCTTCTCGCTGCATGTCGGCGACGTCGGCCATACCCTGATCGTCGGCCCGACCGGCGCCGGCAAGTCCGTGCTGCTGGCGCTGATGGCGATCCAGTTCCGCCGCTACCGCAAGAGCCAGATCTTTGCCTTCGATTTCGGTGGCTCGATCCGCACCGCGGCGCTTGCCATGGGCGGCGATTGGCACGACCTCGGTGGCAGTCTGTCGAACAATGCCGAGGACTCCGTCTCTCTTCAGCCGCTCGCACGCATCGGCGATGCGGCGGAGCGTGCCTGGGCTGCCGATTGGGTGACCGCGATCCTCGCCAAGGAAGGCGTTACCATCGATCCGACCGCGAAGGAGCATGTCTGGTCGGCTTTGACCTCACTGGCTTCCTCTCCTGTCGAGGAACGGACGATCACCGGACTGACAGTCCTGTTGCAGTCGACCGCGCTCAAACAGGCGCTGCAACCCTATTGCGTCGGCGGTCCCTCCGGCCGGCTGCTCGACGCCGAGGCCGAGCACCTCGGCTTCACGTCAGTCCAGGCTTTCGAAACCGAGGGCCTGATCGGTGCTGATGCTGCGCCCGCCGTCCTCACCTACCTCTTTCATCGTATCGAGGGCCGGCTCGACGGCCGGCCGACGCTCCTCATCATCGACGAGGGCTGGCTTGTGCTCGACGATCCGGCCTTCGCCCAGCAGCTGCGCGAATGGCTGAAGACGCTCCGGAAGAAGAACGCCTCTGTCGTCTTCGCCACGCAATCGCTCTCCGACATCGACGGCAGCAATATCGCGCCCGCGATCGTCGAAAGCTGCCCGACGCGGATCTTCCTGCCGAACGAGCGCGCCATTGAGCCGCAGCTTACGGCGATCTATCGGCGCTTCGGTCTCAACGATCGCCAGATCGAGATCATCGCGCGAGCGACGCCGAAGCGGGACTACTACTGCCAATCGCGGCGCGGCAATCGACTGTTTGAGCTCGGCCTCGGACCGATTGCGCTGGCCTTCTGCGCGGCATCCTCGAAGGCCGATCATGCCGCCATCGAACGGCTGCTCGCCGAGCACGGCCGCGAGAATTTTACGCCGGCCTTTCTCGCCGATCACGAGCTGCTGTGGGCCGCCGATCTCATCCCTGACCTGACAAACCTGGAGGTGTAATCATGACCGTCCGCAAGACCCGGCGCGCCAGCCTGATGGTCGCGACCGCCCTCTCACTCGCCCTGTCGCTTCAGCCGCTTGTGACGACACCGACCTCTGCGCAGTGGATCGTCTACGACCCCATGAACTTCAGCCAGAACGTGCTGACGGCGGCGCGCGAGCTGCAGCAGATCAACAATCAAATCCAAATGCTGACCAACCAGTCCCAGAGCCTGGTGAATCAGGCGAAGAATCTTGCGAGCCTGCCGATGTCGACGCTGGCCCAGCTCCAGTCGACGATCGCGCGGACCCAATCGCTTCTCACGCAAGCGCAGAACATTTCTTTCAACGTTCAGCAGATTCAAACCGCGTACTCCAGCAGCTACGGCGCGGCACCGACCACCGGGTCCAACGCGACGCTGTTCGCCGCCGCCCAAACCCGTTGGCAGAACTCGGTGGGCGCATTCGAGGACTCGCTGAAGGTCCAGGCAGGCGTCGTCGGCAATATCTCGACCAACTCCAGCGCGATGACGTCGCTGGTCACAGCCAGCCAGTCCGCAACTGGCGCGCTGCAGGCGGCTCAAGCCGGCAACCAGCTCCTCGCCCTGCAATCCCAGCAGCTTTCTGACCTTGTCGCGGTTCTCGTCGCCAAGGGACGCGCGGACGCGCTGGAGCAGGCGCGTGTGACGGCAACGGAGTCGCAGGGCCAGCAGCAATACAAGATCTTCTCGACGCGCAGTGGCTACCAGCCCGGCAACGTCACCATGTTTAGCAGCAACTAAAGGCGAGGATATGGAGCGCTCGGATATGTTGCGTGCAGCCGCGATGGTCATTCTGTTGGCCGTCTTCATGGCTACGCTGTCCTTCATCCATCGGCGTCCCGCGTCACAGCCCATATCCGAGACGCCTGCCGTCTCCGCACCCGACGATTTCTCGGCCGAGCTGCGCCGCTGCCGCGCGCTTGGACCAGAGGATGCCGAAGATCCGCACTGCAGAGCGGTCTGGGAGGAGAACCGCGCGCGCTTCTTCGGCAGGCCGGCGCGGCCACTTCTGCCGCAGGCCGCGCCGGCCCCATCGTCGACGACGAACGCTGCGGAAGGAGGGAGGTAGGCCATGAACAATGTCGGCGTCATTGACACCTTCCTCAATATCTTCACCACCTATGTCGATTCAGGCTTTGGCCTGGTCACAGGCGAGGTCACCTATCTCGCCTCGACGCTGATCGTCATCGACATCACCTTGGCCGGCGTATTCTGGGCGTGGAGCGGAGACGAAGACATTCTCCAGCGGCTGGTGAAGAAGACGCTCTATATCGGTTTCTTCGCCTTCATCATCACCAACTTCAACAGTCTCTCGGGCGTCATCTTCAACAGCTTCGCCGGCCTTGGCCTGAAGGCCGGCGGCTCCTCGATCTCGACAGCGGATTTCCTGCGGCCCGGCCGGCTCGCGCAGGTCGGCCTCGACGCGGGGCAGCCGCTGCTCGACGCCGCAAGCCAGATGATGGGCTTCACCAGCTTCTTTGCAAACTTCGTCCAGATCGCGGTGCTGATGGTGTCCTGGCTCCTGGTGCTGATCGCGTTCTTCATACTGTCGGTGCAACTGTTCGTCACGTTGATCGAGTTCAAGCTGACGACGCTTGCCGGCTTCATCCTCATTCCCTTCGCCCTTTTCAACAAGACCGCCTTCCTTGCGGAGAAGGTGTTGGGCAACGTCGTCGCCTCCGGCGTCAAGGTGATGGTGCTCGCCGTCATCGTCGGCATCGGGACGGGACTCTTCTCCCAGTTCACCACTGCCTACGGCGGCGGCCAGCCAACCATCGAGCAGGCGCTCTCGGTCGTGCTCGCGGCGCTCGCCATGCTCGGCCTCGGCATCTTCGGACCCGGCATCGCAACCGGTTTGGTTTCGGGGGCGCCGCAGCTCGGTGCAGGCGCTGCCGTCGGTACTGGCCTTGCCGTCGCCGGCACGGCGATGGCCGGCGGCGCGGCGCTTGGGCTTGCCGGAAGGGGAGCGATGGCAGCAGCCTCCGGCGCCGCGGCCGCCGCACGTGGTGGTGCGGCGATGGCGGGTGGTATGTCCTCGGCCTACAGCCTTGCCTCAGCCGGCCGGTCCGGCGCTGGCGACGTCGCCTCTGGTCTTGGCGGCGCGGGCAGCGCGGCTGCCAGCGCGGCGGCAACTCCCGCCAGACGTGCCGTTGCGCAAGCAGCGGGGGCAATGAGCGAGAGCTTTACCGCAGGCGCCCGGTCCGGCGTCGCCAACACGGGTGGCTCGTCGACCATGGGGACCGTTGAGCGTGGCGGGGCCGCAAATGATGGAGCCGCCTCTCAAGCGTCGGCTGAGAGAAGTCCACCCGCCTGGGCGCAGCGCATCAAGCGCAATCAGGCGGTCGTTCACGGCGCGCAGACCGCCGCGCAAGCTCTCAAATCCGGCGACAGCCATGGCGGCGGCCACTCCGTCGAGCTATCAGGGGGAGAATAATCAATGTCAGTTTTTCGGCGATCGTCGATCCGCTACAGCCGCACGCCCGAACCCGAAACCCCGTATCAGCGCGCCGCGCAAGTGTGGGACGATCGCATCGGCTCGGCGCGCGTGCAGGCGAAGAACTGGCGGCTGATGGCCTTCGGTTCGCTGATCCTTAGTTGCGGCCTCGCCGGCGGGCTCGTCTGGCAATCCACGCACGGCAGCGTCGTTCCCTGGGTCGTGCAGGTCGACAAGCTCGGCGAGGCACAAGCCGTGGCGCCCGCTGTGGCTGACTACAGGCCGAGCGACCCGCAGATTGCCTGGTACCTCGCCCATTTCATCGTGATGGTGCGCTCGCTGCCGGCTGACCCGATCATCGTGCGGGCGAACTGGCTGAAAGCGTACGATTTCACGACCACGGCGGGCGCAATGGCGCTGAACGATTACGCCCGCGCCAATGATCCATTCGCCAGTCTCGGCAAGCAGCAGGTCGCAATCGACGTCTCCAGCGTCATCCGCGCCTCGCCCGACAGTTTTCGCGTGGCCTGGGTCGAACACCGCTATCAGGACGGCGCGCTCGCCGGCACCACACGTTGGACCGCCATTCTTACCATCGCGATTCAGCCGCCAACCGATGCCGACCGGCTGCGCAAGAATCCGCTCGGCATCTACGTCAACGCCATCAACTGGTCAAAGGAGCTGGGACAATGAACCCGCCGATTTCCTCAACAGCCGGCGGTCCGGCTTCGCGTCTCTCCGTCATTCAGCAAACCCGGAAACACGACGACGCGTGCTTCAGTAAATCCGCTTTGGCGGCTTTGCTGATGTCCGTCTCGGCCCTTGGCGGCTGCGCGCACAGTTTCATTCCGCCCGATATCAACTACGATAGCGCGGAGCCGGCGACGCTCACCTCTGATCCGCCGCCGCCCGTCAAGATCGTGGAATTGCCAAAACCCCTGCCGCTTCCCGGGCAGTTGAAACCGCTTGCCGCCGGCAAACGCGTCCCCGAAGCCGCGGACCCAAAGGTTCGCGTCAAACAGGCTAACGCCGCGGCACGCGTGCAACCGGTTCGGGGCGGCTTCATCAACGCGGTGCAAGTCTATCCGTTCTCCGGCGGGGCCCTCTATCAGGTCTACACGGCGCCTGGGCAGATCACCGATGTTGCCCTTCAGGAGGGCGAGCAACTCACAGGTTCCGGTCCGGTCGCCGCCGGCGACACCGTGCGCTGGATCATCGGCGATACCGAGAGCGGGGCGGGCGCGACCAAGAAGATCCACATCCTGGTCAAGCCGACGCGGCCGGAGCTGATCACCAATCTCGTCATCAATACCGACCGCCGGACCTATCTCCTCGAGCTGCGCTCGACGGAGAAGACCTACATGGCCTCGGTCTCCTGGCAATATCCCGAGGACCAGCTCATTGCGCTTCGCCAGCAGAATGCGACGGCGGAGGCCGCAGCGCCGATCGCCGCCGGCGTCGATCTCGGCTCGATCAACTTCCGCTACGCGATCGAGGGCGATGATCCGGCCTGGCGTCCGTTGCGCGCTTTCGACGACGGCAACAAGGTCTACATCGAATTTCCCAGCGGCATCGTTCAGGGCGAAATGCCGCCGCTGTTCGTCATCGGTCCGGCCGGCGGGTCCGAGTTGGTCAACTATCGAGCGAACCGCAACTACTACATCGTCGATCGCCTGTTCGCCGCCGCCGAATTACGTCTTGGCGACAAGGACAGCGAGCGGCGTGTGCGCATTGTCCGCACCGATGGAAGGCCGCGCTCATGGCGATAGGCAGCGAAGACGAACATCAAGGCGATGTCCCACTGCTCGCGCCGCCGGATCTTCGGCTCCGCGGCGAGCGGCCAGCGGTCACTCGCCTCTCACGCAAGATGTTGATCGGTCTCGGCGCGGTGTCTGCGCTTGCGGTCGCGGGAGCGCTCGGCTACGCCCTGCAAACCCGCAACAAGCAGCAAGCCGGCCAGGAGTTGCTCACCACCCAGAACAGGCCTTCGGCCGAGGGCCTCGCTGCCTTGCCGAAGGACTATACCGGGCTGCCGCGGCAGGCGCCGCCGCTCGGACAGCCGCTGCCCGGCGATCTCGGCAAGCCGATCCTGAATGCAGGCGCTGCACCCAACACCGTGGTCCCGGGAATGACATCCGATCCGGAGGCGCAGCACAGATCGCAGGAGATCGAGGCGGCGCGGGTCAGCCGCCTCTTCGCCCAGACTGTGCAGCAGCCGCAGAGCGTGGGCCAAATCATCCCGAATAACTCGACCGCAACCGCGACGACCCCGGCCGCGCCACCACCCGTTGATGCCGGGTCTGCGCAGAACATGCAGGATCGCAAGACGGCCTTCCTTACCGCGTCGACGGACAAGCGCACGGTCAGTCCGGACCGGCTCGAGGCCAAGGTCTCGCCCTATGTTGTGCAGGCGGGCACCGTGATCCCGGCTGCGCTCATCACCGGCATCAGGTCCGATCTTCCCGGCCAGATCACCGCTCAGGTCACCGAGGCGGTGTATGATAGTCCGTCCGGCAAGTATCTTCTGATCCGTCAGGGCGCAAAACTGATCGGCCAGTACGACAGCTCCGTTGCGTTCGGCCAGAGCCGCATCCTCCTGGTCTGGACCCGCATCATCATGCCGGACGGCAATTCGATCGTGCTAGAGCGCCAGCCTGGCGCCGACACCGGTGGTTATGCCGGGCTCGAGGACGAGGTCGACAATCACTGGGGCATGCTGTTCAAGGCCGCCGTCCTCTCGACCATGCTGAGCGTCGGAGCAGAGGCGGGCACGAGCCAGAATGAGAACAATCTCGTTCAGGCAATCCGCAGCGGCGCCTCCAATAGCATCAGCCAGACCGGCCAGCAGATCGTGCAGCGCCAGCTCAACATCCAACCGACGCTGACGATCAGGCCAGGTTTCCCGGTCCGCGTGATCGTTACGCGAGACCTGGTGCTGGCTCCCTACGGACAAAAAGGTGCGCGATGACGAAGCTCAAGCTTGCACCCCTCGAAGACGACAAACCGGTCAAGCTCACAATCGAACTGCCGGCGGCGGTCTTCAGGGATCTCAAAAGCTACGCTGAGATTCTGACGCGCAGCGGAAGCGCGGCGACGCCGACCGAACCTGCCAAATTGATCGCGCCGATGATCGAGCGTTTTATGGCAACCGATCGGGCCTTTGCGAAGGCACGGCGAAATGTCGCTCAGGCCTCACCGGGGGCAGCGGAAAGATCCGGATAGCGCTCGCGAAGCAGGTCGAGAAACGGACGCAGTGATGGATTGCTGTTCGTCTGCCGCCAGTACGCGCGGAAGCTCATTCGTGTCGGCCCCTCGGAGTCGTGGACCTCTCGGAAGGTGACGCCTGGATAGCTAGCGCCGGTCGCACCTTCCAATGCTAACAGAATACCCCCGTCCACGCCGACCAAGGGGAGCAGTTGCTCGATCGCCATTTCATGGCGAGGCAGCGTGAAAGCATCAAGAGCTCCCAATTTGCTGATGAGGAGCTTTAGAAATTCCGGTCCTGGGCCACGCTGCGAGATTAATAGCTGTTCGCCTTTTAGTTCGCCCCAGCGAATTAGGTGACGACTTGTGAGAGGATGCTCCGCTGGGAGGGCGGCGACGACACGCTCGCTCCAGAGCAACAATGACCTGTCGCTCCAGCTCGGATAGGACTCTGTCACCACGGCAATGTCAACGGCGGAGCTGGTGAGATCCGAGATCAAATGATCGCTCGCGCCGTCGACAAATTGTCGATCGACATCGGGAAACCGCCGCCGGTGATCGAGGAGAGTGGCCCGGAGATTGCCCGCTGAGAGGGAGGTGTGTACGCCAATGATCAAGCGACCACTCTCCCCACGCGAGCGGATCTTGAGGCGAGCGGTCATTGCCTCGGTCGAGGCTACGATGCGCCGGGCATCTTCAAGAAATTCGCGAGCTTCCATGGTCGGTCGCGTCCCACCGTTACTGCGGTCGAAGAGCTTGCTACCGACCGCGTGCTCGAGACTTCGAAGACAGCGACTGAGCGTTGGCTGCTTGATCCTGAGCGCCTCTGCTGCTTGGCGAAGGCTTCGGTGCTGGGACGCGACGATTGCCCAGCGTAGGTCGCGAAATTCCACTGGCACGGTCGAAGCATAACCCCTCTAGCTCGTATCGCTCGGTCAAGTGCTAGGATTCCAAACCACAGTTGGTATCAATCGATATATCAACCGGTAGTCGAATTCCCTTCCAAGTTAATCGGAAGCAAAGTTTCTGTCGAAATGGGTAGAACCGGGAACTTCATGGTGGTGGCACAATCCAGCGCGAGACTGCCCCAGGCCATACGCTTGCCGAGTTGCTATCCAGCGACAGCGTGCGAATAAAGGCCGAGGGCGGTGAGTCTCTGACATTTTATGAGACGAAGCGAACGAAGGTATTGAATTGTCGGGACTCTTCGTTGCTCAAAAATTCAACCCTGGTGGGCTGTGCCTTTGCGCCCATCGGCAGCTCTCTTGCAAGAGGCCAATCCGTTGCTCAACTTTACTCAACTCTTAGATTCACTGAGACATTGGTGGCTATTATAAGTCCTCGCGGCGGGTCGGTTCGCGTCGGGATCGCTGTGCAGGAGAGTTGCGCAACCTCACGGGACTTGGTGCCCTCCGCATCGGTATCCAGACGCAGATAAGTTAAGGCGTGTTCAGGAAAGGCAAAGATGCCCTTCGGCAGCTCATCAGTGACGCCCTGAGCTCTAAGCGGTTGTTCGATGCGATCCTGGTCCTCGACCCCGCGGCCACTTTCCGCCTGTTGTCAGTTCTCAGCAATCGAATCTAATAGCGGGTTATAGCCAGTGATTTGCCGCCCGCGCTCATGGCATGCTTTGCACATGAAAGCTCGTACACTTGTGGCTTGGAATGTGCGTCGGATTCGGCTTAGCCGCGGTATTTCGCAAGACAAATTGGCTTATGAGGCCGGCATTGACCGCTCCTACTTGGCCAGTCTTGAACGGCAATCAAAAAATCCGACAATCGATCTGCTCGGGCGCATCGCCGAGACCCTGGACGTACATCTGTCCGAGTTCTTCGTTAGGCCTTCCAAAAGTGTGGCCGCCAAGAGCTTTGCTAAAGGTCGCAAGCCGGCGGCGCTGCGTCCTGGTAAGGGATAGCTGTCATACGTCATTGACGGCCTATGGTTTTGACCACCCGACTTTGCGCGAGCATTCGGTCTCTACGCAACGCAGCCGCACATGTCGCGGGAGAGGACTGACCCTGGAGGAGGCAGCGAGCATGATTTTAGCAAGGTCTCGAGGGTCGAGAAGTATTGCTCGCCTGCACCACTCCTTGCTGTGTGCACATCGGAAGAACGGGTGCTAGACTTGTTTTGGAACTCGGACATTGATGGGGAGATCGCATCAATCAACGTCCCAGAAGCAATTATTGTTGCAGGCCCAAATGACATATCTGGGGCAGCTTGTTCAACTGCTTACAAGGCGCGGTGTTGTTTTACAGAACTTCCGATCCGCTTCGGATTTCACACGAGAGGGATCAATCCAGCCTTCAGCTCAAATTGCCGCCCAGCGTGCACGCACTTCATCGGACTCGCGCGCGCCGCACAGAGTGACAACCACATCGTCCTCGACAAGGGATTTGATCTTCGATGGGAGAATAGGCAAGTATAGCGACCGGCGGGAAAGCGCGGGATGCAGGCCGGAACCATGATCCTATATACCTACTCACGTGAGGCTGAACCGAACGAAGACCGCTGGAAAGACACAGGAATCCCGAGTTTCTTTTTTGCAGAGCTGGAGGAGGTACGACAGGTCGTTCTCGAGCTCCGCGAGGAAGTCGCCTCGGAAGAGGAGAAAGAGCCTTCATGGAGCCCGGTTCGCATCGAGCGGATTGAGCTCCTCGCTCCGACAGCGCAGAACGTCTTGACCCTGCTCAACGAGGGGATTGGACCGCTGATCCAGCGCTATGAAATCGTGGAAATCATTGCTTGACCGGCCAGTCCGTACCCGCGCAGTTTGCAGCCTTCTTTTTTTTGCCAGTCGCATTGCAACGACTTTTTCCCGGAGACACGCCAGATCGGTGAAGTGGAACTCCAGGATAAGATCTTCCTCAACGCCTCCGCCAACCTCGTCATCGTGAGCATGTCCCGGCAAATCGTCCAAGCAACCAAACATCACAGGCATGAAATAGCCCGATAGAGTCCGGACAACGCGGAGATTCTGACGCGGAACGGCAGCGCGACGCCAACCGAGCCCGCCAAATTGATCCCTCCGATGATCAAGCGCTTCATGGCGACCGACCGCGTCTTTGCGAAGTCACGGCGAAATGGCGCTCATTCCGTCCCTGGAGCGGCCGAGAGATCCGGATAGCGCTCGCGAAGCAGGCCGAGTAATCTAGGTGGATTATATTTCAGATCAACAGCTTAGAAGGTTTTTGGACGCAAAGGCGCCAGTTCTGATCAGTCATGCAGCGAGCCTGGGAATTTCCTGTTCTACCAATCGCAACAATCGGGTGTTGCGTGTCCCCGCAACCAAACTAACTATTTGATTTTGAACCGAAAAAGCCCGCCTTTGGCGGGCTTTTTCATGTCTTGCAAGCACTTCCTAGACGCTACAGTCTGTTACGATCAAAAGCCTTTTATTATCATGCCATTAAGCCGAACCTCTCCGATCGATTGCCGCGCGTTACAATTTTCTACATGGCACATGATTGGCACATGAAAGTTCGAGGTCGGATCGCTATCCAAACGGCAAATCCTTGGAAGCCACGGCCCACACGCGGCACCACCGCTACTGTTGGGCGATCTGGAGACCCGGCCATGTCGGCAGGCCGACCTTCTGGTGGCTTGCCATGTCAGAATTCGCATGGGCTGGTCATTGCGTTTGCCAAGCATAGGATATTTGGACACACCGAAGGGGCTTGAAGCTTACGCAGCGTCAGGTTGTATATTGGCCAACCTTCGTGATGTCTAAGGGAGCAAAACGGCCGGGAATGGTAACCAGCGCTGGTGATGGACGACGAGACGCACCGCATATGATGCTCAGCTGCGCCACCGAGTTCGGTCCGCTGATCGTCTTCCATGCTGTGAATGCGAAATTCCAGTTGATGGCGGAGGCTCAATTCTCAGGGTGGGAGCAAGGGGTATCGCGGAGAAAGACTGCACCGCACCTACCTGGATTGGTGGCCGCCGAATCCAACCGTTGGTCTATGCTGGTCCTTCAGGACTTGCAGATTTAGGAGAGATTAGGAGAGACGAGAATGGCCGCCTCAAGGAGGTAACCAGAAAGCTGGGAGCTTGAAGACAGATCATATCCTTTCGGTCAACGATCGGAGTGAGCATCACCCTCGTAGACAACATCACACCTTAGGCAATCTCCAGGAGGAGACAAGATGTCGATCACGATAACTCATAGCGCCAAGTCTGCCGCTGAGGACCGTACTCAGCCGTTGGGGAATTTCAAACTTGCAGCAGGAGTCACTCTGGCGGTGCTAGCGCTGATGGTGTTCTGGCGCATCTTTCAGCAGGTCTATGCTTGGAGTGCCGGCCTGGATTCGACTGAGCCCGCGTTCGATGCCGCCTGGATGACGTTGCTGAAGGTTGAGCTTAGCGTCATCCCTTTGCTCTGGGTGGTGACCTGGGCGTATCTATGGTTCACGCGAGACCGCAATCTTGGCGCGCTCAAACCGCGGGAAGAGCTCCGGCGCTACTTCAATCTGGTCCTGTTCAACTTCGTCTATGCCTTTTGCGTCTGGTTCGCTACCAGCTTCTTTGCCGAGCAGGACGCCTCATGGCATCAGGTTGTGGTCCGGGATACAAGCTTCACGCCAAGTCACATCGTGCTGTTCTACGGCACCATGCCACTCTACGTGCTGTTTGGCGTGGGATCATTTCTGTACGCGATGACGAGGCTGCCGAAGTTCGCAACGCAGATCTCAATTCCATTCGTGCTCGCGGTTGTAGGTCCGTTTCTAATATTGCCGAACTTGGGCTACAACGAGTGGGGTCATGCCTTCTTCCTGATGGAAGAGGTGTTCTCCTATCCCTTGCACTGGGGTTTTGTCGTGATGGGCTGGAGTGTGCTGGCCTTGGGTGGGCTCCTGATCCAGATCGCGATGCACATGCTTGAAGTGATCGGGCGGCTTTCTCAAGAGGACCAAGCTTCGGTCGCCACCCAGCGCTGAAACCGCTTATGAACCATTAATCGCGGACAGCCCGGCATGCAAAGCTGCCGTCTTGTAATCAGTCGGGCGTCGGCTTCCAGGAAGGTCGATCTCAACTCGGTAAAGAATTAGGAGGAAGCCATGCAAGGAGGAACGTCTGTGAGACTGTATGGCCTCGAATGGCCTAAAGAGTCAGCAAGAATCTCAAGAGTGTTTGACCTTCTCGTCGCCGCTATCCTTTTTCTGGCCGTCTCCGGCGCATTCCACCTGCATTACATGCTGACCGCAGGGGACTGGGATATGTGGATCGATTGGAAAGACAGACAGTGGTGGGTCACCCTGACTCCAATTATGGCCATAACATTCCCTGCAGCTTTGCAGTATGTGTTTTGGACGAAATTTAGACTTCCAATCGCCGCTACATTTGCGGTCGTTTGTCTTCTGTTCGGTCAGTGGATAAATCGATATTTCGGTTTCCACCTGTGGTCGTACTTTCCGATGAGCGAGGTCATTCCAGCGCTGCTGATACCTGGCGCACTAGTCCTCGATGTCGCTCTTTTGCTGACCGGGAATTTTCTGTTCACGGCGATGTCCGGCGCCTTTGCATTCGCACTGCTTTTCTACCCGACTAACTGGTTTTGGCTGGCGCCATATCGGCTACCCGTAGAAGTGATGGGGCAGCTTGTTTCCGTGGGCGATTACATCAGCTATGCATTCACCCGCACCGCGCTGCCTGAGTATATCCGGCTGATAGAGCGGGGCACGCTTCGAACTTTTGGTGGCCACTCAGCCATTATCGCGTCCTTTTTCTCGGCGTTCGTATCCATACTGATGTATTTGGCGTGGTGGCATATCGGAATGCTCCTCGCTCGTGTGGTAACGACGCCAAACGCCCTGAAGCATTTCATGGGGCTCACCGATAAGGATGAGCCAGCTGAGGCAGCCCAAAAAGCGATAGACGGTACCAGCCTGCAAGGGCGCTCCGTCGCAGCCGAATGATTCTGCTGGGACTGTGGAGGACTCCAAATGAGAACATTCTGTTTCCACGAAAGCTCATGCGTGCGTGTAGTCTTATCGGCAGCGGCGGCGATCATGCAGATCGGAATACTGATCTTCGTCCCAGATGCTGCTCTGGCGCATGGTGAGCGTAATCAGGAGCCGTTTCTGCGGATGCGAACGGCTCATTTTTACGATGTGAAGTGGAGCACGAACGAAACTCCCGTGAACGGTGAAATCGTTGTCACCGGCAAGTTCCGACTCTTCCCGATCTGGCCAGTCAACCTACCCCTTCCCGAAGCGGCCTTTCTGGGAAACGGGACGCCGGGCCCGGTGCTAGCCCGAACCGAGAGCTACATTAATGGCGTCCCTGCAATTCAGTCCACCAAACTGGAGTTGAACCGGGACTATGAATTCAAAACAGTGCTCAAAGGACGAGTGCCAGGCCACCATCACGTCCATCCGATGATCAACGTGATGGGAGCCGGGCCGCTGCTCGGACCGGGAAACTGGCTGACGGTGACGGGGAACGAAAGCGACTTCAAGCTTTCAATCAAAACTCTCAGTGGCGAGACTATCGACAATCTCGAAACCTGGGGCCTTGGCAGGGTGTTCTTCTGGCATGGCTTGTGGGTTGCGATCGCCATCGTGTGGCTTGTCTGGTGGTTGCGCCGGCCGCTCCTGCTGCCTCGTTTTCGCGCGTTGACGGAAAAAGGCGGCGATCGATCTCAGCTCGTTACCAGCACCGATCGCCTATTCGGGGCCGGTTTGCTCGTGGCGACGATTCTCATCGTATTCTTCGGCTTTCAGGCGACCGACACCGCTTATCCAAGGACGGTGCCGCTGCAAGGGTCCCGCGCAACCGTCGAGCCCCTACCGGAAGTGCCTGAGCAGGTCAAAGTTGCGGTCAACAAGTCAAACTATGACGTCCCTGGCCGCTCGCTTCGTATGAACGTGACACTGACGAACAATGGGAGCTCGTCAGCACAGCTTGGCGAGCTCTTAACTTCCAATCAGCGCTTCATCAACCATGAGGTTAGCCAGGCAATGGCGACGGTGGATCCGAATTACCCCAAGGAATTGCTTCCTCCGAATGGGCTAAAGGTGAGCGACAGCCGACCGCTCAAGCCGGGTGAAACGAAGACAGTCGATATCGAAGCGGCCGACGCGGCATGGGAGACGGAGCGCTTGAGTAGCCTGATCAACGATCCGGACAACACGTTGGGAGGACTGTTGTTCTTCTATGACGAGCACGGCAAGCGGACAATCTCAAACGTCAGCGGCCCCATGGTCCCTGTATTCACCGATCCCGACAACCGCACGGCTGAGAATCCGACAGGAGGTGCGGGTTGAACACCGTAAAAGCCGCAGTGCTTGGAATTCCATCTTTGCTCCTCATCCTAGACTGCGGTGGGGCGCGGCCAGCGATTGCACACGGGGGAGTATCGATGGAGAAAGACGTGTGCAAGCTTCGCGCAGGGCCCTATATGATGCATTTTACCGGATACCAGCCGGTCAAGCAGGGGAATCAGGAGTTTTGCGAGGACATTCCGGAAATCGGCCGCACCGTCATCGTCTTGGATACCATCGGCGATGTGCTACGTGATCTGCCCATCGAGGTGCGGTTGTTGCGAGACGCCGGCAACGACGTAGACAGCGAGGCCGTCCTTCGAATCCCGCCAAAAAAATATCCGACAGGCTCACTATCGTTTCAGTACACGTTCCCCGAATCCGGGCGCTTTGTGGGCCTCGTGACAGTCGGCGACGGACCGAAATACGTATCGAGATTTCCGTTTTCGGTTGGTTACGGCAACGGGATTTGGGTCCGATATAGGGACAGTTTCGCAATCGTTCTAGGAACGCTGGCAGCCGGGGCCGCCATGTTTTGGTACTCCACGTTGCGGAAGGAAACCTAGGCTATCACTTTGTCGACCGCTGACTTGCAATAAGGGGCACACGCATGTCTCACGAAAAACACGGAAACAAGAGCGATTGCATCCGAGTAGCGACGGGGCCATCACTTGATCATGCTGGCACGCCAAACTTGACCGCCGGCACCGGCAGGGCGCGAACTAGGCTGATTCAAGGGACGGTAAAAGAACTCTCGTCCGCAAGCAGGCGTCCGGTATCAGCGCTTGGCATCACGTTGCTGTGCGTTGGCCTCGTGTGCCTGCCGACAGCTGTCTCTGCACATGCCGCTCTCGTGAAGTCCGATCCCGCGAGCCGGGCAGTGTTAGCTCATTCGCCGCAGCAGATCGAACTGTGCTTCAACGAACGCATAGAGCTCAAGTTTTCGAAAGTGGAGCTCAAGAACGCCAACGGTCAGTCGCTAACGCTCGGCGATTTGAAAGCAGGCAATGATCCGAAGTGTATGGTAACGGCAGTATCTGACATTAGACCAGGCAGCTATTCGGTTCATTACCGCGTGCTCTCGCAAGACGGGCATGTGGTGGACTACGGCTATCAGTTCACCGTCGAGGAACGTTAGGCATGCGGAATGACGGTATTGTTTCCAGCTCTGTGCAAGGCCATCGCTGACATTGCGCTTGCATGGGTCATAGGCGGAGTACTCTTTCTGTTGCTGGCAGGGCCGTCTTCCGATCCGTTCCTTGCCGCTTGGCAAAGACGAGTGAAGGTGAGCTTTCTCTGGGCAGCCAGCATTCACCTCTTCGCTACCGCTGGGTTATTTATCGCTCAAGTCGTGGTTGCGACAGATATGGCACTACCGGAGATAGTAGCGTCTGGCCAGACGCTGGAAAACTTCGGATTTGACACACATTACGGTCGGATCACGCTTGCAAGGTTAGCGCTCTCTCTTGTTTTGCTGCTGCCGACAGCGATCCTAATTCGCGGCAGGTCGAGGGAGCAGCAACGTTCAGCTTCAATCGTGACAGCCGGGACAGCAGCACTGATCGCGCTGATTGGTCCACTTGCTGGACACGCCGCCGGGGAAGACGACAGCCGTTGGCTCGTTCCGACCTATCAACTTCACGTGCTCGCGGTTTCTGCTTGGCTTGGGGCCTTACCGGCTTGGATCTGGCTGGTGGCTTCGGTCGCTGTCACCCCCACGGAGACTCGGCGCGTTTATGTCGCAGCGACGCTGCGACGTTTCTCCCAACTAGCAATCGGTTTCGTGGTCGTCGTCGTCACATCAGGTTTGGTGCTCGCGTTTAGCTCAGCTAGTTCGGCTGGCGAGTGGCTTGGCACGACCTACGGTCAACTAATTATAACGAAGCTTGCTCTACTTGCATGCATCCTGTTGGTGGCCAATCGGATTCGCACGCGCTTCCTACCCGTCATGGAAACCGTAGGAGCAAAACCCGCGGCTTTTCTTGCAGGAGCTGGATGGGCAGCAACTGAATTATTTTGCGGTGTTCTGATCGTCGGCTGCGCAGCCGCGCTCTCTTCAGTCATACCAGCACGACATGATCAGCCCATCTGGTGGCTGCCGTTTCGCTTTTCGATCGAGGCCACGTGGCCGGCGTGGCCGACGCCCGTTATCGCGGCGGGCGCCTTCTCACTAGCACTATTGTCACTCTTCTGGGGCCTGCTCGTTTGTTTGAGAAAGCCGCAAAAGGTAAAAGCAGTTGCAGCAAGCGCCGCCGCCGTTATTTCGGTCGTAGGCGGTCTGTCGCAGATATCCGTGCAAGCCTATCCCGATACTTACCGCCGCCCGTCGGTTGCCTATTCGACGATATCAATAACCAATGGAAAGCGTCTATTTGCCCAGAATTGTGCGGATTGCCACGGCAGCGGAGGGCTTGGCGATGGTCCGGCGGCATCGACCCTTCCCAAGCCGCCCGCGAATTTGAGCGAACCGCATACTGCGCTGCACACGGCCGGCGACATGTTTTGGTGGCTTAGCCATGGAATTCCAAAAAGCGGCATGCCCGGATTTGCTGATGTATTGGACGAACAGGCCCGCTGGGATGTGATCAACTTCCTGCGGACGTTTTCAGAGGGATTTCAGGCGCGCCTCCTGTCGCCTGAAATCGTACCCGATCATCCGTGGCTGGGGGCTCCCAATTTTTTCTTAGAGGACGAAAATGGGGCGGAGAGGGAGCTGAAGGACTTCCGTGAGCAAAGCAATGTGCTGCTCGTGTTTCCCGAAAAGTCCGATGCAATGCGCGTTGAACAGCTACGCCTTGAGCAGAATAGATTCCGGAAAGAACGATTGTGGGCGATTATCGTGTCGCCGGACGCAAAGCTGGCGGCGGGCGTCCCGAATGTCCGGCGTGGAGCACAAGAGGTTAGAGAAAGTTACGATCTGCTCTCCCGGAGCACTACAAATCGTGGAGATCCCAAGCGTTTGGAAATGGGAAGACATTCCATGGAATTCCTAATCGACAGGTTCGGATACATCCGTGCGCGCTGGTTGCGGGAGGAGGACGAATGTGGTTGGGAAAATTCCGACGAGCTGATCTCGCGGGTCCGAGTTCTCAATAGAGAGCCCAAAATTCTCCCGCCAGCCGCTCAACATGTGCACTGAACTAGTGGAAATCTTTCGGGGCTCGCAAACAAAGGAGGAAAGCATGCAAATATCATCGCGTCCCAGCCGGGTTGGCGATCGATTCGAACAGTTCATTCGGTGCATGATTCTTGTAGCTGGCGCTCTGGTCGCGGCTCCAGCCCACGCACAACACCATGAGCCGGGCACACACCATATGCACGGGTCTGACGGTGCGCCTGTTGCGAGATCGGGAAATACCGGCGGGCTGCCTGCATTGAAGATCCTCCTGCCGCAATCGGGTAATACCATCGGCGAGCGTGTTGCTTTCGTTTTCCAAGCCGACGATAACATCGCAGAAATGACCATGAGCTCTGCCAATCCGAGCGTTCATCTGCATGTTGCAATGGACGAAACCGAGCTAATGCCAATGGCAGACCAACTGATCCAGCTTGGTGATGGCCGCTATCTCTATGTTTTCGATCTACCTGCCAAGCCTGGTCGGCACATAATAAGACTCTATTGGGCGGATCCGCAGCACCACACAATCTCCGAGACGGTACAGACCCTCAACGTGGTTGTGAAGGAATCAAAATGAGCAAGCCGTCAATCATTGGGGGCTTAGGTGTGAGCGTTATCAGGAAAGTCATGCGAGTGCGCTAGCTGATCCGGAAGGATTTTGGGGGAAGCTGCACTCAACTCCTCGCGCATTCGCTCGCGCCCCGCTGACGTGGCAAAGTTATGCTCCGCTCTCGCCAATAATGGTGCGTCAGGAAATCCCGCCGCTTCTTCGCGTCAGAGATCCTGTCCTTCAGCGCTCCCTCGAAGCCGCTAAATTTTTCGACGCGCCTCATCAGGTTTCCCATCGTCTGGGTGAATTGGTCATCCATGAGGGCGTCGAAATCGCGCTCGTATTGCTTCCGGTCGAACCCCTTACCTTTCGTCGCGATGTAATCGTCGCGCGCCTTCTTCATGAATTGCGCAAACAAAAGCACGTGTGCCAGCGCGACCTCAACGACCGAGGGCGTGTAAACCGTGCGGCCGTAATAGGCGACTGTCTCTCCCTGATTTCCCAAGCGTGGCGCGTTGCCGTTCGCCGCGATGCCGAACACCGAGTTGGCTATCTGCCAGCGGAAATCGATTTCGCCGCCGGGCGGCTCTGTTGTCGCACCAGGACACCTCAGGGCAGGAGGCGGCGCACGGACCACATCGCCAGCGTTGACGAATTCCCAGCATCGACGGCCACTGCCACGATTGAAACCGATGTCAGAGCCGCTTCGCTCGCAGAGCCGCGCGGCCAGACCACCGACAGCTGCGGCCAGTAATATGAGGACTATTGTGCCCTGGAGCAGCCTTTTTCATCCTTCTCGACCAAAATCCCAGGTCAACGTTCTTGACGGTCTTCACGCAACGCGGATGCATGCCATGCGTTTGTCTGCTTGATCAATTGATAGGGTTGGTAGGTGCCTGGAGAGATTGTGTCCGCCTCTGGGAATGAATGGCTCGTCTTCGTCTGTGCGGATCAGACGTCAAGGGGGCTTCAGCGCTCTTGGCGGCAGCCGGCACCAGATGCACGATCCGATACCCGTTCTGATGCAGGTAGCGCAGGAACGCAGGCAGCATGGCCGCCGTCCGCGTCTGCGCATCATACAGCAGAATGATGCCCCTACGAGCGGCCTCGAGCCGCTCGATCAGGATTGTGAGCTCCTGCTCTGGAGTTATGTTCTCCCAATCGCTCGCCCAAAGGTCAGCTCCGAATACGACAATTCCGCGCGCCTGCAAGAGATCGAGCGTCGCAGGTGTCGCGTCGAAGTAGGGGAACCGGAAGAACGGTGTCGAGGGCATTTTGGTGGACAAACCGTTGAGCCCCATTTCGACCGCGGCGATACCGCGCTCGATGTCCTCTTTCGCCTGCTCGAACGAGATTTTCGACATCATCGGATGCGACCAGCTGTGGTGCGCTACGGTGTGCCCCTGGGCGGCCATACGCCGCACGAGTTCGGGAAATTCCGCCGAGGATCGGCCGACCAGAAAGAACGTGGCTCGCGCGCATTCCTGTGCGAGCGCAGCCAGCACCTTATCCGTGTTCGGCGACCGCGGTCCGTCATCGAAGGTGAGGACGACTTCATAGTCCGCCAGAGGAAGCGTCTCTGGAAAGTTCTTCAGCCCGACGCGCGGGAAGAGTGCGGCATTGACAGCGAGCACCCACGCCGTGCCGAGCGCATCCCGCCGATTGCAGCTAGAGGCGTCTGGCACGGCAGTACCGGCGAGCAACGCCAGCCCGGCGCAGCCGATGCGAAAAGCTAATCTAGGCAGGCGCAACTCTATCATTGCGCGTTAGTGCGACCTCGATCGGTTGGTGAGCCCCGTGGTGCTCAGCAGACTATCTGATCGGCATCGCGGGATTTCGGCGCATCGAGGCTGTGTCGTGCGCAAAAAGGTCGTCGAACGTCCGTTATCCGCTCGAACCGCTCCCGCTGCCTGACTTGCTTGAGCGGCGCGTAGGCCGCTTAGCTTTGACAATCGCTGCTGTTCGTCTGCCGCAAGATCAGTGCACCCCGCGTCTGCAGCACGCGCGGCGCGTGTCAGCGGGTATGACGGCGTACCCCTTGGCAGTTCCGGGTATTCGAACTCTGATGATCTTCACTGCCGCGACGTATATTTCCAGATCGGCTTGTGAGAGGCCGGGACGGCCTGGATAAACACCCGAGCTGACGAGTGAACGGCAGATGTCTCACGAGGCTCGTCGAGCAACGCAGCAGTTGAGCAGCTTCGCTTTCCGTCCACATCTGCGAGTTCGGTTTGATTCTGCGCTTCATCGCGCGATTCAAACACGGTGCACCTTTTGTGTGTCGATATAACTAATTACTCAATACGTGTTATACAAAATAATACAACTTAAACGGTGACATGGCCGAATGGCATTTCCTATTGTCGCGATGAGGTCCAGAAAACCTCGTACGGCAGGCGGAATAGTTTTTCCCCAAACTCCGGAGTCCTCGGGCGTATGTCCAGTGGCGCAAGCCTAAAGGCGCGAGGGAGCGCCTGTCGTTGCTTATTTCTGGCTCCGGACGACTATCTCGATCTCAGGAAGATCGACGGAGAATACGACAGTGAAAGCGGTAACAAAACAGAAGGCAGACAGAGCTTGCGCCAAAGAGTTGAAGATTTTGGCGCGGGTCGAAAAGGATCTCGAAAATGCACGCGACTCCGGAGCGGTTGAAGACGTCTTCCTTGGGCTTGAGGAAATCTACTCGATGCACATGCACACCGAGCATCAAAGCGTCCGAGCAAGATGCGAAGCCATCTTGCGCGCCGGCAGTTTGCCGAAGGCGTAACTGACGATCGTAGAGCGCTCTACGCATTTGAGCAACGAGGCGGGCAAAGCCGGCATCTGATGGCCCCGGCACGCTCCTAAAAGGTGATAATAACCCGTGCGAGACCTGATCATCGAAGCCTTTGACAGCGTCATCCGCCGCGAGATCGCGGAAGCGGACGACGTTCGCAAGGAAATCGCCCAGCGCGGCGCCTATTGGGCCGGCGACCAGCTATGGAAGCTGCGCCGCCAAGTCGCCGCGCTGCGCAAGCGTATCGCCGAGGTTGAAGAAACCGACGCGTGATCTCAGCAGACCGCGAGTATCGCCAAGCAGCGCGAGAGGTCAAAGAGCGCGACTACCTTAGACAAGCCGAATTGGATTATCGACCTAGTCCGGCCGCAGATCGGTCATCTTCAGACCGGCGCCATCACGTCATCAGACGTGCTGGCGGCGCTTCGCAACGTGGAGGCAACTGGCCGGCATTGAAAGCGAGTCGGTACGAAACGACAAAGCGATGCCGGGCGCCCCTTAGCCGCGTATTCTCATACGCAGTCGCGAAGGACCTGCGCTAATTCGACCCGGCTGCGGCGTTTGCGAAGTCGGGCCACCTGACGCCGCCGAAACGGAGAACTAGCGAAGGCTGGGGATAGTCAAAATGGTGCCGCTGAGGGGATTGAAAGCTAAATACAAGGGCTTGATAACTGATATCAATTTCTAAAATAACTCGGCGACATACCAACGTCGCTACGAACACGCCCCGAACGCTTGCGGAGATTTGCCGGGGATAACGCCAGCGGGAGCATGCCCGGCCAATGACGGCGCGTGTAATGTGCACTTGCACAACCGGGGGCGGAGCATGGTACCTGACTACGCGTTCACCGCAGGCACAATTGCTTTTGCAGGGGTCGGAATAGGAGCTCTCGCCCGCCGCGCTACTGAAACGGGTGCACGGCCACGGCGAGGATGAATAACGCCAGCGCCGCTTCAATGAACTACCGCTTCTTTATCGAGGCCGGCCAGCTGCTGATCGAAGATCGCGGGTCGCCGCTTTCAGGCGGCTAGGGCTTTCTTCGCATGATATCTTTTTTGACGATTGGGTGTCTCGCGCACAGGGTGAGAGCGATCGTCGACGCTATTTGATTGCGGCTAAGATTGATGAAGTCAGCCGTGAGACGCGCGCCGAGGAAGCAGCGCGGAAGCGCGGGTGGATAGCGTCAGCCCGAATGGCCTTCCAACCTAGGCGACGCGAAGCCTGCTTCGTTTGCGGCAAATTCCAGTCCATCTCTCAGGCTCATCATGTTGTGCCATTGGGCGAGCAGTTCGACCGAGGGTTTTCGGTCGCCAACCACGAGCACGAGTTCCTGTGCCCCAACCATCACGCAATCCTCAACCTCTGGATTGATGACGACATCTCCCACCAGCGGCGCGGCCGGCGCGCCGCTCCCACGTTTGAGGATCTAACGAATGAAGAGGTGGAGCGAATGTTTCAACTGTCAGGTCGCGCTGGGCCAGTGAACGCAACAGCGAAGGGAACGGAATGAACCGACTGCAGAAATTCGTTGAACGAGGCGCCTTCGGAGAAGGTCCCGGTCGCACCGCCTACGTGCTCAATCCGATGAAGCTGCCCGATCCGAGCCGCGGCTTCGAATGGCACATCGTGGGCGACTTCTTGCCTGGCGAGGCCATCCTCGCGGACCCTGGGCTAAAGCAAGTATACGAGGTGGCACTGAAACGCGGCTGCGCGGCGGTGGCCTGATGAAGAGCGACCGCTTTCCCTATGAAGCCTCGCGTTGGTCCCCGGCGCAGCCAGATCAAGCCAAACGATGGTTCGAAGAACTGGAAACGCAAAGTCCGCTGAACGTCCGCAACAGACTGACGCAAACCGACGCCGGCCCAGCCGGCGCGGTTACGATCGGAACGACGGAAATGACGATCGGCTTCGCCGAAGACTGGTTAGCGTGGCACGATCGCAAGCGAGAGGCATCCGAAGACAAACGACACAGGAAGCACTGGCTCGATTGGGCCGGGTGGGTGGTTGCGGTGATATCAATGTGCATTGCCGCGTTCACGACCTATCGCACGGTTCTTATCCAACGCGACGACATCCGTGTCGTTGTCGACGGTGTCCTGCGCGGCGCCGACGAGATTGCTACCTATCTTTACGGCGAAGGGCAGGATTCTAGTGCTCTGATCGATGGCTACGTAGGTGTTCCCTTTAGTCAGCTGACGGACCACATCCCCGGTGTCACTGGCGCCTCGCAAGTCGATTTTGATTTATCAATGAAATTTCTCGATGACGCCGAGTTGGTAAAAATAGGGCCTATGGAAATGTACGACAATCCACCGGGCAGCCGCGTAATCGTTCTGGGTTTCTACAGCAAGCGTGAGTACGCGTACCTCACAGAGACGGGGTATCGAGTACCGACTGATGGCCGCAGGCGCGCCATCATCGCGAGCCAGAGCCGCGCAAATCCACATTTCCGGGGTCACATTTCACCAATCACAAATAGCTCTTGGTGAGCGCGTGGCCCAGCAACAGCGCATTGAGGATGTGAATGATGCCGAAGTTGTTGAGCGTCTCGCGCAGCTTCTTTCAGCTTTGCGACTGCACTACGGCCATCACGACGGCGGTCGGCTTCCCGCGTGTAGCGTTCCGCTTCGGCGAGCGTCACTTCCTGGGCGGTCGCGCCAGCGTCAGCGAGCAGACGACCGAGGGTCTTGTGCAAACCGTGCGACTTACAGTCGAGCGGGAACCCGGCCGCCGTCATGGCGTCCCGCATCCATCCTGAGAACCCGTCGACCGTGAACGGCTTGCCATACTCGGTGTTGATAATCGTGACGTGTTGCCGCGACCACTTCGGTCCTAGGCACGGCGGTTACTCCTATGAGCACAGCCAGCTCGAACAGTTGCAGGCCGAGGTTTAATATGACAGGCACGCCGGGATGCGGCAACCCACTGGTGCAGGTAGGTGCCCTCCGGTACTTTTCGACGACTTGTTTGGTAGCCCCCTTGGGAATTTAAGCCTCTCGGGAGCGAGCGCGGTCGGCTTTGCTACCAGACGGAACGCTGGCCGTGTTGAAGTTAACGGTGCGTGGCAGAGACAGCGCTTATCGGTCCACTTTCAAGCGCCAGTCACTTCGCCGCTAACTTCACTGGCAGCGCGGGCGTGGCAGCGACAGCGTCTGATGACCGGTGTCGAGTCGCGCCCGCGCTGCCTACGGTCACTGAGATTGAGATCATTCGGGGCACTCGGGTAGGAGCGGGAGAACATTGTCTGGTTGAATGTCGTCGGCCGTTGTCTTGACGTACTTGTGCCCGTTGTGCGTGGCCCCAACCACACCAACCCTGCGTCCATTTTCTTCGACATAGAACTCCCATTCGGCGCTCTCGATATCTTTGACAACTTGGTCGATGGATCGCTTCCACGGCTTTCCATCGGGGTTTACTCCGCCGACATGTGTTATTCTTTCGTGAGGATTCTTTCTGCCCGTCTTGTTGGCGTAACGAATGCGTGCGCGTTTGGCCACTTGAGTCTCTCCCAAATCTGCAAGCCTGAGGCACTAGCTTAGACCGGAGCAGTCAATTCGACCGGCTGCCAATTCAGGTAGGTGCTTCCAGTCCTTCTCAGCGATACTCCTTGATCGCACCCCTTGGGAATTTGAGCCTTTCGGGAGCAAAGGTGGCCAGCCTCGGTCTTCGAGGACGGGCTGGCCACCGAAGTTAGCGGCTCAAATCCATGGGCCCAGTACGGGCCAACGGATGCACATATTCGAGCGGCACATCACGTCCCTGCAGTCGCAAGCGCTTGCGGTGCTTGCAGCCAATCAGGCCGGCGCGGTCGATCCGTCTCTGAGCTCATCAGCTCGCCAACTCGCGACATTTAATGCCGCTGAGGCTCAGGCAATGGTGGAGATACTCGATTGCGTGAAACCCAATCTCGGGCCGAAGGAGGCACGGAAGATCGCTGCACGCATACGCACTCTTCTAGGAGCGCCGCGTGAGTGCCAACCGGTTCGGGTGAGGTGCCTGTGAGACTTTCGCCAGCGCGCCGCGCCCGCACTGCTCCCGGTGTGCGGGTTAGTCATAAAAGCACTGGGTGCGCTCGCGATAGCTGACGAAAGGCTGGCGGACTGTCTTGCTTCAATCACGACCGACAGGCTGCCAGGACTCCAAGTCGGTCCCCGAATGAGGTGCCCCAGCGCGGGTAGCATGCCGGGGCGAGACGTTGTCTTTGGGACCCAACGGCCTCATTGGTGATTCATTCGTCTGGAGCCGATCTTTCGCCTCATAAGCGGTGTAGCCGGATCCGGTATTCTCGCTATGCTCTTCTATGTTTCCGCGCAGCTCCCCGATTGCGCCGAACAACTGGCCGGCCGTATCGGGCGCAAACCCTGCCTCTACCGCTGCTTTCTTGCCTCGCATGGCAAACTCAGTCCAGTCGCTATGCTGCGCCAGGATTTCCGGCATTGTAACGAAGCCCTGATTGCCGGGTGCGGAAAACCATTTTTTGCCCGCGGCCATGGCCCGCATAAGTTCGGCATGTCTTCCGACGTTGAGCCAGGTGTGCTTATTGAGCGGGATTCCGGCATGATGGAGTTCGGCCAAAGGACCGAGGTCGCTGGCCTTAACCTGCAAATCTCCAGCGAAATCCACCCCTCCGGCCACGGCCAGAGCGACATCGTTAGCAAGATCGAATGAAAGTTCGTGAACCACGCGCCCTCATCCCGCCTCGCTGGCATAGTGAAGCGCGCGCAGGAGCGTTACCCGTTCCCGCAGGTTATGAAGGAAAAGACCGTCGAGCGGATCGCCCGGCCTGGTCGGGCTTGGCAGCCAGCGCAGCGCGTCGTTGCCGTCGCGCTCGGCGCGCTGGCGTTTCAGCGTCTTCATGAAGGCGCTGGTTTCGAGATAAATCACCTTGCGGAAATGTCTGCGCAGAAAAGCGATCACTTCGGGATCGCCCCGCACAACGATATCGAGTTCCCGGCCTGCCGCAGCCGCAAGACCGGCAAGCTGTTCAAGGTGCCAGCTGCGGCGCGCACGGCGTCCCGGGCCGGTCGTAAATTCATATGATAATGTCTCGACTTCAGTGCGAGCCGCGATCTCGGCGGCCCAGCGTTCGAAGTCTCGCTCGGTCCTGCCATGGGCATGAAGGGCGCAGGGAATGCCGCCCCGGGCGAACTCTTCGAAGACGATGAGAATGCGTTTCAGCGCATGCATATCATCGGTGCGGGGCTGGTCCAGCACCACGCTGAAGTTCGGCGTCGTGACCATGTCGATGCCGATGCCGCGCATCTGCTCGATTATACGAGCACGGTCTTCGCCCAGAGTCCACCACGGCTCGATGCGGTGATCCTGATGCACGCCGCTGAGGATAATCCGGGCATTTTCCGGGATGTGGTATGCAGCGCAGAGCGAAGCGCGGTCTTTGAATTTGAGCGCCCTTCCGCGGAAGCTGACAATGTCCGGCAGGCGCAGGGCGAACGTCGAGCCTGCCAGCTGCCCGACGCGGCCGCTTCCATGGTACACGAGCGGCACAATATCGTCGCTGATCTGGTGCCTCACGAGCGGCGCGCGGTACGTTGTCGAAGTCGAAGCCGCCGATCTCGCGCAACTGCTCGGCAAAGCGAACGCTGGGCGCGTTTCTGCAAACCCGGGTGAATTTGTCAGGATTGTTGCAGCAAAGGCCAAGGCAATCGAAAAGGGAGTCCTTCACGCACAACCCGCCGCAGGCTGCGAAGTGATGGCAGTCGTGACAGCCAAGCGAAAGCGAATATGCCGTCGGGTCGTGGGTCAAGCATTGATGATGGTCTCATCGCTGCGTGTGTCGAAATGAGCCGAAATCATTTAATTTCCACCTCAACCGTGTTCGAAAGCGGGTTGACGCGGATGATCTCGCCAACCGCAATGCCAGCGCCCACAGAGAGGGCCTTCAGGATGTCAGACGGTGCAGAGAACTGCACCGAGTTTCCCACACAGCCCAGAAGCTTGCCCTTGTCCGCCTGTAGGATGTGGTCGCTGCCGACAGATGGGGCAACGCCCTTTTCCATCACAGCGATGAACGAGCGGGGATGGTCTTCGGGGGAGCGGGTAAAGAGATCGAGCGTGGCGAGCGCAACGCGCTGGCGATCAATGTACTTGTCGTGCGAACGGCGGCGCTTTTTGAGTTCTTCGGCCCCCATCAATTGGCCTCCGTGAACAAAGGTTGATAAAACTTCGCGCGGCCTTGGGTAAATTCAAGGATCAGGCCCGCTGCCGCCAGCGATGCAAGGCGGTTATTCCAGACCGTAGGAGCGGTTACGCCGTCCGCTTCGCCGAACATGCGATTCAAGTCGCCGGCAGTTGTGCGGCCAAGGCTGGTGACGCGCTCAAACGTGGATGCCTGCTTCTCCTCTCGAACGCGGTTAGTTTGCTTCGCGAGCCGAAATCCTGCGACTCAAGCTGACCGCGCAGTTTCATGACGTGAGCGTTTTTCATGGAAATTATGTTGAGAGATTATTTTTCATGGAGTACGATTGATTTTCGACATTTCGCAGCGGGGTGAAGGAAATTCAGGACTTGAGATTGTTTTTCAGGGACATCGGGATATAGCGTGCAATTTTCAGGACCAGTGAGTGTTTTTCATGATCGGCGGCTTCCAGAGACAGCCGCCCCGGCTGGCTATGCCGCCCTGATCCACGCCTGCGAGCTGTCCGTTCCGGTCCCCCGACTCTTGTCAGCCATCGGGTCCAGGCACCGCATCATCGAGCAGGATGGCTGGCGCGTCTACACGCCACGCCACGCGCCCGAAGCTTCTCTTGAGGGGCATCTGACTTTCGCCCTCAAGTATGAGGGGCTGGACCTTGCCGTTCTGAAGCGGATCTTCCTCGCCGTGAAGGAAGGGGATATCGCCGAACTCGTGCGCCAAAAGCCGACCGGCCTTTACACGCGCCGTATCTGGTTCTTGTACGAGTGGCTGCTTGGCCGGGAGTTGCAGCTGCCGTCCGCGGATAAGGTATCGTATGTGGATGCTGTCGATACCGATCTTCAATTCGGCGGGACGGGACAGAACTCGACCCGGCACCGCGTTCGCAACAATCTGCCGGGTACGCCGGAATTCTGTCCGCTCGTGTTCAGGACCTCCGCGTTGAACGAATTCATTGCGCAGGACTGGAAGGAGCGCGCGCGCGCCGTCGTCAGCGAAGTCCCGAAGGATTTGCTCGCGCGGACGGCGGCATTTCTTCTGCTGAAGGATTCGAAGTCCAGTTACGTGATCGAGGGAGAGAGGCCGCCGCAGGACCGCATTCAGCGGTGGGGTCGCGCCATCGGCGAGGCAGGCCGCGCGCCGCTCGACGCGCAGGAATTCCTGCGGCTCCAGGGCATCGTCATTGGCGACGAACGCTTCGTGAAGATGGGCTTCCGCCAGGAAGGCGGCTTTGTCGGCGAGCATGACCGCGATACGCAACGGGCCATTCCCGATCATATCAGTGCGCGGCACGAAGATATCGCCTCGCTTATGGCGGGCCTGATCGCGTTCGATCATAGCGCGGAGAACGATCTCGATCCCGTTGTCGCCGCAGCGGTGCTGGCGTTCGGCTTTGTCTATATTCATCCATTCGAGGACGGTAACGGGCGCATCCATCGTTACCTGATGCACCATGTCCTTGCCCGCCGTGGCTTCAATCCACCGGGACTGCATTTCCCAGTCTCTTCGGCCATCCTCGACAGGATCACAGAATACAAGAGTGTGCTCGAAAGCTATTCCAGCAGATTGCTTCCATGCGTTCAGTGGGAAGCGACTCAGAAGGGCAACGTGAAGGTCCTGAACGATACCGCCGATTTCTACCGGTTCTTCGACGCGACGCCGCACGCGGAATTTTTGTACGAATGCGTGCGACAGACGATTGAGCAGGACCTTCCCAACGAAACTAACTTCCTCCGAAGCTTCGACGCCTTCCGGGCAGGCATCGAGAACATGATCGATATGCCCGAGCGTACCCTCAACAATCTCTTTGGTTTCCTTCGGCAGAACGATGGGAAGCTATCGAAGCGTGCACAGGAAAACGAATTTACCCAACTGACTCGAGACGAAGTTCAGCAAATCGAGGCGCTCTATGCCGAATCCTTCGGCGAAGGAGGCGGCGGTGCGTAAAAGAAACTACACGGCCCTGCTCGGATTAGCTCGGCGCTGTGGATCACCCCAATAACGATTGCCTGCTTGGGTGGGGTTCTCTTATATGGAATCCAGGAGATTTGCCGCTGCAAGACTGACGGCCCCGCTATTCCGGTGGAATGCGCACGGCAATCCAACAACGGGCGGATTACACTTGTAGTGACGCCAGATTCCCCTGACGTGACCGTCCTTTGGGCGTGCCTAGAAGCTGCGAACATCGACGCCGCAATACGAGAGCTTGCGCTCAGGGAAGAGGTCAAGCCACGCCATACCGATTCCAATATCGGATTTTGGACACGGGGAAGAACGTCGCCTCATCGAGAAGCTCACGAAATCGGCGTTTGGGCAAAGAAATACAACCTCGACGGCGTCGTATGGACCGCTTTGCGCCCGAAATTCGGAACCGCGTACCGAACACCGACTGAACGCGAGGTTGTTGATTATCTTGCCGGACTTAAAGGAGAGGTTCGCACACGGGCGGAAGCCTATTGCCGCCTGGCCCCAACTCAAATTCGAACGCCATATCGCGCTGCTATCGAAGCGACCTTGGGGTGGAGTACAACGGAGCAGGAATGACGCAGGAATTAGCACGACACGGGACGGCGATAAGCCTGTCGAATATTCGTTTCAAGAACCGCGTGAACTGAGAAGTCGACCATCGAAAATGCTCAGGTTTTGAAACGGACTATATAGTGCGAGAAGTCGGTCGGCAGAGCAACCTGCCGTTGGGTGGCATCCACAGGGGCAAAATGCTGCACCGCCTCCCGAAATGCATCAAAAACTAAGGCCGGCGTTCCCGGACGCGCACACGGCCTCCGTAAGGCTGGCGCGACGATGGCCGCGGAGAACCTCGCGACGCCTCACCAGCTCAAGGCGATATTCGGTTGACGTACCCTCTCTCAGGCGGAGCTCTACACCGAGAAAGTCCGACAGCAAGTACTGGCAGGTGGCGCGATGAACCTCATCGCGTTCGTTCCCGCTGGTCAGAACCGGAGCTGAAGCCGATAGTGTGAATCCACAAGCTGCGGAACTGCCGCGCCGAAAATGCAGATCAACCTATGCTGAAATAGACGACGTCAGCCGTCGCGTCCTGATGTGCGCAGAGGCTCTTGTGCGCTCCAAGGGGAGTTTGACTATCGCTGGCGACACTCGCGGCAAGTTTTTTACGAGAGTGCCTTTGGCCTGGTCGCTGGAGCCAGCGCTTCAAGGGCCAGTTTCACAAATGAAGGCGGAAGAGCTCCTTGCTTTGCCTTAGTGCTAAGATAGGTCGGCATTTTGTCCTTCAAGTAAACGTCACGCATCCAACGCCGAAACTCTCCCAAGCAGCTGTCCGGGTAGCAGTACGCCGGCTGGGGGTTTGAAGCGGCCTGCGGGAAATAGCTCGGGTAGTTATGCTCGTATTGAATACGTTCACCGTGAGCCGCCTCTAGCCCGGTATCGCGCCAGTGATTTGCCCAATGTTGACCGACACTGATATCCGGGATGAATTTATCGTCTACCTGCGCTCCTTGTCGGATCAACGTGACAATGATGTCCGACATTTCCTTGAACACGCTAAAGTAGCCATGGGGCACGGTGTGGAAAACTAGCGACACTCGGTCGTGAAACAGGCTCCAGCTATCTGGTACCCGCGCTGCGGGGCTGTAGCCTAGTTGCGTGTATATGAACTCCCGAAGCGCCATGCCGGCCAACTGACGGAAATTCTGCACTGCTTCTGGCTTGACGTTCGCGCCAGCTTCGAAAGCGTAGTATTCAAGGATGGCGAGGCAAACATAGTCCGGATAAGCGTACACCTGCCGCTTTTCATCAGACACGTCGAAGTAGGGAGCCGTCGGCGTTTGTCCTCGTGCGGACAAGAGATTCTTGATCGTCGTGATCCGAGGTTTTTGAATTTCCTCGTCCCATTCAGCGCCGATTGTGCCGATGTGAGCGTTCTGCACGCCGCATAGACGGGCGAGTCCCCGCTGAGTGAGAAAGGGAGTTCCGTCGCTCAAAACTCCCATTTCGATACCTTGAATCTCCGTCTGCTTATCGACGTAAACATCCAAAGTACCCTGCGCCGGGTTGATTTTCTTTGGACCAGTTTTTGATGGTAAGTGTTTGATTTCTTTCGCCATAGTAGCGATTTCCTCGAAGGTCATCAGACCGCAAATCGGTTTCGCGCACTTTATCGCGCAACTGCCCGAACGCGTCGTCGTATTTTTCTTCATCGAGCAGAAAGACGGCGCGCGAGGAGCCATCAACGCTGCTTATCGTCACTGTTATTGCTAGTTGCCCTCGCCAGTTAGCCAATGTTCGCCGTTTCCTCGAGAGGCCGTGATGTCAGGTACCAGCTGGATCTACGCTCCCAAAGGCAAGATCGCGATCTATCGGGAGCGTGACTACATCTATTCGATGACCGGAAAAGCCAAGTATTTTTTGAGCGACGGCTGGTGGTACGAGATTGACGGCGGCGCCGGGAAATATTGTACGCAGGACAACTGGGTCTACACGACGAGCGGCAAAGCGGCCTTTCCTTTTGGTACGGCTAATCCGGAATTGCGGCTCAAGGCAACAGCGCCGCGAAATCCGCTGAAATCCTTGAAGCGAGCAAGTTACCCACTTGTCCGCACCCCGTTGATAAGACGAGAGTCTGAGGTCCCTGCCGGGAAGGTCGTGAGCTGGCCCCGGTTGTCTGAACAGAATATCCGCGTCGATAAGTGGAGCCTCTGCCGGGGTTAGGCTGCCGTGCG
>NZ_QZMV01000028.1:0-44843 GCF_003957705.1 Bradyrhizobium sp. LVM 105 | reverse complement strand
CACGGCAGCCTAACCCCGGCAGAGGCTCCACTTATCGACGCGGATATTCTGTTCAGACAACCGGGGCCAGCTCACTCTGCCCGACCGTTTACCAAGCGCGCTTTCGCTCCTCTCTTACTATTCCCGCTCCTATGGCTCCATGCGAGCGAACCAGGAGCCAGGAGGAAAGGCCGCGATACGCTTGGCAAAGGGGGATTGCGGCTCCCAATCTTGCCCTTCGCTCTTCTCGAAAGTGATGACCCCGTTGTGTGTAAAAAAACGGGGTCCTGGGATATCACAGTTCACCAAAAGCAAAGCGCGCCACAGATCACCCTTCTCGGTCGGCTTGTCCTTCTGCTTCGGCAAGTAGTCCACTTCAACAGGTTCAACGATAGTGCAGCGGCCCTGCCGCAGAAGATCGCCGAGGCGGCCTTGCGTGGTCGTCACAAAGTTGAAGTTGCTCGGATCATGCAGAAAGCCAAGATTTGCGTCCCTTTCACTCTCCTTGACTTCAGTGGCGATCAACGAGAGTGCTAGGGCGTGCCAGCCCAATTCGATCGGCTTTGCATAGGTCGACGCAAGTTGAAACGTGCCGTCGAGCGCGATCCTCCAGGTGATAAAGTACGGTTCGTCTAATATATCGTCAGGGTGTCTGGTCCACAAAACGAAAACATAGTCGTTTTCGTCGAGTTCAGCGACGCCCCACATTCGAGGGACGAACTGTGCCACCTTCGAGACGTTGGAGATAATTTGTTCTATTGTCTCACCGTCTTGCGCTCGCCACGTTGACTTGAATCTTTCGATATGGGGGCTCTCGATGGCGCGAACACTGTTGCTCATCGCAGCCAGCCCGACCAGGCAGATCAGGGGTCGACCGAGACAAAACCATAACGCGCGTCTTCTAGACACTGTTCTCATAACTGCCGGCCTATTTGGTGTCATCCACACGTCATTCAAAGCGGGCAACCTTCGACTTGTTATGCGCGAGCGCAAGAAGTTAGCGGCGACGCGACGGGGAGACCGATGGTGTCCCATGCGAGCAGGCGCTCCCCTCTATGTCACGCGCCACTAACTTCACTGCCGGCGACAGCCTCAAGTTGCTGTGCTGGACATGCCCAGCAGGAGGAGACTGGGCATGCCGAAGACTTGCATTCTTCGTGCCAGGTAATAGACGGCAATTCGCACCGCTTTTGTGTCCTCTTTGTCGACTTTCCGACTGGTCAATGTCTCGATGTTTCCGTTCAGCGCTATCCAGCCCGGCTTATGCATCCTCGTCCCGCACCGGATCGTTCGATGGCGCAGCGGAACACCTCGGTACCAAGCTCCTGATGAGAATTGTTTGCCGCTATTGAACCGTTTGGTTCGGCATCGTTGCCAGAATGTGGCTTTCGATCTCTGCCATGCGTTTGGCCATTTGCGGCCATCGGCCATGGTGCGTCTGCCGCTCCTATCGCGACATGCGGCGCTTCGAGAATAGCCTCAGTTAGGAGCGCTTTGCACTCGATGGCGACGAGGCGAAACCGATCTTTACCGCCGAACATTTGGAGTCTTGCTGAACCGCACATCAACGTGCTGGCCGGGTATGTTGCTGGCTTCGCCAGCTTGGGCCTGTTCAACACGGATCCTGTTGGCCGAGAAGGTGGCTGGATGGTGGACTTGCTCAAAGAAGCGCTGAGAAGCCGGAGATGCGTTCTGCTCGAGGCAGCAGTCCCGACCGGGCAAGCCGCATTTGTCCCTTCCACCGATCTGGCGTGCGGCCCGCAGGCAGCTGCGATCGTCATTCCGATATTGCTGACTTGAGAGCGCTTACATCGGCTCAACGCATCAAGATGCGCGGCCATTCGCGTAGCGGATGTCGCAGCACCAGCTTGAGACATGATCTGAGAGGTTGACGGAAGACTTGTCTTCTCGATAATCCAAGTCGTCGAGGTTCTCCGGTCGCACTTGATCCGGAGCTAAGAGGGAAGCCGGTGAAGATGCCGGCGCTGCCCCCGCAACTGTGAGTGGCGAGCCGCTGTCCAACGATGTCACTGAAGCCTGCGCGGCTTCGGGAAGGCCGGACAGCAGCGATGACCCGCGAGCCAGGAGACCTACCCCGACAATATATTCGTCCACGGGCGGGGTGTCCCGGTGGTGCGCCAAGCAGCCGTCGCACTGCGCGACTTCCCCTGCCTGCGTCCGCCATGGCCTTCTGCCCCCAACACGGGGTTAACGCTATGTCTCTTCTCTCCCTTCCCGTTGCCACGCTCGGAACGCCACGCATCGGTCCAAGGCGCGAGCTCAAACTCGCTCTAGAAAGCTACTGGGCCGGAAAAAGCAGCGAACAGCAGTTGCTGGAGGACGCAGCTGGCCTGCGTGCCGCGAACTGGGCTCGTCAGAAATCTATCGGCGTCACGGTCATTCCATCAAACGATTTCTCGCTGTATGATCAGGTGCTCGACACAAGTGTCATGGTTGGCGCCATCCCGGAGATCTACGCCTCAAAAGCCGAATCCGTTTCGCTGAAGACGTACTTCGCCATGGCCCGCGGATCACAATGCGACGATCGGGATGCGAGTTGCGGTCACGGACCGCGCGGATTTGGCGCACCCCCGCAGGAGATGACCAAGTGGTTCGATACCAACTACCACTACATGGTCCCCGAGTTTCGCAGAGGACAGACTTTCAGGCTATGCTCTCGCAAGCCGATCGAGGAGTATGAGGAAGCCAAGGCCCTTGGCTTTCAGACCCGCCCTGTCCTGATCGGGCCGGTCACATTCCTAAAGCTCGGCAAGAGTCCCGATCCTGCGTTCCAGCCACTCTCACTACTGGATGAACTGTTACCGGCCTATATCGAAGTTCTGCAGGAATTGGCCAAACGTGGAGCAAATTGGGTTCAGTTCGACGAGCCCTGCCTGGTTCTTGATCTGGATGAGAGGGCGCGGCAATCTTTGCGACATGCCTATGATCGGCTCGCCAAGGAGGTGCCGGCCATCAAGATCTTAGTTGCCAGCTATTTCGGCGACCTCGGGGACAATCTGAACACCGCGTTGAGCCTGCCAGTTGCCGGACTACACCTCGACCTAGTTCGAGCGCCACAGTTGTTGGACCAGATCATCGCTGGCGGCCGAAGTGATCTCGTCATGTCGCTCGGTGTCGTCGACGGCCGGAATGTATGGCGGTCGAATTTGTCCTCGCTGCGCCAGCGGCTCGAACCCGCGATTGCGAAGCTCGGCAAGGACCGTGTACAGATTGCCCCATCCTGCTCGCTGCTTCATGTGCCGGTCGATGTTGAACTTGAAACCGGGCTCGTTTCCGACGTCAAGAGCTGGCTTGCTTTCGCGGTCCAGAAGATGCGGGAGCTTGCGATCCTGGCGCGGGCACTCGCAGGCGACCAGAATGTTGCGCCAGCTCTTGCCCAGTCGGAATGTACCGCGACTGTTCGCCGGACTTCGCCAAAAATCCGTGATGCTAATGTCGCTGTCCGGATGAAAGCGATCGATCAGACCATGCGTCGGCGCGCGAGCCCATTTGCCCGTCGTGCAGAGATCCAAAGCGATCGTTTCGGACTGCCGGCTTTCCCTACCACGACGATCGGATCGTTCCCGCAGACCACAGAGGTCCGGAATGCGCGTGCGGCGCATGCGCGGGGCGCGATAAGTGACGAGCAATACGACAGGTTCCTCAAGGAGGAGACTGCGCGCGCCGTACGTTGGCAGGAGGACATCGGTCTCGACGTCCTCGTGCACGGCGAGTTCGAGCGCAATGACATGGTGCAGTACTTCGGCGAGCAACTTGCCGGCTTCGCATTTACCAGGAGCGGATGGGTGCAGTCCTACGGCTCGCGCTGCGTCAGGCCACCGATCCTGTTTGGCGATGTAGTGCGCTCGAAGCCTATTACCGTGGACTGGTGGCGCTACGCGCAATCATTAACGAAGAAGCCGATGAAGGCGATGTTGACCGGTCCGGTGACGATCTTGAACTGGTCCTTTGTTCGCGATGATATTCCCAGAAGCGAGGCCTGCCGCCAGATTGCGCTCGCGATCCGAGACGAAGTCCGCGATCTCGAGAATGCTGGTGCGACCATGATCCAGATCGACGAAGCTGCACTTCGAGAAGGATTGCCGTTGCGTCGATCGGAGTGGACGGCTTATCTCGACTGGGCCGTGGATTGCTTCCGGATCTGCTCATCGGGCGTCGCTGATCAAACGCAAATTCATACACATATGTGCTACTCGGAGTTCAACGACATCATCGGTGCGATCGCTGCAATGGACGCGGATGTAATCTCGATCGAGACGTCGCGCTCGAAAATGGAACTACTCGACGCGTTTAGGAACTACGAATACCCAAATCAGATCGGGCCGGGCGTGTACGACATCCACTCTCCACGCGTTCCGGAGACGGGCGAAATGAAGGAGCTGATGGCGTTGGCTCTGACGCGGCTGCACGACTCGCAGCTCTGGGTCAATCCGGACTGCGGGCTGAAGACGCGCAACTGGGAAGAGGTCCGGCCGGCGCTAGCGAACATGGTCGCTGCCGCCCGCGAGCTACGCGCTGCATTCGATCCGCCAGGCCGTTGATCCGGGCTTGGGTCTCTTCTCATCGAGGTGGTCATTTGCGCGCCCGATAATGGAGGTAGCACTGGGAACAGAAAAAATGCCCGGTCCCGCCTAGGCGGGCCGGGCGAAAGTCTGGAGGAGCGACACTGACGCATCGCTGAGCCGAGTTGAAGCACAAGCTCAGCGTAGCTCAATTATGCCGTGGTATGCCACTGTATAGTCTGAGGTTTATATATCTACACCAAGGTTTGTCGCTCATGAGCGCGTCGGGAACGACTACACGGCAACGAGGGGCAGTGATGCGGGGCGGGGATGTCCCGATCGCTGTTGAACTAGGTCGGGCCGACGTTGCCGGAATGAATGTTACGCGGCCCTCGTGACGTGGGCAACGGGGTTGATCGTCATGCGATTGTGGCGAGCTTGAAGAGCCGCACGCAGAACCGACAATTGGTTATGCGCCTTCAATCGTCGGAAGCCCTTGTTAGCCTCGATCATGCCGGCCGCGACCCATCGCAAGGCCATACCGGCATCCCGCCAGCGTTTGACGTTGCGCGTGACGCGGCGAATGGTGCCCATCATGTTCTCGGCGATGTTGGTACAGGCGAGCGATCGACGAAGCTCCTTCGGCAACTTCAACCGGACGACAGTCAGGATTTCGTCGAGGCCTTCGAGGATGCTGGCCGCTACGCCGGGCCATTGCTGGTCGAGTCGACGCGCGAGGTTGCGGATCAATTTTTCGCTTGTCGGCGTCATCGAGCTCCCAGGCCTGGCGCATGGTGGCCGCATGATGCTCTTTCGGCAGGCGTTCCATGATGTTGCGCGCCTTGTGGATCTGGCAGCGCTGGATCGCTGCGGCCGGACCGAAGGTGCGGCGGATCGCCTTCGACAGCGCCTTCGCGCCGTCGGCGATGAACAGTCTTGGCACCGTCGGGTCGAGCCCGCGCGAGACCAGGTTGTCCAGCAGGGCCTGAACCGTTGCGGCATTCTCGGTTGCCCCTTCCACCAGCGCCAGCGGATGCTTGTTGCCTTCGCCGTCAACCCCGATCGCGGCGACTAGCACGAGATCGTCGTCGAGATGCAGCCCGTCGATTTGGACCACCAGAAGGTCGAGCGTGGACAGATCGGCAGCCATGAAGTCGGCCAGCCGCGCCGCCGACAGCGCAACGAACCTCCGCGAGACCGCCGATTTCGAAATCCCAGATCCGGGCGGTGCCGGCACGTCCCCCTCGGGCAGTCGGACGGCGCGGCCGAACCGGCGCGTCGACACGTTGATCAGCATCAGGTTCATCGCCCAGCGACCGAGCCAGTCCTCCTGCGCTGCCGTTTCCCTGCTCGGGATCGTGATCTCGCGGCCGTCCACGCCCCGGACCCGGGGCCGCTCGACCTCAATCTTGCCGCCGTGGAAACCGATCCGTCCTCGCGTTCGGCCCCAACGGTGCGCCCGCCGCGCCGCATCGCGACCGTGGCGCGGCCCGCAGGCCGCCGTCACATCCGCCTCCATCATCGTGCCGAGCGCCTCGATCCCCGCCGCAAGGCAGAACCGATCGAAGCTCGCCCGCACTTCCGCAAACGCTTCGTCCACAACCCCAGTCGCCGGCGAACCAGCCGGTGTGATATCTCTCGTCATGGCGTTGCTCTCCTTTGTGGAATCAGCACCCCGAGCCTACCGGCTCAAGGTGGGCAACGCCGACCTCCTCAGAAATTCAACAGAACCCGGGACATCCCCTGCGGGGCGGTCACCGCAGGGCACCCACCGCAAACTCGGTGCGCTTTCCTGCTTCGAAACCGCACGGACACCGGCGAGACGATACGGCAAACCCGGCTCCAAGGATCTCGTAAGCATAGGCAATGCATGAGCGGTTGCTATTGATTTGAACCTGGCCTAAGGGGCAGTCCTTGGTCCACCGTTTCCATCCCATAGTCGGGTTTCGGCTTGAGCCTCTGGTGAGAGTCTGAGACCGGACCACGCGGAGGATGTCACGAGCTTGAAGATGCGGCGGTGCCGATAGGGTGCTCCTGAGCCGTGAGCGTGGTCCTGCCCCAATATAGGCCAGTTAACTGAGCGATTTCGGATCTGACCCGACTCGGGTCGGCGCACAGAGTTAGACCGCCCCGCTATGTGTAGCCCCGCGCGGCGGAAGATGAGCGTCGGACGCCGAGGCGACGCTCCGGGCCAGGAACTCTGCGCCATCAACGATGGAGAGCAGACGATCTCAATCACCACGACGCCATCCGTGATAAGGCTGTCGATTCGAGAACGATCGACGGTGGCGAACTTCGATCCAGAGCGTAACGACGGAATGCCTCCAAGAGATCGACTGCCATGACGCACATGAGTCGATCGTGATCTCGGCACGGAAGCGATCCTCCTGCCTCAGCAAACAGCCCTTCCCGGCGGTGAGCCGATCCCCGGCGATACGAGCAAGGCAGTCCTTTGCCGAGATAGCGTTCCCGTCAAGCCCTTGTTGGATGCGCTCGATCGCGCTGGCGCCGAGATCAATCCGCGCAATCACCAGTGTAGCCCTGGAAATTGCGCTTAGCCTGTCTTCGTGCCTGGCCCCGGCAAGACTTTCGTGGCGCACGGCAAAGTGATCGATGCCGACGCGTATGGATCCAGCATCAACCAAAAGCTTCCGTGATCCTTTCGAATTGGAGGTAGTCCTCGACGCTGTCGAGCGGAGTGAATTCGTCGATTTTGCGTTGTGCTTCTTGAATGCAGGAATGTACGGGTAGCCGAATCCCGAAAGCCGACCCGGATGCAATTCGGGGCATTTGCTCGATTTCAAGGCACGAAGCGGACTGTCCGATGGGGCTACGCCATACAGCTAAAGGACTTAAGCCAGGCTTGATAATCCAACTCGCGAACTGACGCTGAGAAATGCGAGGACGTCGGATATCTGGTGTAACGTGGGAGCCCGTGTGGGCGGCTACTGGTCGTGGCCAGCGACGTCAAGCGCCTTGCTGTTGGTGCTGAACGTATCCGGGCTTGGCAGTGCCTCCCAGTTGGCGTGCAGTGGGTCGAAGCGGCTGCCGTCGGATGAGTCGGAACGTCCCGGGTTGGGTCAACGCGTGGAATTGCTTCGCGCGCACCCGCGCGGCCGCAATCGTCTGTCCTTATCGGGCCGTGGACATGGGGGGCGTCCGTTTCGCGCGATATCACTGCGCAACTGCCCGACCTGCGACCGTCACATTCTGGAACATGCCGGACCAGAGCTCAGGAAGACTCCGGCGCGCGTTTGCACCGGTGGTCGAGCAAGCGATTATATTGCGCAAACGCTGTTTTGGCGGTACGGCAGCCTACGTGCCCGCGAGCCCCCCATTTTCATTTTGACAGGATGAACATGAGGTCCACTTACTGCTGTGAAACGGCAGCGATCAGTACAGCCCGTCCATCTCGGCGCCGTGTCACTGAGGGGCGGCCTTGGGGCACGCAAACGCGACCGAGCTCCGTTCGGCCTCAGCTTCTTGCTCCAATTGCAGAATATGCGCTCTTAGCGCATCGGAAGTTGCTGCCGCTGTCTCGCTGAACAGTGGATCTCCATGATCGGTGTGACCGGAAGCGATTTCGGTCCAATCCTGAGCCGAGAGAGCCTTCAGAGCTGCCGGAAAGAAATCTCGTTCTTCCCACTTCATGTGGTGCCGCTCGCGTACTATAAAGTCACGTATGATATCGCCGACGTCCTGCCGAAAAAGTTCACGATCCGCGAGGATGGCGTCAATAGCCCGCGCGAAGTGGTGCAAACGGTCGACGACTTCCTGGTGTTCAAGCGCGAGATCGCCGACGATTGCAGCTGCATCCGGATCGCGAGCCTTGAGCTTGGAAAAAATCAAGTCTTCCTGTGGATGATGGTAGACCTCGGGATAAACCTCGAAATAGCTGATAATCGCGCGAATGACCTCATAATCAGGACGGATCCCTTTCTCAAAAATCTCCACTTCGTGTTCAAGAGCGACCAGAAGCAGATCAATGTTGCGATGCTCTCGAAGCAAAAGATCGATAATCATTGCGGTGCTCCTGGAGGCACAATGTAGGCTGGAAGCGTTTCTGCGGCTCAGAGGATCTCCTAAGCCGAATTCGGCGTCCTTCGCTGCGCCGCGTTCGTCCGCGCCGTTCGACGCGAAAAAGTAGCGCGCTCCGATTTGAGCTGGCGTATAGCAACTTAGCCGAAGTGTTGAAGTTGCCCACGCAAGACGCTGGTCCGATGGCGGCAGCTCTTGGTAAAACTGGCGGCCTAGGCGTGCATTGGGGGACCCTATCTTGCGAACGTCGATGTGACGCAGATTGTCTGTTCCTGACGAACTGGGAAATTTGGTTGTTTTCCCTAGGTAGAAGCCCCTAAGTGTTTATACGTAAGTCCGATGAGGAGGGCGTCTTGAATGGGGCCGGCGCGGTCCCTTGGTTTCTCAAACACGGATCGATGTACGGCGGCCGACCTCATCGACGGGCTTGATGATCATGCGCCTCCAACCCACGTCATCGTTTGATTTCGAAGACCGCACTGTAGCCCAGCCGAGTTCACGGAAGCCCGCACTGGGAGCTCCGTTGGAGGACGGACCAATATATTGCCGAATTATGCCGGTCTTCGGGCGGTCAGACCTGCTGTTCATCGGAGCACAAACTTGGGCACCGCATTGATCTGCTTCATGTGCCGTCGTGATTCCAAGAAACCAGCAGCTTGTGTTGCATCAATAGCCATCACCGAAAACATGATCGGCTCCGCGCTGTGCACCTGACAACCTCCGTTCGTCGTCTGGACTGCGCAGCTTGAATGCATGAATAGGCCATTCGCACCAAGTGCGTCCCTGCTAGAGTCCCGCGGTAATGGCGATCCGCATCAACTCGGACATGCTGCGGACATTGGCCTTGGCCATGAGGTTTGCACGGTAAACCTCGACTGTCCGAGGACTAATGCCCAGATCATGGGCGATCACCTTGTTGATCTTGCCGGCTAATAGTCCCTGCAGGACGTCACGTTCGCGCGAGGAGAGGTCCGCGAGGCGGGCTTCCGCCTGCAGTTTCGCTGCGTCATCGGCGGGTTTCGTTGGCCGCGCTTTCAACGCACTATTGATCGCGCGCAACAGTACCTCCTCTTCGAACGGCTTTTCGATGAAGTCGACCGCACCCGCTTTCATCGCTTCGACTGCGAGCGATACGTCGGCATGACCAGTTATCAAGATAACCGGGCAGTCGACGCGATTGGCCTTCACTTTTCTGACCAATTCGAGACCGCTCATACCCGGCATACGGATGTCTGACACGATGCAATCGACTGGACCGCTCGCGACGTCATTAAAAAACGCGGTCGCCGTCTCATAGGTTGCTACGTAGAAACCGTTTACATCAAGAAGAAACGCGAGCGAGTCCCGCATTGCGGCGTCATCGTCGATCACAAGAATTCGCCGCCCAATCATGTCTCTTCGTTAAGCTCCGCAAATGCCGTCTTAAGGATCGTGCTGCTACTCGGAGTCGCTTCCACGACGATATGGCTGCTATGTGACTCGATGATCGTCCGGAAGATTGATAGCCTCACGCGCACGCCATGGCTTTTGGTCGCGACAAAGAGCTGGAACAGTCGGTCGGCGATATCAGCGCTTGATGCCGGGCCCCTTATCAGCAACGGTATACGTGTCGACGTTGGCAACTTCGCGGCGCTGGCAGGAGTCATGGTCTCGATTTCATTACGTATCAGGTTTAGCGCGACCTGCTGAATCTGGATCTTGTCTACAATGATGTCGCGGTCGCTGCGGGTCATCACGCGTACGCCCGACTCCTTGGGGCCGACTAGGGCCAAGGCCACAGCTTCTTCAAGGAGCGTGAGCGGCTTCTCCACAGTGTGCTCGCCCCTGGAAACGAAGTCCCGCGGGCGCTTGATGATATCTTTGGCGCGTAGAGCGTGTTGCGCCGCGCGTTCGAGTGCATCACCATTGCAGTTGGCGTCCGGCGCGGTGCGCGCGAGCGGAGCCTTTGTGCCCGCATGCAGTTTGTAATTGCGGAGCGCGGCCGGTTGATCTCACTGTCAATAGACGATGCCATCTCACCTATGGCGGTCGGTCGCGACACGTGCACGAGTTCAGATTGTAGCTCTTCCAACCGCCGTCCCTGCGCCCGCCTCGGTGAGGTTTCGGATGAAACCGGTGAAGAACCGTTCGGCGCGCACTTTGGCCTTACCGACGGAGATCGAGCCGTCGCTTCGTTCGCCGACCACGATGGGCCGATGCCAATTATGGGCCGCTCGCCGTTGGTCAGACAACGTTCGATGTAGCGCCCGTGCTCGACGCGGTAGAGCTGCGGCCTCGACGTCGATACATTCATTCGACCACGTGAGAGCAACCAAGTAAACGCACTGCTAAGGCGCTGAACGAGCGAATGATCCTCTTCTCAATCACGATCATGGTGCCCGCGAATTCCGCGGTATCGATCATGGCTGCGGGATTAGGCCTTTCACAGGAATGGCCACGCCGATCATGAGGCTGCAGAGCGGGGAGCGACGTTAGCCTGGGCCGCAGCCGCGACGAAAGCGGCAAAACGAGGACTGGAAGGTAGATGTTCATGAACGCGAGGTCATGAACATATGGATTTAGCGCCAGGCAGAGCATGAGAGCTAGCGCGTCGGCAGCCGCGGCAGCGCCATAGGCTTACCAGGCGTGGTCGGACATCTTTTCTGGGAGACGCTATCATTCGATCGACTTTTCATTGTTTCCCACGAGAGGCCACCGGAGCAGAATGCGCTTCAACTCACACCAATGTATTGCGTGGATGGCCGCAGCTATCTGGGCCATATGCGCCAGTGCGTCGGCCGCACGGCTATGTGTTCTCCGCTCTTGGCATTGATCCAGCCGCTGAAGGCCCGCCGGCAAGGAAAGACCACCCGGTGAATGGTATTACCCTCGATCACGGCAATCTCCAGATCCCGATTCCAGGGCGGTGCCGTTTCGAGCCGCTCCCACGTCAGGTCGCCAGTAGATCTTGCACGGTGTTCATCGCTGCTGGCTGACAAATTCAGGCAACCTTCTGAACACTTCGCACGAGATGGCTTGGCCGCCGCGAGCAGGCTCAGCGCAATATTGCCGAGGCGGCGCGCTCTCGATTGCGCCAATCGCGGCCGGGCTTTTGTCGGCCGTGGCGCCGTTGAACCTGTCGTGTCGGGACATGATCTGCTCGCCAGCCGAGATACTAGGATTGGCGCTGCGAAGCAACTCCCGGGCTTCGGTCGAATCAATGTGGATCAGCTCAAGGCGTCGGCGGCTCGTATTAACCGCTGTTCTGCAGAAAATTAACTGGACTTCCGCCCCCGCAGCCCGACCTGCGGCGGAACGAATGTCCCTGTGGTCTCTCATTTCGAAACATCCCTCGTTCGTGGGAAATCTCCTTGTCCCACGTCGGCAGCGTGGGGCGCTCGGTTCTGATGACGTCAGCCACACCATTCGGATAAGCCTGGCTTCGCTTGGCGCCGATCATCGCGCCTGTACGCGGGTCGATGAAGTGGACGCCTAGCACGCGGCGCAGGTTGTTGTGTGCAGTCATCGGCACACCGCTTGGGTACATCCGGCAGCGCTCCTTGAACTGTCGCCGGTATCTGGACATGAAAAGCTGATGGCGCATCATGTCTCTCTGTCTGCCATGTGTGTGATATTGGACAGGAAGCTTACTTCTATCAGTAGGCAATCGCCGCTGTATTGATACAGGTCAAAAAGAGCTGATGCGCGTCCAGAAATGGCCGAGCTCGAGCTGCGGCTTCGAGCCGCATAGGCTTCATTGGCAGGCGACATGCCCAAGTCGAGCGATCCGCCGCGACCTCGCGTGGTCTGCAAACACGTAAGCGTGTAGCCTGGTTGATTTGATGCGCACGCTCGAATAGGCCACGACAGCATTTGTCCCAGTGCTGCGGTAGCCGGCAAGCAGATCGTCGATTGATCGCTTGCCTCGCATTGTCGGTGGCCTCGCCGGGCAGATCCCAGAAATGGGCTTTGGCGCTGAAGTCCTGACGACCTTGGCTCATCGAAACGTCTGCTGCGACAAGCGTGGGCATCGGCTTTGCTCTCGCGGCCGCAGCATGGACCGTCAGAAGGGAGATCGGGTCGGTTCGCCGCATGGCCCACGATCACGTGCGCGTAGGTTTCACCATCGATAGCCGCGGCCGCCGGCGCGGGTCAGAAATGGCTTTGGCCGGTGACTGGCGCAATGACCTGGTGTTTGCGGCGACGCCTCCTGAGACCACCAAGTACCGCGTGTAAAGTTCGCGGCCTCTCGAATCTCGATATTGCCGGCGGTTGGGTATGGGATCGATCGTGATCAATAGTCGGCATTTCTGGCGTGACGGCGCATGCCGCACTCAATCGTCTGTTCAAGACATTCCTCGAGTCATCGGCGACTCAATTTTGTTGGTCGAGGGCATGAGCAGACCAGAACGCGTTACCCCGCGGCTCACAACGGAGTGCGATCCGCGCAGCTTGACAAATAGATCTCGCGTGGTCTGCGGGACAACGGGAGCGCTCGGGCGGCGATGCCAAAGTTTCAACAGTACTCAATGAAGGAGCGGACAACCTCTTGGGGTGCTGCTTGAGGCAGATCAAATACGCCTGTGGCGCGAGTAGGCAGAATGGTGGATCAGGAAACCCACAAGAAGAGCGTGTCATGCCTTCATTTAATGTTCGGTTCATTAAGACCGTTTGTGACGATACCGGCCACGAACATCGTGCCTGTCAGGCAGCGTTCAAGGTCGATGCTGCCTCATTGAGTGCTGCTGCACAGCAGGCTGAGGCCGATTTCTGCAAGCAAAAGAGTGTCCGCGATTGGACGGTCTTCGCCGATGTGATAGAGCTTCGAACCCCGCCTGCATTGCCGCCGGTATGGGCTGGTTAGCCTGACTTTCGCGCAAAGTCCGCGAATTGAAACGTGGGTCAATCTGTAATGTAAGCGTGATCCCCGACAGGCTCGCGTCGACCGTCGGTTCGAGTACAACTGGTGATGCTGGCGTCAAGTCGGCGGGCGGTCGTCTCACGACACCTAAGAGGATCTGTTTGCGATGATAAGGCGTCCGACGGCTCCTGTATTCTCGGCGATGCGGAGCACGTGAAGGAGCAGCGGGATTGCCCCAGGCACGCTCAAGTACGGGCGAATTTTGCAGAAAACTCGCGTAGAGTCTTTGAGCGCAACTGTTGCTTCGATGTCACCAAATGTATAGACCGGCGATCTACGCTCGTGTCAAACGAGGACGACATGTTCGATATTTATTTGAATGGAAGGCGCGATCTTTTGGTCGTTCCGCGAGGGTTTGCGATCCCCGTAGGGTTGGACGGCAGTTGGAAGCGAAAGAAGCGGGCGGTGCGTTTAGTGAGCGATGTCATTCGGCAAGATGTGCAACAGCGCGGGTACCACCGACGTAGTTTGATCTCAAATCGATCAAAGACGGCAGTCGAGACCTCGTCACACGCTTAGCCAACGCGGTTACCTACGCTGACCATGCTTCAAAACGCTCTGGGCAGGATGTCGCCGATGCCGTTGAGAAACTTGCTTACGGCGAAGCCGTTGTGCGCTGGCGACCAGGCAATGCAGGCTGTCGTCGACGGCAGGTGGGTATCCTGCTTCATTAGGCTTATGGTGCAAGGTTTCTTTTGAAAAACGGCAGGACGGCGCTGTGGCTTCGCTCAGGATAAGTATTATGGAGCTTTTCCTCGACTCGATGGCGTGCGCGCGTGAGTTTTCAGCTGTCCATACTGAAGATACTTGCCGGCCAGCCGCACGGACGGGCGAGCATCGAAGTCGTTAAACAGTATTTGGCGATCTATTACAGCAGCGGCCCAGAGTGGCCGGCGCGTATGAAGCGCATCGCGAGCCGCGCGCCGCAACTCGATATTTTCGGCCAAAGGCTGGTCGAGCGAGAGGCCGGGTGCTGGATTATCACCGACGAGGGAAGGAAGGCTCTTGAGAGGCTCGAACTGCTAGATCTGGGTGCTATGCAGGGGCAGGTTGAGCGGAAGACCGCGCAAGAGCCCGAAGATGAGTAGCCACCGATGGTGTCTTAGCAGCTGCCAACGAGCGCGCGCAGAAAGCGTTCCTTGGCAAGCGATTGAGCCGGCGCAAGGGTTATCAGCCTGACGGCTTGCCGCTCAATCCCTTGGTGATGGCCACCTACCCCGATTAGGTCGCGCAAGTGCAGTTTGGAGATAATGCAGTGGCTAATGGTACTGTGAAGCGGTTCAACACGATCAAGGGATGATATGGCTTCAACCGACCTGAGGATGGAGGACCTGATGTCTTCAAGCACTTCGACGCCTTGAGCTGCTCCCGGACGATGGACACGAAGGCGACACCGATCTAGTATTCTCTCGCGCCCCGAGGGAGCTCTGGCACTTACTAACGAGCGCGCGCTAAATCGCCGTGAGGTGACCATAGCAAGAGACCGTCACGATGTGTCATAGGGCGTCGGTGTTTGATCGCTCTAGGCATATACAAATCACGGACCGTCCTGCTTAGCTTCGAATAGAAAGACGTCGAGTGGGCTGCATTCAATAACGAAGCCTCTCAACACAGCGTCTGTGCGAAGTTTATCAACAGGTGCAGTAGTCCAGACGCCTTGTCTTCCGAAAGCATGACCGAGCTAATAACTGGCGCGAGTTCCGATGACTGTCCGTTTTTTAACGGTCGTCGCTCCGAAAAAACTATGCTACAAGCGCTCCACTCAGAAGGAGCATTCATGGTGAAAAAAGCAACCAAGAAACGCGTTAAGCGGCGCGAGTGGACGAAGGCGGATATCAAAGAGCTCAAAGTCCATTCGAAGGCTCGGACGCCGGTCATAAAAATAGCAAAAATGACCAAACGCAGCGTCGGCGCGCTACGCCAGAAGGCCTTAAATCTCGGAATCGGACTCGGGCATCAGCGTTAACTCAGAAACGCTGGCTAATAGTGCGGTAGGGCGGCTATTGCACATTGGCTTTGCCGACCCGCGCTGAGAGAGTTTTTCACGCACATGCTGGATGGCTTTCAATGTCGCGGAACGGGCTCCGTCGTCTCCCTATCTTTGATCATTTTTTTTTGCAAGGCGCTCTCGACAGCCGCTTGCAATGTATGATTGCCAGTGAAGACATAATCTTAGCCCGCGATGGGGCCAAAACGCCCAGTCCTAGGCGCGTTACTTTGAGAAGATGGCCAGTCGCACACGAATCCCCTACACGCAGAATCTAGTATTCGTTCGGCCATCAGCTTCTTCAGCTTCGACGAGTAGTCTACGCGCTGGGCCGAACACATCGGCTGACCACTTTAGCCAAATGGAAACAAACTCGCAAATGGGGCATCCTCGAAGCTCATGCTAGGCTAAAGTTTGGGTGTAAGCGGACCTCGCCGAGCCTGTTGGCTAGCTCGAGCTCCGAGGCGATATGGCGCGCTTAACAGCAATTGAAAAAGCGCTCTGTTAGCTTGATAGATGGCGGCCGAGCGGTTACGGCCTGAACCCGTCATCACCTGAGCGCCCTCGGCGTTGTAAACGAACCACAACCACGTTCGACCGCGCTGCTTCAAGACATATTCGAAGGATGGGAGACTCATGTTAGCGAGCTCCATTTCTGACAGTCGTGCGTTTGATCTTCTGAATGCCAGAGCGGGCCCTTTCCAGGCGAAGCCTCAGTGTAGCAGCCCTGGGAATGAACTCGCTTGATCGGTCAACGCCACTTTCATCAAATGCGAGCTCATCCAGCGCTGCCTGTCGTGGCTCCAAAGTCGCGAGATGCTTGCGCGTTTGGCCGTCAGCGACATCTGTCCGCCGGGCATCGTTTGCGGAGGACTTACGCCGCAGCAAACCGTTTTTCTCTAGCAGCTTAGAGTGGGTTGTCACAAAGTAAGGGCCGACGTGCATCAATCGTGATACCAGGTTGAACGGTACACCCTTTTCTTTTGCCCAAATAGGTTAAAGCCATCAGGATCATCCACCGTAGCCGAGTGATGCCAAGCACATTTAATTTGGCAAGAGTTCTTGGAGCGCACGGATCGATCTGATCTCCCACATAAATGACCGGACAATCTCGTCTCCGTCAGTAGAGATGCGGCCAACCGCGCTTGCTGGATCTCCGGAGGCATCTTAAGTCAGGTTCCATCGTTTACAAGCCTCCTTAGCGCCGATTAGGGAGGGCAACGCGCCAAGAGCAGGAAAATCAAATATTTGGTATAGTTCGGACGGATGGGCTGGCGTACAACAGGCTGGCCGGAGCTACGGCTCAGTGTCTTGGCGGACCAAGGGCAGCATTCACAGTTGCGCCGGGAGCGATACGCGCTGACAAGATTGCTGCACCTTGCCAAGTGAGATGTCATGGTCTGCTTCTTTGCCGCGCTCGCCGAGCTGATCGCTCTTTTGCCGTACTTCTTTGGTGTATGCGGAGCATCAGCGAGGTGCACGTCGCATTTACGTCTTCAATGCCTCAGCAACAGGAAGTTTGTGATTATACGTAATATCCTTCCATGTGCCGCGGGCGGTCTTCGGCAAACGTCCGTATAGTGCGTTCCAACCTTCCCATATCCGCAATCAATCTTCGTGCAATTGAGCTGGCGCGCGACTTCGTTTCAACTGTCGAGCAATCGAGGGTGCGATTGCAGTGTCCTTTGATCCAGCCGATCGATCGAACTGAACGGTTCTCAAGTCATGAGTGGCAGACAAATTTCTTGTCGTTTTAGCGCTTTGCGGCTGGCTTTGTATCGCTCCATCGAGCGAGCGCCGATAGGGTTCACTTTTCAAGCACGAAGGTCTGAACGATGAGCGCTGGTTTTGACCGTTCGCCTGCGGTGTGCTTTCTCCTCGGTCTTCCACGGTCTGGGACGACACTCCTGGCGCATTTGCTCCAGCACCATCCAGACATTCTGGCTTCGCCTGAACCCTGGTTGATGCTGGCGCTTGAATCATTTGGCAGGGTGGATCAGCGCCATCCGGCGGGTAGCTCACTGATTGAGGCCGCGACTTCCGAATTCCTGGGGCGGATAGATCGCACGATCCCCAGCCGCGCTTTCGCCGATGCAGCATATAATCAGTATCTGGCACAAGCGGGCAAGCGCATCATCCTAGACAAGACACCACGCTATTGGATGGCGCTTGAGTTTCTTGAATCTGTTTATCCAGAAGCGCCACACATCCTTCTGATGCGAAATCCCTATGCCATCGCGGCTTCACTGAAATCGACGTGGGGTATCCCACTGCACGCAGAATGCTCGCATCCGGTCAGCGTCTCCAGTCTCGTCGATCTCATGCTCCGTCTGCCCGACGGCATCATAACTTCACTCGCCGATGTGGTTCTGGGCCTTCCCAAGCTCGCCGCGCACCGCACTCGGCCGCACACACAGTTCGTCCAATACGAACTGCTCGTGGCGCATCCGGACGAGGAAATCCGGCGTCTGTTGACGGGGCTCGGCTGTGATCCTGCGGCCGTCGCATCGGCGGGGATGAGACAAGCAGATTATCTTCGATCGAGCAGCTTCGGAGACCGGAAAATCTTGGAACGAAACGCCGTCGATCAAAGCTCTGTCACGGCATGGCAATCTCAATTGAGCGTGGAAGAGATGCAAACCGTGACCGATCTTGTCGGCGCCGAGCTTTTGCTAGAACTCGGATATGAGCAGGAACTGGTACATGCACGGCAAGCCGGAGTCCTGGATAAGGGAGGGGAGGTAACCGAACTTTATCGTCAGATGTTCCGAACGTGGTGGGATTTGCGAAGTACCAAGCCGGGAGCATTATCCGGCCCATCTCGCGCTGGAGAGCCGGGCCACACGATGGCTGCCCAGTTGCAAGAGGCGCTGTTGGCGTCAGAAGCTGATCGAGCTGCGGGGCTGGATGGCATTCGCAACTGCGACGCGGCTATTGAGATGTTGCGAGGCGAAGTCGCTCGGCTTGAGCGGATCCTCAATTTCCGCTAGGGGATCTGAATGGTTGCGAACAAAACACGGGGGTTGATTTAGCCAAGATCCTTAACCCGCACGAGCTGATCTCCCGATCAGGTGTGACGCAGGCGCCGTCGGCACCAGCGGCCTAATGCGATATGCTCCCGCGTCTGCAAGTCGCCTGTGGGGTTGAGCTATTTGAGCCATGCGTCGTGGCCGGTCGTTTCAGCGGCGGATATCCCCACTTAGCCTGGAGCCATAGAGCGGCGAAGACCAGAGATCCTGCATCGAAAAAGAAGACATATGCTACCGAAACATCTGCGCCGCCTCGAAGCTGAATCGATTGAAATCATGCGTGATGTGGTCGCCGAGTTCAAAAGGCCGGTCATGCTTTACTCGATCGGAAAAGACTCAAGCGTAATGCTGCACATTGCGATCAAGGCGTTCTATCCTGCAAAATTGCCTTTTCCCCTGCTTCACGTTGACACGACCTGGAAGTTCCGCGAGATGATCTGCTTCCGGGACGCGACAGCCAGGCGACTCGGGCTCAACCTTATCGTCCATGTCAACAAGGAGGGCATCGCGCGCGGGATCAATCCGATCGCTTCCGGCTCCGCGCTCCATACCCAGGTGATGAAGACCGACGCGCTGAAGCAGGCGCTCGACCTCCACGGATTTGATGCCGCCTTTGGCGGAGCGCGGCGCGATGAGGAAAAGAGTCGCGCAAAAGAACGGATACTCTCCTTCCGTTCGGCCGGACACGTATGGGACCCCCGTAACCAGCGGCCGGAGCTCTGGAGCCTGTTCAACACACGGATCTGCCAGGGCGAGACCATGCGCGTGTTTGCGATGTCAAACTGGACCGAGCTCGAGGTGTGGGAATACATCATGCTTGAGAAGATTCCGGTCGTACCGCTCTACTTCGCAAAACAAAGACCGATAGTGCGTCGAAATGGTGCGATGATCATGGTCGATGACGAGCGATTGCCGCTTAACGGCGACGAGACGCCGGAAATGCGGATGATCCGTTTTCGCACGCTTGGATGTTATCCTTTGAGCGGGGCTATTGAATCCGATGCGACGACGATCGAAGATATCGTCGCAGAAATGCAGACTACGACTGTGTCGGAGCGCCAGGGTCGCCTAATTGATACCGACGAAGCCGCTTCAATGGAGAAGAAGAAGCGGGAAGGCTACTTTTGATGTTTACGAATCCGGCAACGGAACTGGTCCCGGTCAGGACAAAGGATCAGCTGCGATTTATCACATGTGGCTCGGTGGACGATGGCAAATCGACGCTGATCGGCCGATTACTGCACGACAGCAAGATGATCTACCAGGATCAGCTCACGGCGCTGGAACGCGACAGCATCAAGCATGGTAGCACCGGCAATGACATCGACTTCGCGCTGCTCGTGGACGGGCTGGAGGCCGAACGGGAGCAGGGCATCACGATCGATGTCGCCTACCGCTTCTTCACGACGCCACGGCGCTCTTTCATGGTGGCCGACACTCCCGGCCACGAGCAGTATACCCGCAATATGGCTACCGGCGCCTCGCATGCCCAGCTCGCCATCATCCTGATCGATGCCCGCAAAGGCGTGATGGTTCAGACCCGCCGCCACTCCTTTATCTGCTCGCTGCTCGGCATTCGTCATGTCGTGCTGGCAGTGAACAAGATCGATCTTGTCGCATATGACAAGGAGCGCTTCGATCGGATCGCCCGTGACTATCTGGCCTTTGCCGCCGGTCTCAGCTTCACCTCGATTGTTCCGATCCCGATCTCGGCCCGCTACGGCGACAACGTCGTGGACCGCTCCGTTCATGCCAATTGGTATCATGGTCCCTGCCTGCTCGAGCATTTGGAGAGCATTGACATCCAGTCTGGCACCGCAAGCCAAGCTTTCCGCTTTCCCGTCCAATGGGTAAACCGGCCAAACCCGGATTTTCGGGGTTACGCCGGGTCGGTGGCTTCCGGGAGGATCTCGACAGGAGACGAGATCGTTGTCGCTGCGTCGGGGCGGACCACGCGCGTCAAGCGGATCGTGACCCACGATGGTGACCTTGTCGCCGCCGAAGCCGGGGATGCGGTTACCATTACACTAGAAGACGAAACCGATATCAGTCGTGGCGACATTCTGTCGCGACCGGACGACCGACCGAAGGTGGCCGACCAGCTTGCCGCTTATGTGATCTGGATGGACAAGGAGCCGCTCGCTCCCGGACGCAATTACGTCCTGCGGATTGGAGCGCAGACGATTTCTGGCAGCATTACCACAATTAGGCATCGAATCGACGTCAACACTTGTGAGCATCTGGCCGCCGGGACGCTTTCCCTCAACGAGATCGCCTTCTGCGATGTTGTGACCGCAACGCCCGCCGTATTCGATCCTTACGACCTCAATCGAAAGACCGGATCATTTATTATCATCGATCGTTACACGAATCGTACGGTCGGGGCCGGCATGATTGCCTTCCCGCTACGGCGGGCCACCAATATTGCTAGGCAAGCGCTATCCGTGGACAGGAGGGAGCGCGCCGCGCTCAAGAATCAGAAGCCTTGCGTCATCTGGTTCACTGGCCTGTCTGGCGCGGGAAAGTCGACAATTGCCAACCTTGTTGATCAAAATCTGTCTGCGATGTCGCGGCATACCATGCTGCTAGATGGCGACAACCTCCGGCACGGATTGAACGCCGACCTCGGCTTCTCGGAGACGGATCGCGTGGAGAACATCCGGCGTGTCGGCGAAGTTGCCAAGTTGATGGCGGACAGCGGCTTGATCGTGATCTGCTCGTTCATCTCGCCCACTAGGGCCGAACGGGACAGCGTGCGCAGCCTGGTTGGCAAGGAAGAGTTCATAGAAGTCTTTGTCGATACGCCGCTCGAGGAATGCGCCCGGCGGGACCCAAAAGGCCTGTATTCAAAGGTGAAATCCGGCAAGATCAAGAACTTCAGCGGGATCGATTCGTGCTACGAAGCACCAACGACACCGGAGGTTCATCTCAGGACCATGGAGCAGACCCTAGAGCATTCAGCGGAAGCGGTAGTGGATGTCTTGATGGCGCGGTCAATTCTTGATGGTTAGAGATCCCTCGCGTCGCACCATCGATTCGCACAATATCCCGCAGGCTCGAGCCAAGGCGATCCAGCTCACGCGAACCTGCGATCGGACTTTTGGCTCTAAAGGAACAAAATGGTCGCACCCACTCGTCGATTGCCCGCTTCCGGTTATGCTCGAAGTGGATGGTCAATTCAAAACCGAGTACGCGAGCAGAGATGGAGCATGGGCGGGAGCGGAGGAGCTCAATGCGCCGTCCCATGCTCCAGATCAGAATCTACGATGTGACAACAAAGTCCAGAGAGGAAGTCCGACTTCCAGTAAGTTGACTTTTCGCTTGGCGCTTCTTGCTGCGCGTGCGGCCAGCGACACGCCGAGCTCCCGTTAAAGCCGAGCCGGGCAGCGTCTCGGCCGGATTCGATCTCTCGCGCAGTATGAGGGGCGTCGGTTTCCGGGCTTGGCCGCATCCGGCGAGCGGGTACTTGCTTTCCAGAACCCGAACTTGGCAGTCGACCACGACTCCCTCATGTCGCGGCCATGCCGGCTTTCGGCAAGCTTGTTTCCGTGGCCCGCCGCTCGACGGCGGACAACGCCTGCCTACACCCGCGCCTTCGCATTGCGAGACAAAGCAGCCGCGAACCTTAGCCATGCCGCGCTGCGCTACCGACCTTCGCCGCGCTTGGGGTTCTGCTCCCTTCCGCCTGCCGTCGTTGATCGCCATGAAGGCGGCCATGGCGCGGCCGAATGGCAAGAGAGCTTATCCATGGCAAGCGACAAGGACGATCTCTTGATGATCCGCTCTGGTCAACCGTCAACCTGTCCGACCGCGCGGTAGACCGCGTCGAACGCGAGCTCGCCATCAACGAGCAGGCGCGAGAGGGGCCAACGCGAGCAGAACGGCTGCGAGGTGCGATTCGGCGAACCAAACCGCCTCACTGCCGAGGTTTTTGCGCTCATTGAGTGCTGGACGCGATGGAACTCCGTTCACCTTCGGGCCTACGGTTTGGACAAGCCGTCAACCGCGGCACGCTCGCCACGGCGGTGGCTGTCCGTGAGACTTTGGCGCCGCGAAGCCGCGTGCAGAACCGAGAGATGCTGCCAGCCTAACGATCACGCTCACAGAGGCACACGTGCCACTCACCTGGGGTCGAATCGACCTGGTCCGAGCAAAGCAGGACGACATGTTCTGCGTCACGGCCTCGCCGAAAGGTGTCGAACTGTTCGTTGCTAAAGCGACAGCAATCGCAAGGTCGCTCAGATTACCTTCAAGCCGGACTCGATCTCAGCCTGCCAGGGGCGCTTCATTCAAGCGCAACGACACCTGACAGCGGTGGTCATGTGCGGCGAGGCGTACACTTTCCAGGTGCCAGCTATCGAGGAGGATCTCGGCCCGCATGGCGGAGAAGCTCGGTACCTCCATCTGCGGTATGGCGAGGAATACGAGAACGGGAAGACTGAGCCATCCTTACCTGCGGTATGCGGTCGCAGGCGGAGGCCGAGTGTCCTGATGTCGAACTCTCAAATTGTTTCAGCTCGCTGTGAATCTCCACGCCCTCCCATCTACGTCTGGTTGCGCGAGCCGATGCGAGTACGGTCAGGAAAAATTCACACGAGAAAATGGCCGGAGAGGGTTGAAACGCCCCTAACGTCAAGTTGTACGATCTCGAAATGGACAACGACAGTGATTGGCGTCCGAAATCCTCCTAAAGCGACGGAGTGCGAATGCATCGAGTCTCAAGCCCACGCATCAGACTGCCGCTGCCGACAACGATCATCAAGTGTGTCGTGGCATGCTCTGCATCCAGGCGCGATGACATCCGACTGCATCGTTTTCCTAACGCCGAGTTTGCCTGAATAGAGCAGGTCCACCGCGTAAGGTCGGTCATCGACCTACTGCTTCGCGCCGGCTAGAAGCCGACGGCGCTTAAGTCTGCACATGGATGACAGTTGGGATGAGATCGCGCGGCAGCGTCACCTGCGTTCGAGCGCGCGCTCGGAAAGCCAATGTCTAGGAGGTGTGAATGGCATCCGTGATGAGCTTTATGAGCAATCGCTCCGCATCTGCGATGAGATACGGAGGTTGCCATCCGGCAGGGGTTTCGGACGCCCACCCGAAAAGCGCCCGCGTATGGCGCTTGGCCCGAAGCTGTTGACCTAGGAAGTCGATGCTCGCCACAGGGCTCCCTGGTGGCTGGCGTTATCCAGATCATTGACACTACAACTTGAGGAGGAATGGTTTGACGAGACAGCGCTCTTTGCTGACGCCTGGTCCATTGTCGTTATCGCTGGCGGTCAGGAGCCAGATGCAGCTTGATCTCGCATCGCGCGATTGCGAGTTCAAGGAAGTGACCGCCTGCATGAGGCGGCTGATGCTCAGCTTGTTGGGAAATGCTGAGGACTATTCGGTGGTGCCTATTCAGGGGGGCGGCTCTTTTGCGATGGAAGCCGCGCTCTCTTCATTTGTGGCCCGAGCGGACAGGCCGCTCGTTTGTATAAACGGCATCTATGGCGAGCGCATTTTACGAATCTTGCGGTTGTGGGGCGTCGAAGCGCTGAAGCTCGTCAAGCGAGCGACCGATCCTTTGGATCCTGAAGAAATTGGCGAGTATCTGAGCCGAAATCCTGGCGTTACGCACCTATGTTTGGTGCATTGCGAGACGACAACCGGAATCGTCAATCCGCTGGACGCGATCGTGGAGCAGGCGAGGCGACGTGGCGTAAAGACCATCGTCGACGCGATGAGTTCTTTTGGCGCCCTTAATATCGATCTGAGCCAGCGTGGAGCTGACGTCCTGGTCACCTCGAGCAACAAGTGCATAGAAGGGCCGCCGGGAGTAGCGTTTGTCATTGCGTCTCGCGAGCTGCTCGAGAATGCGGTTCAAGAACGCAGGTCGTTTGTGCTCGACGTGAGAGATCAATGGCTCTCGCTCGAGCGCAGCGGTGAGTGGCGATCGACCCCACCAACCCACATCGTTCAGGCAACGACAAAGGCGCTGGAGATTCTGCACGAGGAGGGCATTGATGCGAGGCGCCGCAGGTATGAGAAGATTAGGGACGATCTCGTCAAAGAACTCGAAGGAGTAGTGTCGCCGCTGTTGTCGGCCGAGTTGCAATCGCCGGTCTGCGTCGCGTTCGGCGCGCCTTCCGGAATCGTGGACCAGGCAGGATTCGACGGGCTGTACCGCCACTTGGCAGCCCACAACCTCTATGTCTACTCGAAGCTGCATCTCCCGACGCGGAGTTTCCGTATCGGTTGCATTGGAGAAATCCAATCCAGCTGGATCGTGCAGTTGGGCTGCGCATTTCGTACATATTTCCGCTCCAGTCAGGGTCGGTCAGCTGCGCCGATGTCGGCCCAAGAGACATGTGACGCTCGCGTAAAGATGCCAGCTCAAACGGGTGGAGAACCGCAGCTGTCGTTTTCGGCCGAGACCGCGGTTCTGCATGCGGGCTATCGACGCGACGCAGTGACGAAAGCCGTCGCAGTGCCGATTTACCAGAATACGGCTTATGAACTCGATGGCGATCTAAACCACATTGCTGACGTCTACAACGTCAAGGCCGACGGGTTCACCTACACGAGGATCATCAATCCGACGACCCGCGCGCTGGAAAGGCGCTACGCCGCCGTCGATATGGGAAGGGACTCGCTCGCCGTCGCGTCAGGTCAAGCGGCGACGTTCCTGGCTATCGTCAACCTGTCAAGTGGCGAAGTGGGAGACAATGTCGTCGCCTCTCCGTATCTATATGGCAATACCTGGAACCTGCTCCACAACACATTAAAGCGTCTTGGGATCAGCGTGAGGACGGCAGATCCTCGAAAGCCCGAGACGTTTGAACGTGCCATTGATGATCGCACGATATGCCTGTTCGGAGAGGTGATTTCGAATCCTTGTCTGATTCCGCTCCCCGTCAAACAGCTGGCCGAGATCGGCCGAAAGTACGGCGTGCCTTTGGTCGTGGACAATACGACAACGCCACTGGTATGCCGGCCGTCAGATCTCGGCGCTGCGATTACGACGTACTCCGCAACAAAATATATTTGCGGCCACGGTACGACGCTCGGCGGACTGATCGTTGACAACGGCGAGTTTAGCTACCGGGGAGCCTCTCGCTTTCCCTTGTTCAATCGTCCCGACGATGCGCATGGCGGAATTGTCTGGCATAACGCGGTGCGCGATGTCGACGATCTCGGAAAGAGCGAGTTTCTCCTCAAGGCTCGCATGACCTGGTTGCGCGATACCGGCGCGGCGATCGCCCCGTTTGCGAGCTTTCAACTGATCCAGGGGCTTGAAACGCTGCCACTTCGCATGAAGCAGCACTGTGCGAATGCCAGGATCGTGGCCGACGTTCTCAAGGAGCATCCTAAAGTGCGCCGTGTCTTCTACCCGGGGCTCTTTGAAGGCGCCGATCGGGAAGTCGTCGAACAGACACTCAATGTTGCATACGGACACGGGGCGATGGTCATGTTCGAAGTGGAGGACGAACAAGCCGGGCGCAAGTTCATTCAGAACGTCGACTTGATGTATCACGTCTCGAATGTAGGCGACGCCCGCACGCTCGTGACCCATCCTGTCTCGACGACCCACACCACCGTCCCGCGGGAAAAGCGCGAAGCCGCCGGCATATTTGGCGGCTCGATCCGGCTTTGCGTCGGCATCGAAGATGTCAACGACATCCTGCGCGATCTGGACAAGGCGCTTTCCGCAATCTGACAACCAGCAAGGCGATCAGGAGGAAGTTCTCATGAATCAGGCAGATGCTTGGAAATTGAGGTCATCACGCTATGAGGCCGTTCAATTCAGCCGAGAGATCAATAAGCAGCTCTCTGAGCTGAGACCCGACAACATAACGGGAGCTGCTTATATTGCCAAAGATTACGCTGTCATCACAGCGTGCACGCTCGCGACTGTGTCAGTCTCATGGTGGCTCTACCCGGTGGCCGTCCTTCTAATTGGTGCCTATCAGCGCGGATTGACAACCATCGCTCATGATGCGGCTCACCGTACGCTCGCGAAGAACACGACCTGGAACTACGTCCTGGGCATTCTGTTCGCGTCGTATCCCTTGTTCCAGCGCCACTGGGCCTACCGGATCTCGCACGTCTATTTGCATCACCCCTATCTTGGAGACCCGGACAAGGACCCCGACCTGAAGTTCTTCCTGGCCAGCGGCGTTTACGACGTGCAGCCTCCGGAGCGGTACGCTTTCAACATGATTTGGAAGCCGATCTTCGGCGGCGCGACAGTGGCGTATCTGAAGTATCTTTGGGCGAATCGATTTTCGGTCACAGCTGTCGAGGATCAGAGCCGCTCAGGCATACTTGTCGACAAGTATGGCTTCTATCTCTTCTGGATCAGCATCCTGGCCGGATCATATGCTGTTGGGCTGCTCCATATCGTCGTCCTGTTTTGGATCGTGCCCTATCTCACCACGTTTCAGGTCCTCGGCTGGTTTATCGAGCTCGCCGAGCACTCACCTATGTGCGAAACCGAGACGCAGAACGTCTATCTCACCCGGAATCGGAAAGGAAATTTCCTCGAGCGGGCCATCCTCGGGCAGAATTTGGATGAGTACCACCTTGAGCATCACCTTTCGCCGGGCATCCCGTTTTGGCTGTTGCGCAAAGCTCAGAAAATCCGAATGCAGGATCCGAACTATGCGAAGGTTGCCGCGACCTGGGGCGGGCTCTTTGTCAAGGGACCTCAAGGTCAACCTAGCGTCATAGATCAGTTAAAAGAGCGAAATCGACGGTTGTATGAGCAGTCCGTTGCCGAGGTTCGCACACGAGGGCAGGTGGCGTGACGTTGCTACGGCCAGAGATCACCCGAGCCGTGGTAGGCGTCACTTCGAACCGTCTTCTGGTCGACGCTGTGCATCGCGACTGGTTGCGGCGCAAGTACTTGCAGGCACTCCATCGTCATGCGGGCGTGGCTTGCGTCATATTGCCGACGGTCGACGCCGAAGATGCGAGGGAGGAGGTCGTTCCGGCGATCATGCGCCGGCTCGACGGCTTGGTGTTGACAGGCGATGAATCGAACATCGACCCCGCCGTCCTGAGAGCGCCCGCGTCCTTGACGGAGGATGACCGGCAGGACGTTGAGGATGGGATCCTCGACCGTCCGCGGGACAGGCTCTCTGCCGTAACTATAGAGAGCGCCATCGCGCTCGGAATGCCTATTCTAGGCATCTGCCGTGGGCTTCAGGAACTCAACGTCTATTTCGGCGGCACGCTCCGCTCATCGCTTGCGGAGTGGAGGCCGGAAAGTGGTGCGATGCATGCCGAGAAGCCAAATCGTCCAAGAGACCGCCAGTACGACGCCGCCCACAGCGTCAAGATATGTTCCGATGGCGCGCTCTTTCCAATCGCGCGGACGATCGAAGCGCAAGTCAACTCGCTGCACAATCAAGGCATCGAGGCGCTTGCCCCGGCGCTGAGGCGGGAGGCGTGGGCGCCTGACGGTTTGGTCGAGGCGGCTTCGGTCATTGGCGCCCCGACGCTGCAAATCGGTGTGCAATGGCACCCCGAATGGCACGTCTCAAGCGATCTCCTCAGCAAGCAATTGTTCAAGGCGTTTGGAGAGGCGTGTGTTGGGTACTACCGGACCAAGAAGAGCTAGAGGCGGATTGTGACATTTCAAACCAAACGTGGTCCGTGCACGTCGAAAGGACATTCCCTCGGAGCCAACGTACGCGTCCGGTCCTGCGAGGGCCGCGCGTCGCTTCGCGGGCACAGGAAGACTGGACGATTGGCGACTCGCTTCGCTCTGGGAGTGTTCCTTGTGGCGCTTTATGTCGTCGTGAGCGCGGCAGGTGAGGTTTATGCAGCGTCGTACTTTCAGCAAGCGGATGTGTACGTCGCGCTCCTGCTGTCCTTCGCCGCGGTATGTCTGATATTTAATCTCCTGGCTCGCCACGAAGGAGACGAGGCAACGGTGGCGAAATGGTCGCTCCTGGTCTTCGTCGCGCTCAATGTCGTGACAGCAATCAGCTGGATCGGCTTATTCATCGGACTGAAATACGCCGAACCTGCGATCGTCGTCGCCTTCATGGTCGCACTGGGGCCCACCGCGACAGTGTGGTTAAACGCACTGATCAGGCGCCAGGGTGCCCCTCCAGCATCCGATATTGTCGTGAGCGTTACGATCGCAACGATCGGCAGTTACATGATTTGGATCTCGGCCAGCGGCAACGCAGGTGTGGAGTGGGGGGCTCGATCGTCCTTTGGCATCGTCTTGGCGATCGTGGCCGGGCTATCGCTGGCTCTTACAAATATACTCGTCAAACTGCTGTTCGACCATGGGTTTTCTGGCCGACAAGTCCTGGCGCATCGCTTTTATGGAACGATTCTCTTGCTGCTGGGACTGGTCGACTATTCATCTATCGTGCCTGAGATCTCGCAGCATTTGTTTGCGATCGCAGCAATTGGGCTGTCGACGATCATTGTTCCATTGCTCTTGATCCAGCAGGGCATTCGGCGCGTAGAGCCCTTCACCGTCAACACGGTCCTGTCAACCGCCCCTATCATCACCTTCCTATTCCAGTACTTCGATTCTCGCATCGTGCCTTCGTCACATACGTTCATTGGAAACGCTCTCATTACGGCTGTCGCTGTCGGCAACATCTACTTGCAGTATCGGAGATCCGCATGAAACAACGGAATTGTGTAATCGTAGACGCATACTCTACCGGTCGATACCTACCGGAAGAGTTCAAGCGCTATGGAATTGGAACGGTGCATGTGATGTCGGCTGCACAGATTGCGCCCATATTCCGATCGCATTTCAATGCGGATCTTTATGATGAAGTCATTCGCCCCAGCGAGGGAATGGGCTATGAGGAAACCGTTGAATATCATCTTCAGGCTCTGCATGGCCGGGAACTGGAGTTCGTTATCGCGGGCTGCGAGACCGGAGTTGAACTCGCCGATTCTTTGTCGGAGCGGCTGGGCTTGCCCTCAAATGGGACCGCGCTATCCGCTGCTCGGCGTGACAAAGCGCGATTGTCTTGCGCGTTGACCTCTGCAGGCGTGCGATCCATCAGACAAGTCGTGTCCGACAATCCTGTAGAGATCGCGAGCTGGAAGCGTGAAGCGAAGTTCGATCAGATCGTGATCAAGCCGCTGAACAGTACGGGTACCGAGGATGTATTCTTTTGCTCGACAGATGCTGATATTCAGCGGGCTCTAAGCACAATTGTCGGGAAGACGAACCGTGTCGGAGTGTTGAATCGTTTTGCCCTCGGGCAAGAAAAAATAAACGGCCAGCAGTACACCGTAAATGCCGTCTCGATCGGCGGGGAAGGTTTCGTTACGGAGGCCTGGACCTATGACACGGTTCCTATTGCGGGGGCATCGTCGGTCTGCTCGCTTGAGAGATTGTTGGACGGCAGCGAACCAATCGTTCAGGAACTATCCGACTATTTGGTGCGTGCGTTGCAGGCGCTACAGATCGTCGACGGACCGGCTCATGCAGAGATCATCGTCGATCATCGGGGACCGGTTCTGGTGGACTTCGGAGCGAGGCTTCAAGGGACCATGTCGGCAAAAGCACGAACGATGGCGTTGGGGCACAACCATATGAGCCTGACGGCCTGGCGCTACGCAGATCCCAAGGGCTTTGGTGAATATATGAGGCTGCGCGGGGGGCCCTACAGGCGGCAGGCTCACGCACTTTGCGTCTCGCTGATCTCAGATATGGGCGGTGTCGTTGCCGGTTACCCGGGACTCGAAGCAATCCGCCAGCTCCCGAGCTTCGCGGATGCCATTGCATTTGTTCCAATTGGTCATGAGCTGGTTCCCACGATCGACTTGGTGTCGACACCAGGCATCGTTTATCTGGTGAATAGCGACTTGACTCAGCTTGAGAATGACTATCGCAAGTTGCGAGCAATGCGGATGGACCAGGTCTTCGAGTTAGTGATGCAGGATCGCGACTAATGCCAACTGATCCCAGGTTGACCGGAGCGAATCCAGCCCGCGCGGCGATGGTCGGCGTAAGCGACTTCGATGGCGTTCTGCGAGGCAAACACGTCTTAGGTGAAGATCTCTCGGATGGAGACAAAGTCGTCAAGTTCTCTGAAGCGGTGCTGGCGTGGGATTGTACGGACCGGGTCATTCCGGCCAGTTTTACGCAAAAGCCGCTATCAGCGTTCGGGGACGCTGACCTGCGTATTCTGTCAGGCACCGGCCGTTCGGTGTCTCATCTCGGCGATCAATATCTCTACCTCGCGGAGTTCACGGGCCCACATGAGAACATTTGCCCGCGCGGTGTTCTGCGCAGGGTCCTGCGAAGGGCTGCTGACCACGGATACGACTGCACTGTCGGGTTCGAGTTTGAATTTATGCTGTTTAAGGAGAACGCAGACACGATTGAAGAAAAGTCGTTCGGCGAATGGGCTCCTTTAACACGCGGCCCGTTCGGCTACTCGATTGCGCGTTCGGTCGCGCAACATGAGTTGTTCGATGAGATCTTGGCGCTTTGTGAGAAAGCTAGACTACCTCTCAGCGGACTACACTTTGAAACGGGACCTGGCGTGGTCGAAGCGTCACTTCGTCATTGTGATGCGCTGGAAGCTGCCGATCGAGCAACCATATTCAAGTCGATGATTAAAGCCTGGGCGCAAACGCGAGGCATGATGGCTACATTCATGGCCAAGGTTTCCGAGAAATGGCCCGGCCAGTCTGGCCATATTCACATCTCGATGTCCTCGGATAATCAGAATGCGTTTTATGACAGTGATGCGTGCGGCAACGTCTCGAAGCTTATGAGGCAATTCATCGCCGGACAACTAGAATACATGAATGAGTTCTGTGTGCTCGCTGCGCCGAACTTCAACAGTTACAAGAGATTGGTACCTGGCTGCTGGGCACCAATCTGTCCAAGCTGGGGAGTTGACAACCGCTCCTGCGCAATTCGCGCCATTCCGGGAGAGCCATCGGCCCATCGCCTGGAGTATAGGCTGCCTGGCGCAGACCTGAACCCATATCTCGCGCTCGCAAGTGCGATTGGTTCGGGAATATTGGGTGTCGAGACAGGTCCGGCACTGCCGGCTTCGATCGTCGGTGATGCAAGCGCGGAAATGTGTCGTTCGTCCGCGAGACTGCCTCAAAGCCTATCAGAGGCAACTTCTCGGTTTGCAGAGTCTGCAGCGGCAAGTGATGTCTTCGGAGAAAGGTTTGTTGAAGCTTTTTCTTGCTCGCGCCGTTGGGAGTGGGAAGCCGTTCAACACCGGGTCACCGACTTTGAACGTCGGAGATACTTCGAGATCATTTAGCTGAGCTGTTCGACAGTTCTGAACGTCATTCCTCTGGCCGGTGCCGGCCACACTATTGCGGCTGCCTGTTCCGCTGATGTTGGACTTCATACAGAGCAAATGTGCGTTACTCGTTAAGTGAGGACCTCGGGACGCTGAGGAGGTCCGCTGCTATCTGCTCTGTGGCAGCAACCGCGATTGCTCCGTTGGATACTAGATTATATCTAACGTCCGGTCCTTCTCGTAAGCTCTACATCGGCAAGCAGATGGTGGAGCCGTCAAGCATGCGCCCGGTTGGCAGGTATCCCTCGCAAGCCGTCGAGCGTGCGCGCGCTTGCCTGGGTTGGTCCCAAAGCGGCGAGACAAGCGCTGCGGTCCGTCAGCCAGAAACTCACTCCGGCTGAAGTGAGCGAGCTGAGTTCCTCGCCTCTTCATTGCCGACTTGGCTTGCCAGACCGGGAAGCGGACTGTAAGCGTAGCTCTGCGGCCCTTTTGATGATTGACGCTTGACATCTGTGAGCCGCGTGCCGCGACGCCGCGGCTTCCAAATTTGGACAATGCGCTGGCGGCGGCCTCGAGCATCCTCGGGGCGACGAGGTTGGGATCGAACTGTGCGGGCCCCAGAGGCGCATATTTTCATATTCCAGATGAGTAGGGTCGCCGCTGGCATCGAGGTATTCGGCATAGCCGGGCGCACCACCGACGTCCTCGAGCAGGAGGGATGTCCCTCTAACGTGGTGTCAAACCATTTTTCGAGTTTGATCACTTGGCCTCAGCTGTCACCGAAGTCATAGAGATAATGGATCGTCTTCGCGCCGGTCTCCAGAACGATATTGAAGGGCTGCGTCTTGCGATGCATCGATGGGCTGAGGGCCAAAATCTCCTCCGGGATCATGGATACCCCGACGTCCTTCGCCGGCCAGGAACTCGAAGAGATGGCTGTTCGCCCGGCCAAACGCCGCCTGAAGCGTCAGATGCAGCCGATCAAGGCGCAGCGTGAGCGGCACGACAAGGCATCGCGTCACCTCCGGTTTCACATCCTTGAGAGGCCACCTTGATCCGGACCGAGGTCGTGTTCAGGCCCATGCCGCCAGCCTCGGATTATGTGCATGCATCCTGTACATCGACGCTCAAGCCGTCCAAGGCAGCCAGGAGATGCTGTCCATTGATTGGAAACCACCTTGACAGCGCTTTCGATACGTCAGGCGATGAGTTCAGCATTGAAGATTGAGCGGTGGACGCCATTTTCTTTGGAGTAGCGCTTTCGCAGCGTTGATTGCCTCAAAGCAGTTTGGAAAGGCCGGCGGGGACCTGACAACGCTCTTGCCGATGTTTCTGCTGATACCATTCGGCGGTATCCTTCTCGTCTTCGGATATATGCACTGGGATACATGCAGCTCGAAATTATCTGCATAATCGTGAGATCGGTGGGAGCAATTTTAGTGGTGGAACCGATTCTCACGCTTTCTGCTGTTTCGAGACGGGCTAACGGTAGTTTGCCGATATCAGATTGGCGCTCGGTGTGCTTGGCACGCTCACTGCGCTCTTTTTATGAGCGTATTGTAAGTGCGCTCAACTGGGCAGCCTCCTCGGCGAGGGCCTATTCTGAAAAGGACTTGCGCAGCGTAGGTTCTGCTCACTCGAACGCGAGAAGAGGAGGTCGACTTGACGGAACGTTCCACATCGAGCCAGATCTACGCATTGTTGAATCCGAAACTCTTTGGTCGGACAATAGCATCTCCTCCCGGTTAATAAGAGCTTTGCTGCTGCCGAAAGCCTGACAATCGACCCTGCGGTTCGCCATGCTCGACGGCTTTCGGTATTCGGGAATGACTTTGGCAGGGCTATTTCTGGCAGCGCACATTTCCATACTGGTCACGGCGAGCCAGCGGAATGCGGACCGGCGCTACAATCGACTATCCCGCACCTTATGGGTCATCCCCTATTGCTGCCTCAGCACCACAACAGCTTCCATGAAATTGGAACTCGGACGGCGGGTTGTGCATTCGGAGAGCATCCTTCGTCAGCCAACCGTCAGCCAGGCGGCCTATCCAGGGACGCTGCGCATTGTTGACCGTATGGGAGATGGAACATGACGGGCATTGGCCGACCTGGCGAACCGCACGTTGGGGCTGCGGGAGCCGACACCACGTCGGTATCGAGCAGTGCGCATTCGGAGCCAAATGTCCCTGCGGAAGGCCACCGAGTTTTCAACTCTGTCGTGGAGCGGATGCGCTTAGCGTCTGAAGATAGAATGGCGGCGCTCGCGAGCCTGCCCTCAGGTTCGGGTGTGGCAGTCCCCATTTCCTCAAGCGGTGAGGGGATCAACGCAGCGAAACAAAATATGGACGGCCTGCTTGAGGAACTTGATGCTTGCCACAGTGCTGCCATGGGCGCTCAGAGCTCGTCTGAGGCGCAAGAGCTGATCGATCAGGTTGTCAAAGCAGGCGCAGCAGTTCTGGACTACTACGCGAGCCTGTCTCCAGATGTGGCGCGCAGCATTCTGTCCGAAGATCAGGCTCGCCGAGTTCGTGACCGGACTCTGGATGCGGGGAACGAATGCAACGCGCTGGCCGCACCGATTATCTACGCCTTGGAGCAGCGTAGGGAGAATGCGGGAAAGATACTCGAGCGGATGCGCCAATCCAATGCTCCGCCCGACCAGCTGATCCGAGCGGCTTCCAGTGTGGCGAAACACTATTTGGCCTGCACGGAGTGGTGGGAAAAGAAGGCATTGCGCTCTGAACGGATGCAGTCCGTCTGCGCAGCCACTGCCAGCTTGCCAAGTGCAACGGCCGAAATGCGACAGACCGAACAGGCGACACTAAGGCTGCATACCGGCTGGGCACTGAATACGAGGTGCGTGCATCTGCAATCGCAAGTCCTTCTCGCGCGGGTCATGATTGAGTCGCACGCGAGCACGCTCGACCCGGCCGTCAGGCAAATCCTCTTGGGTGAGAACGGTCGGGCACGTCTACTCGGAACCTTCATGGGCGATGTTGTTCCGGCATTCCTCTCAACGGGCGACGCTGTTCTGCACAGCAAAGGACAAGCCCTCGACGCAGAGCACTGCGCCGTTCTGGAAGGGGTCATGGAGCGGCTATCGGAATTTGCGTCGGCGTTGCCCAACATGGTTGCCGAGCTAAGGCATAAGGGAGCAAGTCCCGAGCTTCCGTTGGATCTGTTGGATCAGATCGTGGAAGGAGCGTGGGTCACTGCCCATGAGGTCATGCGCCTCCTAGCAGTGCAGCCGAAGACACCAGCCATCATCGCAGCGCCAACGGAGGCTGGCCTTGCGTTGCCGGCAGACGCCGCCGGCAAGGACCCGGCGGCCGAAGGCAGTCCAACGCGCAGGAAAGGGAAGGGCAAGCGGAGGCAGGCCGGAGGTGCGGGGAGTTCGGCTGCCGGGCAGCCCGAGCCGCAGCTCGCTAGGCCCGAATCCGACACGGCTCGAACCACCAAGGTTATTGTGCTCTCGGATCTGGGCACGAAGAAACTCGCGAGCGCGGAAGAGGCGCATACGAGAATGTCATCGTCGGCGAGGGAACACTTGGCAATATGGCAGGCTCCGCCATCGAAGGAGACACTGACGCGCCTGCTCGCGCGATTGGACGAACTCTTGCAATTCGATCTGCGCAGCGAGCAAAGAGCCATTTCGCAAGCGCGCCACATGAAGCCCGAAGATGCCGACCACGTCGTGGACATCGTGGTTGAGCGGCTGCAGAGCCAATCTGCGGAGATTGAGGCCTGTGTAGCCGCGCTGGACGAACCTCGCCGCCGCGGCCTACTCACGCCTATGCAACTGCCCGAAGTGCACGACAAAATAGTCCGCCTCAAGGCGATGTTGTCGGAGGTTCAGGGGCAGGCACATGCTTTGAAGGCGCGAAAGGCTTCGATCGAGATCGATTGCATGAAGACCTATGCGTTTCCCTCGCAGAAGTACCTCGAACGGTTGCAGGCGGCCGAGGAGTTGGCTCCCTTGGAGTCACCGCGCGCATTGAAGGGTGAGCCAGGAACGCTGTTCGAGATCAAGCTGCAGCCTACGCCACTGCGCAGTGGTACGGTGAATCCGATGTGGGTGCACATCCATACGAAGCGGCCGGTCTATGCGTGGCAGTTAACGACATTGGATGACGCCGAATTCGCCGCTTGCCACGTGAAATCCAACGAACAGCGCGGCTACAATCGCCTCTGGCAGAACGCTCGAGCTGCAACGGGTCACGAAGACGTCGTGATCCACCGCGGCAAGCTCACGCCTGCGTTCTGCAAGTCCTTGTTAGGTTCCGCTTTTAGCGGCTATCCAGGGTATCCTTTTGCCGGAACGGAGCGCGGGGCACGCAGGTGACTCGATACGAGACTAGTTAAGCGACTCGATAGAGCGCCGCTTGTGGTACGGCATCGGTCTTCTTCGCATCCGGATCCAGTGGCCGAATGAACCGCACTTTGGGCTCCAGGCGCCAACTCCTGAGCTAAGAAGCCGGATTGAGCTGTTGGAGAGGCGAGCGTTCGCCATTAGCAACTCCAGGAAGAGGCCCAAGAGTTCTCTGAACCGGGCGAGGATGCGGCGGAAGTTGTGGCCGACGGCTGAGAGGACGACATTGGCGGCGTCGCCGGCGCAGCCTTTGAGGTAGCAGCGGCCGAGGTGGCCTTCGGCCTTCATGTGCCCGATGATGGGCTCGATGGCAGAGTGACGGCGCAGCTCGCGCTTGATGACACCGAAGACGCTGCGCTTATGGCCGGAGATGAAGACGCGACGGGGATTTTGCGCGTGGCGGCCGCGGTACCCCTTGTCGACATAGGCCCGCTCGATCGGACAGCCGGTGAGCGTCTCGGTGCGCTCGATGGCGTCCCGCAGGGTGTGTGCCCATCATACGGATTGTCGTGCATTGCGCTCGCGTGCAGCACGAGCAGTCCGCCGGGAGCGGGGCGATTGTTGGTCACGACGGAGGCCTTCACGCCGAACTCGTAAGGCGCGGGGGCCTGGGCTTTGCCGATGCATTCCACCTCCGGAGCATGGAAGATGGGATGGTTGCCGTCCATCCCTGACGGCATCGCAATGTGCCATAAGGGTGGTTCACAGCCACTGAGCGCAAAGGACGGCAACCGTGACGAAAGATACGATGATCGGCGTGGATCTGGCAAAGAATGTTTTCCAACTCCATGGCGCGTCGATGACGGGGCACGTGAAGTTTCGCAAGAAGCTCTCGCGAGCTCAATTTCGCAAATTCATGGCTGAGCAGGCGCCTAGCGTAGTGGTGATGGAGGCTTGCGGCGGGGCCCATTGTTGGGCTCGGCAGATGATTAAGCTGGGACACGACGTGAAATTGATCTCGCCGCGCTACGTCAAGCCGTTCTTGAAGCGTCAGAAGAATGACGCGGCCGACGCCGAGGCGATCGTTGACGCGGCGCAGCGTCCGGAAATGCGTTTTGTCGAGATCAAGACCGAGGCTCAGCAGACGCGGGCGGTTCTGTTTCGAAACCGCGAGCAATTGGTCCGCCAGCGCACCGAATTGACGAATGCCTTGCGTGCGTATCTCTATGAATACGGCTACATCGCTCCGCAAGGAAACCCAGGCATGAGCAGATTCACGACTTAGACCAAGAGCAAAGTGATTTGCCGAAGCTCGTGCACGACCTCTGCCGCGATATGCTGCAGCAGATCGCTGAAAAGACCGCTCGGATCCAGGCCATGCTGGTGCGACTCAAGGAGCTAGCTACGAAGACCGAAACGGCAAAGCGCCTGCAGACGATGCCCGGCGTAGGCCCGATCACCGCGCTGGCGATCGAGGCCTTCGGGCCGCCGATGGAGACATTCAGATCCGGCCGGGATTTCGCCGCGTGGCTGGGACTTGTCCCACGGCAATATTCATCGGGTGGTAAGCAACGGCTTGGCCGGGCGTCGAAGGCCGGCCAACTGGACATACGTAAGCTCCTGATCATTGGCGCGATGTCCCGCCTGAGCTGGCTGGGACGAAAGTCCATAAGCGAGAAAACCTGGCTGGGCCGCATACTGCTCAAGAAGCCGCGTATGCTCGTGGCGGTCGCACTCGCGAACAAGATGGCACGCGCCATCTGGACGAAGAAGGAGAACTATCGAGATCCGGCGCTGGAGGCCACTGCATGACGATCAGTCCGCAGCGGGTCTCAATCTAACGCCGGTACGTTGGGGAGTGTGAGAAGACGACTACTTGCATGGGCAAAGGATCGAAAGATCTGGATCAGGAAAACCAGCTTTATTCCTGGAGCTTCGAGCTCGAATGGAAGATTTGGACTTGATCCGCAGATCACCATCCCGGCCGGCGGCATCTGAAGGGCCGCACATGAAGGCCTCACAGAAGCGCGCACTCGATCACATGCTTGCAAGTAAAAAATCTTCTTGCATCACGGACGGCAACCACAGAAGGAATAAAGCTTCCAGCCGCGCTGGCGCTGCTACTGCGAATGAATCTGCGCGACCCAGCCGAGCGGAAGGGCGAAGGCCTCCTCCAGTGCCGGCTGGCCCTTGATGTTGCGGCGGATGTCGCGAATGATTGGGCCGAGCCTGCTACGCAGGATGCGCAACTGTCCCTGATGCCGCCTGAACTTGATCGTCGTTGATGGTTCGAGGACGGCCAGGGCGGGCTTCGTCAAGCAGGCCATCACAGCGGTCCTTCAAAAATCGGCGGCGCCATTTGCCACGGTGTGTTCGTGGAGGCCGAGTTCGGCAGCTACCGACTTGCTTGGCAAGCCATCCGCACACCGCAGGATCGCGCGGCAGCGCTCAGGTAGCGATCGGGCAACGCAATGACGACGAACCTGCCTCTCCAAGTACGCCCGCTCCTGCGGGCTAAGAACCAGCGGCGCGATCGGCCGGCCTCGCTCACCTGCATTCGCCACGAGCACTCTCCTCTATAGAGATTCGAGCTATCAACTAATGTGACGAACTTGCGTTCCAGATGACTAGCACGACTTTGGCAGAATGTGCTTTCGCCGCTGTTTTTCAAGGATTTGCTTTCGGCAATATGGGCAGTGCTGAGGTGGCGGCCGGAGGATGAGATCTACGATGGCGTGACGTACGGCTGGCATGGTTGGCTGGGGCGGAGGCCCGTTGATTCTTTTTTTTCCGCCCCGCGTATGCGAGGCGACGATGTTGCAGGAAGGCGTAGGCAATCATTGTCATCAAGGCGTGGCGATGAAGACCTTGCCATGATCGCCCTTCGAAGTGATCAAGTCCAAGCTCCTCCTTCAACTGCTGATGGGCCTGCTGCCAATCCACCGTGCCTTGATGGTGGCGGCCAGTGTGCGCAGATCCGTCGCCGCAGGGAGATTGGCGAGATAGTATTTCTTTTCCCCTGAGGCACGTTGCTCGCCAATGAGCCAGGCTTCGTCGCCTGGGAGATGCTGCTGACCTTTATCCCATATCCGCTGTGGAGGGCCGTCGGCGGTCCGGACGCGGAGAGCAGCAAATTGGGCTTTCAGTCGACCTTTCGTCCCGCTGCGCCAACTCACGGTTTTCCATTTGGCGCTGGCCAGCATTTGTTCTGCCGCAATCGATAAGATATCGGGCACGTGGTGCTTTCGTGGTTTCCCGCGGACTTTGGTAATCGGCCAAATGAGCTTCACATCGACCGGATACACCTTCAGGTGCCGAGGGATGCCAACAGCCCAGGCCAGCCCGCGCTCGGTTAGCCCTTGTCGAAACGGTGCGCTAAGTCCGTATCCTGCGTCCGCCAACACACATCCAAAGCGCACGTTTGGCTGCTATCGCGCGGTCAATTTCGGCCAAAGCAATTTCCGGCTTGGACCGTGGCGTTCGGTATTCGGCTGGCACGCGAGCGCGCTTCAAACGAGACATATTGCTTGTCCAACTGTCGGGCAGAAAGAGGCGCAACGCGACCATCACGGGCACTTCGCCGCGCGCAAGCGTCAAAGACACCAGCGTTTGGCAATTTGCTGTTTTGCCGAGAGCCGACGCGTATTGAGCCGCAACACCAACCGAGCGTTCGCCCTTCTTCGGCAGTGAGGTGTCATCAATAACCAGCACCGCATCCCTGCCGCCGACAAGTCGGTCCGCCTGATCGAGCAGCTCTGTCTCCAGCGGCGTCGGGTCCCAGACACCGTCCGCAATGAAATGGTGCAACTGGTCGTAGCTGCTCGTGGCAAGGCGGTCTGCCATCGGCTGAACGCTCTTGCGGTCGCCAGGACCGATCAATCCCGCAACATATAGAGGACACATCCGCTGCCGGGTCTTATGACCCAGCCGGTCCAAGAACGGCATCAGCCAGCGTTCGAGTTCGTCTTCCCATCCCGGCATGGTCAGCCCTCCAAGAGCCGACCACCCATGAATCATTGAAAAATTGATTCGGGAATCTTGAGGGTTCTGTGAGGTCGCGGGGCAAAGGCCAGCCTCGCGCTCTGTCGTAGCTGCGACCTCATAGAAGCCGGATTGAACGAAGCCGCGGAGTTGTGGGCGCTATGGGGATAGTGCAGCCAGTGCGGCTGCGGAGAAGGCGCGCCTGTGGTCGCCGCGCGTCGGCGAGACATTCAGCTGATACGAGCGGCCGCATTGATCTGGCCAGGGGCGCGATACCGCGATCGATTTGCTGTGCTGGGATGCGCGGCCGAACGAACGACGGGGTGATTGGTGACGAACGCGGCCACGGCGACATCGGATGTTGCCACCGAGAGGGTCATCCCGGAAGGGGTGGATGGTGCAGGCGCTGGTCATGACGTATCACAACGAAGCGGATGGTCGCGTGCGCAGGCTCGCGGGACGACATCGACGCGCCGCATGGTGCCGCCGCAATGTGGGCAGACGGGGATCTCGCATTTGACGAGAGGATCGCCGCTGGCTTCCTGATCAGCCGGAGCGTTGCGGACAGCAAGGAGTTGACGGCAGAGGGCGATTTTATCGTTGCGTCCGCCATTGGCGAGGAGGCCATAGTGGTGGATGCGGTGGAAGCCGTCCGGCAGGGTGTGCAGGAGAAAGCGACGAATGAACTCACCGGCATCAAGCGTCATCACCTTGGCTTTGCGATTCTGCCGATAGTCCTTCCAGGAAAAGCTCACCTTGCCGTCGGCAAGCGAGATCAGCCGACTGTTGGCGATGGCGACGCGGTGCGTATAGCGGCCGAGATAAGCCAGCACCTGTTCGGGCCCGCCAAATGGTGGCTTGGCATAGACGACCCAGTTGGTCTGTCGAAGTTGATTAAGGCGCGCGGCGAATGCAGCGGGATCGGTGAGATGGGCGAGAGCGCCAAAGAAGCTCAGCTGGCCAGCCGCGTAGGCAGCTTGTAGCTCTTGCAGAAACAGGCGGCGGAACAGCCGGGAGAGGACGCGCACTGGCAGGAAGAAGCCGGGCCGGCAAGCGACCCAGCGTGTGCCGTCGAGCGAGGGTCCACCGCCCGGCACGACGCAGTGGATATGCGGATGGTGTTGCAGGGTCTGGCCCCATATGTGGAACGGCCCGCGTGGCAAGAGCTTTTTCAGCCGATTTCACACATTGGAACGGTGCGGTCATATGTCCGGCCTTTGCGCGCGGCGATGGCCGCTGGCCTCGATGAGATCCGCGGAACGAAGAGCTAAATCAGGTATGCGCGCTTGAGCGCATTAGGGCCAGCAGCTTCACTCGTCTCGGGATTTCGTCCCATGGGTTCATCGCCTGTTGTTGCACCTTGCCCTCCGCCGGCCTGCGCCGGTCAGATCGTTTTGGCGGTCATTCGTCCATCAGACGTCGACCGCGGTAACGGCGGGACGCCGATAAGTTCCGCCCTTGTTTAGAAGAGCCCAGATGATCCGCGCCGTCTTGTTGGCCTGCGCAACCGCTGCAACCTTGAACGGCGGTCTGGCGAGCAGCGCTTTCAGCCGCGGTTGCGCCCGAGCGTCGTTTCGGGCGACCCGCAAGACGGCTGTTGCCCCGACGACGAGGAGAGTGCGGAGTTCCGGATTTCCCATCTTCGATATTCGTCCCAGCCGCTCTTTGCCTCCGCTTGAATGAGACCGCGGCGTCAATCCCAGCCAGGCGGCAAAGTGGCGAGCCGACTTGAAACCGCCGGGATCCGGCACAAGCGCCTTGATGGTCGCCGCAGTAATGGCACCGACGCCAGTGATCGTCGTCAACCGACGCATGTCCTCGTCGTGCTTGGCCTCCATGACGATTGCGCGCTCAAGCCTGTCGATCTGGTCGGCTGAAGCTTCAATTTGATCGGCAATAGCCCTCAGGGCGAAGCGCGCCGCTATTGGCACGCGAGCATCTGTCTCGTCCCGCACGATCGCGACCAGCGCCTCAACCTTTGCCAGGCCGGCGGTGGCGATGATGCCCAGTTCTGCTAGGTGCGCGCGCAACGCGTTGACCGCCTGCGTTCGCTGCCGCACTAGAAGAGCGCGGGTCTTGAGCACCATCGCGGCAGCCTGTTGCTCGGCCGTCTTAATCGGCACGAAGCGCATGGTCTTTCGGGTCACCGCTTCGCTGATGGCCTCCGCGTCCGCCGCATCCGTTTTGCCGTGCTTGACGAAGGGTTTGACATAAGCCGGCGGAATGAGCCGCACCTCATGACCGAGAGCTGCGATCTCGCGTGCCCAATAGTGGGCGCTACCGCATGCTTCCATCCCCACCAGGCATGCTGGCAGCTTCTCAAAGAAACGCAGAACTTCGCTGCGCCGCAGTTTCCGGTTGAACACGGGTGAGCCCTTGGCATCCGCCCCGTGAACCTGGAATACGTGCTTGGCCAGATCCAGTCCGATGGTGATAACCTGTTTCACGGAACGGTCCCTCCTTTGTGGCGTTCGAACAACGACCACGTTCTAGCACTTTGATGCTGATGGAGCGGGCCGTTCCACCACATCAGGTATGGAGGACGGCAGTCACGCCGAGCTGAGCGCCGAGATGCTTGGGATCGGCCGCGATGGTGGCGAGCGTCTCGGCCGCGCAGCGGAACAGGATGGGCATAGACGACAGCCTTGTTCTGGAAGGCGATCTCGCCGGCGGACGCCGGCATGGTGAAGACGACGTGGAAATACGGTACGGGAAGGAGTTCAGCTTGCCGTTCGGTGAGCCATTGCGCGCGCGCCGCGCCCTGGCACTTCGGGCAATGCCGATTGCGGCAGGAGTTATAGGCGATGCGTGTGGCGCCGCAGTCATCGCACTGCTCGACGTGGCCGCCGAGCACAGCCGTCCGGCAGGCCGTAATCGCGCCCATGACGCGCCGCTCGATGCGGCCCAGATGCTCGGCACGGGCTTGCCGAAACGCTTCGCCGTGGCGGCGGAAGATATCCGCCACTTCCAGAACCGGAGCCATGGCGCCCGCTCAGCCGGGCGGCACGACCTCCAGGTGGAGCCGGTCCAGCGGACTTGGCGTATTGCTGATGGTCTTGGTGGCGACCTGGGTATAGCGCGCCGTGCTGGCCAGGCTGGCATGGCCGAGCAGCACCTGGATGATGCGCACGTCGGCCCCGTTCTCCAGGAGATGGGTCGCGAATGTGTGCCGCAACGTGTGCACCGTCACCGACTTGCTCAAGCCGGCCGCCGCACAAGCTGAACGGCAGGCGGCGTGTAGCACGTTCGGGACGAGCGGACGCTCGTCGTCGCGGCCGGGAAACAACCATCGCTTTGGCCGAGTGAGCCGCCAATACGTCCGCAGAATCCTCAAAAGCTGCGGCGAGAGCATAACGTAACGGTCCTTGCCGCCCTTGCCGTGCTCGACCCGGATCAGCATCCGTTGGCTGTCGATGTCGACAACCTTCAAGAGGACCACTTCCGATACGCGCAGTCCGGCGGCATAGACCGTGGTCAGCGCGGTACGGCTCTTCAGGCTCGGGATTGCTTCCAGGAAGCGCACGACCTCGTCGGCGCTCAGCACGACCGGAAGTTTGCGCGGTTGCGTGCATAGGCGATGCGCTCCGGAACGGTGTCATGACCAAGCGTCACACCGTAGAAAAACCGCAGTGCGCAGACGATCTGGTTCAGCGCCGGCCAGGACATCCCCGTCGCAACCAGATGAACCTGGAAGGCACGGATATCCTCCAGGTCGAGGCGGTCGGGAGAGCGACCGAAATATCGGCTCAACTTCGCTACGGCGTTGAGGTAGGATTGCTGCGTCGCCGGTGACAGATTGCGGACCGTCATGTCCTCGATCATGCGGCGGCGAAGTGGGCTGATCTCAGCCATCGGAAAACCTCCTGTCTGAAGGGTTGGGCTTCGAAAACCCGCAATCCTCTCAGACAGGAGGCAATCCTTGCTATGCCTCCCTACATGCCGCGACAGCGGCTTCGTCCAATCCTCTAAAGCGCGGCAAAATCAACAATCTGCCAAAGTAGTGCTAGGGTGAGAACTCATTAATTTTTCTGCTGTGACAATACGATACTGATTCTCTTTGGGGAAGGATTGGGATCGTGATCGTTTTGCTGAGCGACGAGCAGTAGCAGCGGATCGAACCTCATCTGCAAACCGAAGTGCGCGGTTTCGAGCGGCAAGACGATCGCCGCATTATCAGCGGCATCATACTCGTGCTGAAAAGCGGCTGCCGTTGTCCGATTGTCCCGACGCCTACGGACCTCCTACGACGATCTATAATCGCTTCGCCCGGTGGGCGCGGCGCGGCATATGGGAAAACCTGTTCCGGGAGCTTGCCGGCAACGGTCGATCGACGGACACCCAGATGATCGACTCTACGCACGTCAAAGCGCATCGCTCGGCAGCGGGCGGAAAAGGGGGGCAGAAGCAGGCTGTTGGTCGCTCGCGCGGAGGGGCAACACGAAGATACACGCACTCGCAGATGCTAAGGGGCGCCTGATCGCCATTCTGTTGACTGGAGGCGAAGCGCTCGACTGTCCGATCGCAGAGCGCCTGATCCGCAGGGTCAAGCGGCCGAAACGGATGCTCGGTGACAAAGCCTATGATAGCGCCGAATTGCGTGAACAACTCGATGAGCGCGGAACCAAGCCGGTTATTCCAAACCGCAGCAATCGCAATCAACCGTACGGCTTCTCAAAGCGTTTCAGCCTGCTCCGGGCTCCTCTGTGTTTGGCCGAGGCAAACATTTGGGCGATGTAGCCACGCGATTTCAAAAGATTCTCTGTCGCCGCACGGACTGAGGCGTCGTCGTCAACGACGGAAATCAAAGGCGTGGACAAGACGAGCCCTCCTGGAGCGGAAATAGCGGCTGCAAGCAT
>NZ_QZMV01000027.1:0-45631 GCF_003957705.1 Bradyrhizobium sp. LVM 105 | reverse complement strand
CGCACGGCAGCCTAACCCCGGCAGAGGCTCCACTTATCGACGCGGATATTCTGTTCAGACAACCGGGGCCAGCTCAGTCGCGCGCGACCGTCCCAAATCATGCCTTCATAAAGGACAATCGGGAGATGCTGCCCCCTGGAGCGCATGTTCTCGAACAGCAGCTCATAAAAGCTTCTTCAGGCTTGCGCAGTTGCGCTGCCAGCGGATGGATTTTGCATGTGAGTCATTCGTTGAAGCCACATTGCCATACAGCCGTCGCGAATCGCGATCGGCATAGCGCTCATCTTAAATTCTGCATCGCAGGTAAGCGAGGCGGTTTGGTACCGGGACCGTCCAAAAAGACCGGGCCACGGGCCTTACGTTGCCCCGGATGCGCAAGCCGGAAGTTCATCCAAATATGCCATCTCCTCGCGGGTGATGCGATTGAACACCTCTGGGCACGAGATGAGCCATGATCTGCCATTCGGGCTCGCCCTCGAGGCAGAGATTACCTTCCGCGGCCGCCTTGGCACGCTCGATATGTTCGCCAACCTTGCCGTTCAAGAGGCCGTGTTGATTACTATGGCTGAGAAGGATTCGATCAGGAGAGCGTAGCGCTGCATCTCCTCCACGCTATTCAAGAGCGTGTTTAGCATGGCGCGGATATTGTCGTGCCGCGTTGCATAGTTTCGGAAGTGCCCGTTTGCGGCCGATATCACGGTAAAGACGATGGCGATCAGACGGCGATCTCTTCTGCTTCGCCGGGACCATACGAGGAGATGACTCCAAAGCGATGGCTTAAGGCCGCGATCGCATGTTTGACCGCTGGTGCGCGGACGATAGTCCATTCCCAATTGTCGCGGTAAGGCTCAAGCGCCTTGAACCAAGACGCTCTTTGCGCGCCGATCTCCGCCTTAAGATTGGCTGTTATTCGCTCTTCGAGAGAAGGAAGGCCTTTCCCTCGAAACGTCAGCGCGTCGATCCGAACCAGTTTCGGCGGCTTGTACGCGTCCTCGCCGTCCTTCAAATAGCATTTCAGGACGATCGTCTTTTTCGTGGGATGCCTGGACCCCTTCGTGGTCTAAGACAAATGCATTGCCGCGGTGCCGGCGGAATACGTCGCGAAAACTTTGCGGGATATCATCGGTCGTCGGATCGACTCCATAGAGCACCCAGATCAGGTTGCCCCCTTCACGCTCATAATGGTGGGCAGCGGGCGGAGATTTCCGTTTGGAAGGTATTCGAGAGCTGGATTTCGATCGCAACGGTGCAAGGCCTTGCATTCGATATACACGTCGGGATACCTGCCAAAGCTGTTCTCTGTTGGCGGTAGGTACTGCGCGACTGTACTGCGGACATAACGCACGTCGGCCTTGGCGAGCTCGTCAAACGTTCGCAGAGCATCCGATGGGTGTGGGATTCCTGGTGGCCCTGGTACTGGGCTGCTCGGGCCTCGTCGATCGAAAGTGATCGTGGTGCCATGGGCAGCTAGGATCTCGCCTCTGTAGTGCACAAAATAGGGAAGCCCGCGCTCGCCCTGCTTTCTTGTCTGGATAAAGACACGACTTTCGCAGCGCAGGCACCTAGCTGTTAACCCGTCCTGGCGGCCACGGGCGCCGTCCGTTAGCCGATCCCGAAGGATGCCCCATGTATCTTCGGACAAGGACAGGAGTTCGCGCGCCGACGCCGGGCCGATCGGCGGGGTAAACATGACTGCCTCGATGATGCGCCTTGGTGGGCGGTGCGTGGGAGACTCACTCAGCATTCTCCAAGGATTCCCGGAATGCATGTAACCGCCTGTCTCAGGAGGTCGGTGGTTCGAACCCACCCAACTGTACCAGCGAAATCAATAGCTTATTGTAGTCTTGCGCGAAGCAAATGGCCGTTAGCTACCAAATAGCTGCCGCGGCGACGGAAACACGTGGTGATTCTAAAAGCAGTCATTCGTAGTGACGGGGTCAAAGTTCGAGTGCTATTTGCGACATCACTCAACCTAATGAATTGCTCCCGAGTCCTTGCGTGATTCGCGGTGTGATAACGTCAGTCCCGGCGACCGAGGGCAGGCCAATTCCCCTCGCTGTCGTACCGGCTGATCGCCGCGGCCTGCAAGGCCAGCGTTCGGCCGGTTCGCAATGCGCAATCGGTATCGAGCCAAAGACGTTCATGGATAAGCAAAGGTCTCCACCGGATCGAAGTCCAGGATAGCAAAGGCAATCCACACCAGGCTGTTCTTGAAATCCGGTATCGTAAAATCCGTATTTTGCCACCGATAGGCAAGCAGTCGCGGTATCCAGCTTTGACTTTGACAGTGATCCACGCTGATGAAAGAGGAGCGCCAAAGAACAGAAAGAAGATCGAGCTCACCTCGTCCCCTCTAGAAGCGCGCGTATGCGAGCAGCGATCTTCCGTGCCTCCTCCGCCCCGGGGCGAGTTTCACGCAATCGAGTATGCCTAACACTTCCTGGGCGTCCTCAGCATCAAAAGTCGCGACTTGGCGATCTGCCAGGCTCAAAGACTGATCGGCCGCCGGGGCCTGATTGGCTGCAAGCACCGCAAGCCGCAGCGAGGTGATGTGCCGCTCGAACGTGTGTATCCGTTGGCCGGTAGCACCTTGTAGGGTGGTCGCAAGCGGTGGTAGCCAGCGCGGCCCCAGGCTGGCTACCTTTGCTCGTGAGAGGGTCACATTCTCCAGGCGCCACCAGAAAATGGCGCAGACAAGTAACCAGGGCACCTACCAGAATCGGCCGGTTCATCCTCCTCGACCATTCTCTAAGCTGGTCCGACAGCTTGCATAGATGGGAGACACCCGCATGCCCAAACGCCTGCGCATTCGTTGCATAAACAAGACTGACAGGCGAAACGCACACGAGAGAATCAAAAATGTCGGCGGGGTAAATTCAGACGGAACGCGATGGAAGCTATCCGTTAAGAAGACTATCCGAGACCTCGAAAGCCGCGAGTGGGAGTACTACGTCGAACAATCAGGCGTCACCGTCGAGGTCATCGTCGCCACCGACGGCCGACACAAGTACATCAAGACAACAGTGGACGGAATTCAACCGGACAATCTCCTTTCCCTCCCTGAGTGTCCGTGAAGCTTATCGTATCCTAGATCGCCGGTAGTGCGGGCGCAACTCGGCGCCGTTCGGCCGCGCGGCGTCAGGCGCTGTCCCCGCCACGCCCGCACTACCCTTTGAAGTTAGCGGCAACGTGACTCGGCGCTTGAAAGCCCCCGCGCTTACCCTGGGGGAAGCGCTGTCCCTGCCACATCCGTTAACCCCAAGCGCCCTGTAGCTGCGCTGGCTTACTGAAAGCTGACGAGACCGCGCGGCAATCCATAAAACGAAAAGCGGCCCGCGTGGGCCGCTTGCCGTCGAGAACAACAACTCATTCAAGGGCCCTTTGTCGCTCTCGAAGTGTCTCACCGGCCCGCACGTTTAGAGGCCAGCCAGTCTGCTAACTAAGCCGAGGCGGAACTGCTTCAGCTGGATGCAAAGCATGAGCACGGTGATCGCGTCGGGCACGGGATCAGGCGACGATTGCGAGTTGGTTTCGTTCGTAGCCCACGGGTCGCCCCGTCTCCGAATGGCTCGAAATAGAGTGAGATTGACGGCCTGCCGGCCATTCCCTGCTGAACGCATCCAGCAAGGGCTTTACGTCTGCCTCGTGCGGCAGCTCTCGGGCGCGCAAAGCAATGAGGCCGCCGCGGCGATCATGCAGCGTGCCGCGCGTCCAATGCGCTGTGATCCCTCGCTCAAGCCGCGTTCAGCGCCTGCGCGAGGTCCGCGATCAGATCGGACGGGTTCTCGATCCCGATCGACAGCCGGATGGTGGAATCGAGCACGCCGATCTTTTGGCGAATGTCGGCGGGAACGCCGGAATGGGTCATGGTCGCGGGCAGGCTCGCGAGCGACTCGGTGCCGCCGAGGCTCACCGCCAGCTTGAGGATTTGCAGCGCATTGAGGAATTTCACCGCCGCCTCCTTGCCGCCGACGATGTCGAACGAGAAGGCCGATCCCGCGCCCAGGCATTGCCGCGCGAATACACGGCCCGACGGCGAGGCCTCCTCGTGATGACCGAGATAGTGAACCCTGGCGACCTTGGGGTGGTCGCGCAGATAGCTCGCCACCAGGCGCGCATTCGCATCGGCCTTTTCCATGCGCAGGCTCAGCGTCTCCAATGAGCGGTTGATCATCCAGCACGAATGCGGATCGAGCTGGGTGCCGATGGCGCCGCGCAGCGCCTTGATGCCCTTCATGATCGCCTTCGATCCGAGTGCGGCGCCCGCAATCAGGTCGGAGTGGCCGCCGACATATTTCGTCAGCGAGTACAGCGACAAGTCGGCGCCGTGCTCGATCGGCCGCTGAAACACCGGGCCGAGCAGCGTGTTGTCGCAGGCGATGATCGGAACGTGTCCCTGGGCCTTGCCGATAGAATCGGCGATGCGGCGGATCATCGCAATGTCGACGAGGCCGTTGGTCGGATTGGCCGGGGTCTCGATCAGGATCATCGAAACCCGCCCCCTACCCATCGCCTGCTCCGAGGCCTGCCTGACGGAGGCTTCATCGATGCCGTCGGCAAAGCCGACCGCACCGATCGACAGGCGCGCCAGTGTGTTCGTCAGCAACGTTTCCGTGCCGCCATACAGCGGCTGGGAATGCAGGATCACGTCGCCGGGGCGGACGAAGGCGAGGATCGTGGTCGCGGCCATGCCGGATGAGAACAGCGCGCAGCTCTCGGTGCGCTCGTAGACCGCGAGCCTGTCCTCGACGATTTCGCTGTTGGGGTGGTTGAAGCGCGAATAGACCAGGCCCGCGCCCATGCCTTCCGGCGGCTCGCGCCGGCCCGCGACATAGTCGAAGAAGTCCTGCCCGTCTTCGGCGGTCTTGAACACGAAGGTGGAGGTCAGGAACACCGGAGGCTTGATGGCGCCTTCCGACAATTGCGAATCGTAGCCATAGGTCAGCATCAGGGTTTCCGGATGCAGCATATGGTTGCCGATATGGGTCTTCGACGGGAACGGTTTTACCATGGCTGCCTCGCTGTTCTGATGCTGGCCGCACGTTGCGGGCCGAATCGGTGGTACACCGCGGTGGTCACAAAATCGAGCCTGTATGCAGGTTCGTCAGCACCTGCTCCGGCAGCGGATTTCCAGGCAGTTCTAACTCGGCACCAGCGCTCAACTGCGTCAGTAGGTTCTCGGGTAGGCTGGTTAGCTGGTTGCCGCTAACGGCGAGAGTATGGAGCATAGCGGGGAAGCCCTCCGGCAGACTCGTCAATTGATTGTCGCTGACCTCGAGAACTGGAGCGAATCAGGGAGGACCTCCGGCAGCTTCGGCACTCATTGTAGCTGACGTCGAGAAACTGACGCGCAGGAGGAAGGGCCTCAGGAGGCCCGCTAGTCGGTTATCACTCGCGTTGAGATAAGCGAGCACGGCCGGAAGGGCGGGCAAGTTGCTCAGCTGGTTGTGACTGACGTTGAGCGACCCGAGGGTGGCGGGCAGGCTATCGGGCAGTCTGGTTAGCCGGTTGAAGGAAACGTCGATTTGCCTGAGGTCGGTCGAAAATCTGGGCAGACTGGTCAGGGACAACGATCCGAGATCGAGATGTTGATCTCTCTCGGAGAAATTTAATCGCGTTATGGCTTCTTCTCGATCCTCGAGCGGGCCCACGTCCCGTTCGGCAGCCCAATTTTCAACCGTCTGGTCTTGGTCGTCCTCCGCATGAGCTGAATCTGCCGCGTCATAGCCTGTCAGCACTAGGTCCCACTGCGCCCCGGCCTCGTTTTCCTGCCCCTCTCGTTCGTTCGAAGAGATCCCATCTCAGCGCAGAATCTGCCCTGCCTCAAAAGGATCCATTCCCTACTCCCTTGCCAGGACTGAGTAGACTCAGTTCACTACGATACGTTGTAACCTCTGGAGCACTTACCTGTCGGTGAGCTGACGAAGAAGCTATCGCCAGGTGGCGACGATCGGAGTTGGAAAGGCGGTGATGGTTGCGCCTGCCCCAAGCTGCGCGACCATTTCGGCACGATCATCATATGACAGGGACGTATCCGCGTGGAGGCGCCTGATTTCCTCCTCGCGGTCCCACCGTGCCACGCCGCCTTGGTCTGCGCGGCCGACCCCTGTCGCTGCCTGAACTGTTCGGCTGCCCGCGCCGCACACATCGCGCGCTGGCTCTCGGCGAGGTGTCGACGCTTCAAGTTCAGGCTGATGACGTATCCCAGCGGATCGTTACCATAATAGCGCGTCGGGCAATCGGTGCCGGTCTCGACGGCGGCGCGATAGCGGTTGCGGCCGTCGAGGATCTTTCTCTCGAACACGCTGACCGGTTCGCGCACGCCGTTTTCGCGGATGAGGTCGCACGCTACGATAGCGCGCGCGGCTTAAACCTGCCCGGCGACCTCACAGAACCCTCAAGATTCCCGAGTCCCGATGATTCACGGGTGGTCGGCTCTCGGAGGGCTGACCATGGCGGAGTGGGAAGACGAACCCGAACGCTGGCTGAAGCCGTTGCTGGATCGGTTGGGTCATAAGACCCGGCGGCAGATGTGTCCATTGTACGTTGCGGGATTGATCGGTCCCGGCTACCGCCAAATCGTTCAGCCGATGGCGGAGCGCCTTGCCGCGGGCAACTACGATCAGCTGCACCATTTCATTGCCGACGGTGTCTGGGATGCGACTCCGTTGGAATCTGAACTGTTAAATCAGGCCGACCGGCTTGTCGGCGGCAAGGATGCCGTGCTCGTTATTGACGACACGGCAATGCCGAAGAAGGGCGAACGCTCGGTTGGTGTCGCTCCTCAATATGCGTCCTCTCTTGGCAAAACGGCAAATTGCCAAACGCTGGTGTCGCTGACACTCTCGCGCGGCGCAGTGCCGGTAATGGTCGCGCTGCGTCTCTTTCTGCCTGAGAGTTGGACAGGCAATGTATCTCGTTTGAAGCGTGCTCGCGTGCCGATCGAACACCGAACCGGCACGATCCAAGCCGGAAATTGCTTTGGCCGAGGTTAACCGAGCGATGGCAGCCGACGTGCGCTTTGGATGCGTGCTGGCGGATGCAGGATACGGGCTCAGCGCACCGTTTCGACAAGGGCTAACAGAACGCGGCCTGGTCTGGGCCGTCGGATCCCTCGGCATCTTAAGGTGTATCCGGTTGATGTACAGCTCATTGGCCGATTACCAAAGTCCGCGGGAAGCGAAAGCACCACGTACCAGAAATCTTACCGATTGCGGCAGAACAAATGCTGACCAGAGCCAAATGGAAAAACGTGAGTTGGCGCAGCGGAAAGAAAGGTCGTCTGAGAGCCCGATTTGCTGCTGTCCGTGTCCACACCGCCGACGGCCCTCCGCAGCGGATATGGGATAAAAGGTCAGCAGCATCTCCCGGGCGACGAAGCTTGGCTGATTGGCGAGCACTGCCTCAGGGGAGAAGAAATACTATCTCGCCAACCTTCCAGCGGCGACGGATCTGCGCACACTGGCCACCACCATCAAGGCGCGATGGATTTGTGAGCAGGCGCATCAGCAGTTGAAGAAGGAGCTTGGACTTGATCACTTCGAAGGGCGATCATGGCAAGGTCTTCATCGTCACGCCCTAATGACCATGATTGCCTACGCCTTCCTGCAACATTGTCGCCTCGCACACGCGGGGCGGAAGATTAACGGGCCTCCGCCTCAGCCAACCATGCCCGCCGTATGTCACGCCATGGTCGACCTCATCCTTCGGCCGCCGCCTCAACGCTGCCCGTATTGCCGAAAACAAATCCTTGAAAAACAGTGGCGCAAACACATTCTGCCAAAGTAGTGCTGGAGGTCCCGGCTCATGGCCGGATGGGTGCGGTTCTTGATCTTGAGCCATTCGCGCGTGCGGCTCGCGATGTAGCGGCGATCGCGGCGCTTGGAGATGATGCCCTCAAGGCGGCGGTCGCAGGCCGCGCGAAAGACGTCGGGCTCGATGGCGCCGCTCTCGAAGGGTTCGATGAACATGCCGTCGGGCCGGCCGCGCAGCAGCCGGGCGAGGTTGGTCTTGCGCATCTCCAGGGGCAGCTGCCGCAGATCCTCGCCGCCAAGCGCGAGCAGATCGAAGGCATAGAGCTGCACCTGCCGGCGCGAGTGGAGCGCGTTGAAGTCGGAGACGCCGTCAACGCCGAGCACCACGGCCTCGCCGTTAATGACGAATTCCTGCTCGCGGTTGCGCAGCGCGGCCTTTACGATCCAAGGGGAGCGGTCGGTCCAGTTGTGCCCGTTCCTGGTGATCAGGCGCACGGTGCGGCCATTGAGCTCGAGGCGCAGGCGATAGCCGTCACACTTGATCTCGTGGAACCGGTCGGTGCCGTCGGGGGCGGCCTTGGCGGAAGTGGGCAGGCAGAACGCGAACGCAGGCGGTATGAGAACGAGATAGTCACGCGGCCGCGAATATGCGAATGTCGCGCTTGATTTGAGCGTCGGGATTTCGTCGGTCAGGGACCGATCACAATTGCATTGCCATACCTTGGAATTGCTGTCTGCTGCTCGCTCGCGGTTTGGTTGGTAAGCCTAGTGGTTTAGGACTGGAGCGGAAGCGCCAGCTGAACGCCGATCGCGGCCGAGCTGGCTCTTAACGAAATCCTTCAACGCGGGAGAGGTATCGAGGCTGTCGGCGGCGATGCGGTGCTCGAGCGCGATGTCGTCGGACGCGTCGCGCGACCAGCCTTCGGCCGGGTTGAAGGCGACCACGCGGAGCACCCGGTCATGTTGGCCGGTGAGCAGGTCGTCGACCAGCGTGGCATGGTCGATGCCTTCGTCAGTCTCGCGGAATGCCGCGCCGTCCCGGAACTCCTCGAGGACGACGTAAAAGTCCTTGTCGAGGCGACCGTTCGGAATGATGGACGGCGAGGCCATACGCGAGAACTCCACTGACCGGAGTCCAAGATAGGCAATGTTCGGCGGGAGGCGAATCGGAACCTGCGAATTCCTCCTCGCGTCGCCACGGTGCCAACATGGAGGAACGAGCATGGCAAGGTCGAAAAAGCAGACCTCTCGGGACAATCTCGCGTGTGCTTTTGACGCACATGACTTTGAGATTTCGGCATCCCGCGGGTCACTCAGTTCAGTCAATTTTGAGAACTCATTTTTGTGATGCATTTGGAACGCCATGTCGTGTGAAGCGATAGTCTCAGCTTACGTACGCTTAAGGAACCAGCAGGCGCTCGAAGATATGAGAGATATTCGGCACGAACTGCTGCAGTCCATGTCCCGCCCTGCAGCCAAGTACGTTCACGATGATCTCCGACTGATCGAAGATGGGCTGGAACAGCTCCGCCAGCTGCATATCAGCGCTCCTTTTGAGCGTGCTCGGCCTCCACGGCGCGGAGCAGGGCGGCAAGGCTGGGATTAGCGGGCCGATCCGTCGGCTTGCCGCGCCAGCTGAACAGCAACACGGCGCTGTTGTGCTGGCGCAGAACGTGGCCGGCGCCACTACCGAAATACTTGCTCATGGCGCTTCATGGCCGACCTCCAGAACAATAGGAACGTCCCCGTCCGGGACACTCATCCGGAAATGGACCAGTCGGAGCTGGCGAAGCTTGATTCGGCGGGGGTGAGCAGCTTCACACTTCTTGGTTTTCAGGTGGGTTGGAATAGGCTGACAGCTGCACAGGTCGGGAGCCTTCCATGGGAACAGAGCTCACTGTCCGGCATGCCAGGCTGCCTCGGCGTCGGGAGCACGAGCTCCGGGCTGCGCAGTACATCCGGATGTCGACGGATCGGCAGCAATATTCAATCGCAAACCAGATGGCTGTCATCGCCGGCTACGCAGCCGAGCATCGGCTCACGATCGTGCGCACTTATATTGACGAGGGCATCAGCGGATTGAGGATCAACAACCGACTGGGGCTCATCGGTTTGATCAACGACGTTCAGTCGGGTGCCGCCGATTTCGGGAATGTGTTGGTGCGGGACGTCAGTCGCTCGGGTCGATTTCAGGACACAGACGAGAGTGCATATTACGAGTTCATCCGCAAGTTGGCCGGTGTGAAGGTGCTCTATTGCGCCGAGGTCTTCGGGAACGACGGAAGCCCGATGTCGGGCCTCTGGAAGAACATGAAGCGCCTGATGGCAGCGGAGGACAGCCGGAATCAATCGGCGAAGGTTTTGCGGGGCAGAGCCCCATTGCAGGGCTCGGCTATTGGGTGGACGGTCAGCCCGGTTTCGCGCTGCGCGGAGAGCTGATCGACACAACCGGCAAGTCGCGGGGATTTCTCGAACATGGCCAGCAAAAGGCCTTGCAGACTGACTGGGACTTGCTGCGGGCCGGGCCACCCGATGAAATAGCGATCGTGCGATGGATATTCGAAAGCTTCGTCGGCGGAAAAGAGGACTGCTATCGCGCGCGAGCTGAGCGCGAGAGGCGTTGCCAACCATCGCGTCGTTCCGTGGAATCTTCAGATGATTGGTCGCATCCTTCGCAACGAGAATTACACGGGCAACACTGTCTACTTCCGGACATCGAACTACTTGCGAGGGCGCCGTGTGATCAACGCCAAGGCCAAGTTGATACGAGCGTTTGACGCACTTGAGCAGATTGTGTCGCGGAACGTCTTTGATGCCGCACAATGGATTATTGAGCGACAAATACGGCAACGGCTGTCCTCGGATGAGCTGCTTAAGAGACTGCGCGTTCTTCAGCACCGGCTCGGCACACATTCTCTCTCAACGCGATCAGTCGAGCAAAGGGAGCCCCAGCGCGGACCTGTACGAGCGGAGGTTCGGTAGCCTTCGCAACGCCTATGCGGTGATCGGATACGTACCTCCAGTTGACTACAGTTACCTTGAGACGCGCGGCGAGCGCATCAGTCTCATCAAGGATCTCGCCGCTGAGATCGCTACGGCCGTGCCGAATGTGAATCCCGATCTCATTGCGGAGCAGGCCGGGGGCTGCCTGGCCGTCAACGATGGGTCTTTCATATCGTTGCGTGTAGTACGGTCCTGGCAGCACTCCCAGAGGCACTGTTCCGCCTGGACGCTGCGGCGCGGCTCAAAAACCCGTCCGAGTATCGCCGTCTTGGTCAGGTTGGATGAGCAGAACAAACGCCCTCTAGACTATATTGTGGCGCCGACCGATAGCCTTCCAGAGCGGCCTCTGATCAGACCGAGGCGGTCGTGAGAAAACGGTATCGTTGTCATTCGGCCCTTTAATTGCGGTTTGTTGTCAAGCTTACATTTCTGAACTCGCCCATGGCACGGTGGTAGCGTCCGCGCCGTCGGAGCTGGTCGGGGTTGCGGAGACGGCGCGGGCGCGGCTGATACATGCTCTGCTGGCCAGGCATTGGATCGTACGGGCTGGTTGATGTCTTCGCTGGGGTCATGGTCCCTTCCGAGGTCGCGCAGCGCCTCATGATGATGTCCGGGTCGGACGCCTCAACGTCTGCAGCGGAGTACAGTCAAGCCGCCACCAGCCGAATGAACGAGGTCGCCACAACACCGTCCCAGCGGGATATCGCCAGTCCGGCAGACCGGACCAGGAACTTTACAAAATCGGATCAGGCTTCCTTCGCGCGGCCCCAGTCGAACGATGTGCCGTCGACCCAGATGCAGTGCAAAACGACGGCGATCTTGCGCGCGATGGCGACGTTCGCCTTCCTCACGCCAATCCTCTTGGCGAGCTTTATTCCCGAGGCCTTGAGGGACGACCATTTCTTCGTTCGATAAAGCAGGACGGTCGCGGCCTCAAACAGGTAAGTTCGGAGAAGACGGTCGCCCCATCGTGATATTTTGCCATTGATGTCAGTTTCGCCAGATTGGTTGCGCCGAGGTGTAAGACCCAGATAGGCGCCAGCGCTCGATGCAGATCGGAAGCGCGATGGGTTGTCGATCGTGTGGCGGAAGGTCAAGGCGGTCACCACGCCAACACCAGGAACCGTCATCAGGCGGCGCGTCGTCTCATCCGACTTTGCCAACTGGCGGACTTCGTTGTCGAAGTTGCTTTGCTGCTTGCAGATCTGTTCATGGATCGACAGAAGCGGCGCGATCACCCCGAGGAGCTGATGATCTTTGCCCAATAGCTCGCAGACCTGATTGCGAAACTGCAGTCCGATCGCGCGTGGCAACAGCAAACCGTATTCTTTGATGAGGCTGCGGACCTGGTTCTCGATATCTCGACGTATGGCCACGAGCCGAGATCTCGCGACGAGTATAGCGCGGATCTTCTGACTTTCCTCGCTCTTGACTTTGACTTCTCGATACCAGCCGACCCGCACCAGTTCGGCCAAACCTCGAGCACCATTCTGATCGCTCTTGTTCATGCGCAGGGACAAAGCCGCGTGGGCATGACGCGCGTCGATTCAGACCACCGGAAGATCAACTCTACGAAGTTCATGCCATAGTCGCCATCGCCCCGGTCTCAAATCCGATGCGCTCCGCCTGTGGCGCCCGCTTGCGAAGCAGTGCCGTGAGCGCCCCCGGGTCGGACTTGGCCTTTCCCTCGAACAAGACCTGACCTACTTCGTCGACCACACACACTGATGTTTCTTTTTGCGAGACATCCAGCCCAACATATTGCTTTATGGCCTCATCCGATTCGTGAGATTGCGGGAAGGCTTAAGATAGCGGACCTTTCGAGCCGCGGGCGCCCGACCGCAATTACGTCATCGTCTGCAATATTGCCCCCCGTATTGCCTCACTTGCAGATGTTACCCGGGTGGCGCCGTGGCCGATGACGATCCGAGGTCGACTGATGCGCGCCAAGTAGTTTTCCCCGCTTGCTCGGCGAGAGGGGCTGTGGGCGGGTCGGGCCTTACATAGCCCGAGCCGTCCACAACCCCGGGCAACGGGGCCACAGTCGCGGCGTCGCCAAGCAGCTTCTCCGCGACCAACTGCCTAGCAGTCATCCGTCGAAGCCCCCTCAGCAGACGCTGCACAATAGAATGCTGTCTCGGCCCGAACTCCTCAGGGCATTTATCACTCAGCCGGCCGACAATGGCGAGCGCAGTTAGCTGCGGCTCTTCAGCGAGCCAACCCTCGATCACAGCAATATGCGGGTCGAGCTTGGACGGCTTATAGAGCCGACGGGGGCGACGGTGCGTGGCACGCGGCTCGCCGGCAGTCACCGTCTTGCCGAGCGTCTTCGCGAACGTTGCCGCGGTCGCTGGCAGGGTGCTAGTGTGAGCGGGTTGCAGGCCGCGCGCCTGTCCGGCACGACGATCGACGCGATTGCCGAGTTCCTCTTGGGTTGCGCGAATCTCCGCCAACAGCGCGACCGGATCGAGCGAGCGATGCTGATCGCGTAGCCGTTTCTTCACGGCCGCGGTCACCTTGGGATGCGCCAATGCACGCTTATAGGGCGTCGATGGGAGATGATAGCGCTTGATCACTTTAGCCCCTTCGCGGCGCTTCTCCTTCAGCTTGAACGACGGCTGGGAGAAGTTGACGTAGAGCCGTGCCGCCGCATAGAGGCGGCCCATCATACGCGCCGTCTCGACGCCATCGAAGCGGCCATAGCCCATGAGGCGGCGGACGACGGCACCATTCTTCTGATCGACAAATGCCTGGTCGTTCTTATAGGCGCGCGAGCGAGTGACTTCGAGCTTCTGTTCGCGACACCAAGGCACGACGACATCGTTCATGAAGGCGCTGTCGTTGTCGAAGTCCAGGCCGCGCAACAGCCAGGGGAACAGGCTCTGTGCGTGGTTGATCGCCTCGACGACCAGCGAACCTTCTCGCGTCACCAACGGCAGACACTCCGTCCAGCCCGTGGCGACATCGACCATCGTCAAGGTCTGGATGAACGAGCCAGCCACCGACGTGCCGCCATGGGCGACCATGTCGACCTCGCAGAAGCCAGGCGGCGCGCTGTGCCAGTCATTGAACGTGCGGATTGGGACCTCGCGCCGGATTGCCGAATCGAATCCGGCACGGCGCCGCCTGCCGCCGCTCGCTGCGACCTTCACGTCCACGAGCAGGCGGTCGATGGTTGCTGGGCTGATCGAGAGAACACAGTCACGATCCGCCTGGCCAAGCTGCAATCGGCCATGTCGCTCAAGGGCCGGCAGCAAGGTCGTGATCATCACCTTGAGCCGCTTGCCGCATACTCGATCCGACGCCTCCCTTAGCGCCGTCAGCGCGTCCTTGATCGTCGCGCCATATCTGCGTCTCCGCTTTCTTGTTGCCTCGACCTCGCCCGGTCCAACCGTCTCGCGTCGCCGGAGCGCGCGCACCGCATGCTTGCGATGCCAGTCCGTCGTCGCGCACAGCTCGTCGAGAATCCGCCCCTTTTCCGCTCGTTTGGCCAACCGGTAACGCTCCGTTACCGCCGACACCACCTCGCGCCGCGCGCCCATGCTGATCTTTCCCGCTATAGACGCCACCGAACCAATTCGATGGCACCGACCCATCATCGGCGAGAAGTTGTCCAGTAACATTCTGGATGCGGCAATGCGCCCCTACAGGGTTGGTCTGTTGCGCTGCCTGCTTCGTAACAAAGCAGGTGGTGGAGGATGCTGGTCGTGGAGACGATTGCGCGGATTCGGCGCGAGCACTTCATCAAGGGCAAGACGATCAAGGAGATCGCACGTGACCTGAAGGTGTCACGGAACACGGTCCGGAAGGTTCTGAGGTCGGGAGAGACCTCCTTCGAGTATGAGCGGCAAGTGCAGCCGCGGCCCAAGCTCGGACGATGGGCAGTAAAACTCGACGGATTGCTGGCGGCGAACGCGGCTAAATCGGCTCGTGAACAGCTGACGTTGATCCGGATCTTCGAAGAGCTGCGCGGCCGCGGCTATGACGGCGGTTACGATGCGGTGCGCCGCTACGCCAAGCGGTGGAGCAGGGAACGCGGGCAATCGACCGCGGCCGCTTATGTCCAGCTGAGCTTTGCCCCAGGCGAAGCCTACCAGTTCGACTGGAGCCACGAGGTGGTCTTGCTGGGCGGCACCGCGGTCATGGTGAAGGCTGCCCATGTCCGGCTCTGTCACAGCCGCATGCTGTTCGTGCGGGCCTATCCGCGGGAGACGCAGGAGATGGTGTTCGACGCCCACGACCGGGCGTTCGCCCTGTTCAAACGCACCTGCATCCGCGGCATCTACGACAACATGAAGACCGCCGTAGAGACGATCTTCGTCGGTAAAGGGCGTCTCTACAATCGCCGCTTCCTGCAGATGTGCAGCCACTATCTGGTCGATCCGGTCGCCTGCACACCAGCGTCGGGCTGGGAGAAGGGGCAGGTGGAGAACCAAGTCGGGCTGGTCAGGGAACGCTTCTTCACGCCGCGGCTGCGGTTCAAAACCCTCGACGAGTTAAACGCCTGGCTGCTCGACAAATGCATCGCCTACGCCAAGGCTCATCGCCACCCGGAGCTGGTCGATCAGACGATCTGGGAGGTGTTCGAAGCCGAACGCCCCAAACTCGTTCTCTATGCCGGCCGCTTCGACGGCTTCCATGCGGTGACGGCATCGGTTTCGAAGCCCTGCCTGGTGCGCTTCGACAACAACAAGTACTCGGTCGAAGCCAGCGCAGTCGGACGACCGGTCGAGGTTCAAGCCTATGCCGATCGCATCGTGATCCGACAGGATGGACGCATCGTCGCCGAGCACCCACGATCCTTTGGCCGCGGCGATACCGTCTACGACCCGTGGCATTATGTGCCGGTGCTCGCCCGCAAACCCGGCGCCTTGCGCAACGGTGCTCCCTTCGAGGACTGGGTGCTGCCCGCCGCGATCGAGCGGATCCGGCGCAAGCTTGCCAGCACCGACGACGGCAATCGTCAGATGGTCGACATCCTCAACGCGGTGCTGACTGACGGTCTGCCCGCGGTGGAAGCGGCCTGTGCCGAAGCGCTCAGTCACAGCGTCCATTCCGCCGATGTCGTGCTCAATATCCTGGCCCGTCGACGTGATACGGGGAGGTCAGCTCGCCGTTCGCGTCGGCCTGATCGTTTTGCAAGACCGATAGGCTGAATTACTGACAGGTTGAGCGGCGTTAAGTCGCTCAGTCTAGCCTATCAATTTAGGTAGGCCACTCGCGGCGGCTTTCTCGCTAAAACCGCACTTCAGCCCCCGTGGGTAAGGGTTCACGGGAAAGCTGGGTGTGGGTTAGCCTTTTGATCCCAGGGCTAACTTCACGGGGCAGTGCGGATGCGGCAGGGATAGCGCCTCTATCCAAGGCCCCCCAGCCGATAAGGGCGCCGAGTCGCATCCGCGCGGCTTTTGAGCAACCGAGGAAGGCGTATGCTCAAGGACAAATCATGGCACCAAAAGCTAAGCCTTTAAGGCATTTGCGCGCGCGGAAACGGAACCCGACAGCGCGGGACCTTGCTGAAGCGGTCCATTTCGCGACGCGCGTATCCTACAAAAGGTGGCCGACAACGGGCGTGTGGTTTGAGATAAGAGACCGGATGGTCAGAACAGCCGATGGGCAATTCTATCTTATCGAAGATCATCCCATTAAGCTTGGCGGCCATGAAGTCGCACGGCCTTACAGTCTAGCGGGCGTCTTTGCTTGGCTGCAGGATTGCCCGGAGCAGATTGCACGCACTGTTGTTATAGGCCGCCCGGCTTGAACGGCCCACACGGGTCGCATTTCGTTTGGTCGATGGGCGCGCAGTCTCGTCAGCTTTTGGTAAGCTAGCACGGATACAGAGCCGCTGTGGTTAACGGGCCGTGGCAGGGACAGCGCAATGGCACCAGAACGGTCGGCGCCGAGTCACGTCGCCGCTAACTCAATTTGGCAGTGCGGATGCGGCAGGATAATGCCTGATCATGCCCCCAGGCCGTCAGGCGCAGAGCCGCGTTCGCACTGCTTCCGGCTCACGGGCTAAGCCCGTTATGACGGTTATGCCCATTCTGCGAGCGATACGCTCCCGGTCGGCTTCTTCCGCTGCTTTGAGGCTGGCCAGCGCTTTTCCTCTGTGTATGCGTGGGCGATAAGCGCCGAGTCACGTGGCCGCTAACTTCAAATGGTAGTGCGGGCGTGGCAGGGGTAGCGCCTGACGCGCGCAGCCGAACGGTGCCGAATCGCGCCCAAGTGTGGACGATCCAAACGGCGGTGATCACCAGAGGTGAGGACCCTCGGGGAGTGTAAGTCACCGCACGCGCTGCCACTCGCTAATCTTCTCCGGTATGCCCAGGTTTGATGGGTCTCCGGCCGAAGGCCAAGAGCATGTTCCGTTCGCCAAGTCTCGGCCGCTGACGCTGGCGAAGCATAATGCCCCAATGTCTCACCACGAAACGTGACCGCAAAAGCCTTCCCAGTCGGAACGATCTGAGCCACCCCCTGCTTGAGTTTTGTAGAACCACTTCACCATCTGCAACCTTCCATAGAACGTGTAGTGGTTCACGTCGGAATGTACCTCGATGGCGCGAGGGCGCTCGCACTACCTTACATTCTCGTCCCCACTAATTTTGATAGGTGTTCCGCATGCTTCTCAGCAATATAGGATGCTGGCGTCCAGAGAATTTCAGCCTCTCGGGAGCAAAGGTGGCCAGCCTCAGTCTTCGAGGACGGGCTGGCCACCATCGCTTGCGAAGCGTACCTACGGGTAGCACAGGCCAGTGGATGCACATTTTTGAGCGGTACATCGCGTCCCTGCGGTCGCAAGCGTTTGAGGGGCGGCCACCTCTGCACCGGCAATAGCAATCCGGAAGTTTCCCCGATCAAACTGCCACAGCTACCGCTCAGTCGCAGCACCTGCAGCGCGTCTTCGGCCTACCTGTTCCGACGGCCGCAGTGGTCGCTGAGCTTGCCTTCGTCGGAGGCGAGCGAAGAGCAAGGTCGCCCATCAGATCGCCACGGCGGCTGCCGGCGGCGTTGTTGGCGCAAGCATCGCACGCGAACGCACTGACGGCACCGCCCGCTGGCAGGTCACCGCAGCCGTTGGTCGACGCAATCGGCAACTGCGTCGTCAAATTCCACAGGGCAGAATCGCGAAAAAAAATAATCAGCGATTGTGCCGTAAGGACAAAGCGCCAAGCCGTGCAATATGTCCCGGTGAACAACGGAGACGTTCATGGCCGGCAAGACCTCGCAGATCGCCAAGCTGGAAGCCAAAGGTCTGGAAACGCCCAGTGAACTTGCCGCGGTCGAGGCCGCGTTCGCCAGCGCCGTCCACTCAATGGAAGCGCCGCCGATCGAGTTGTCTGACGACCAGATCGGTGACCTCGTCGGCATCAAGAATTTAGCTGAAGTTCGCTTGGTGAAAGCTCGTGCGGCTCACCGGCGAGCCGACCATGCTTTGACGGAAGCAAAGACTGCTGCCGCCGAAAAGGAGCGGAAAGACAATTTGACGCGCGTCCACTCGCTCGGCGCGGCTGCTCAGAAACAGATGCAGGAAGCCGTCACCACTGCGATCAAGCAGCTCCGCGCTGCGATGCGCGCGATGGCCGAAGCCGAGATTGAGTCGCGAAATTCTGAACCGGCAACTTCCGGACGATCAGCAGATCCACAGCTTCCAAGTCGCAATCATGGACATGCCCGGCGTGCCGCGGAAAGAACTTTCCCGAGTGCGCGAGCTACCCTGGCTGCGGCCTGGTGGCCGGCCCTATGACCCCGAGTATGCGGCCAAGATCAAAGTCAATCCGAACGGCTCCGCCGATCTCTCACATGGTGGTCAAACGACGAACATCACCAGCCGGCGCTATTTCGATCGCGTCACTTACGCCGATTGGATCGGTCGTAGCGGTGTGTCGTCGCTTGCATCCGCGCTCGCCTTGCCCGGCTTGAAGGGTGCCCCTGCTGGTTGGACTCCGATGCGCTACGTCTCGCCGCAGGCTGTTCTGACGGTACTCGACCGCGTCGAGGGTTACGTGCACAGCGACCTCGCTCGGAAATCAAAGTCGAGCTGGAACCTATCTCTAGATCTTCGAAAACGCAGAACAGCTCAAAGCTTGGTAAGCCGAGAACAAGCCCGCGACCGACAAGGCTGCGTGATCCGACGCGAACAGAAGGACAGGACTCAAACCATGAACCTGTCCGCCAATGAAATCTATGCCCGCACAAAGGCAGCAGCACAGGCGCTGGCCTCAGCTACGACCGTGCATTCGATGTCGGCCCGGGCGAAATCACCGGCTCGCTCTGAACAGCATGTCGAGACCGCCTCAGAAATCTACACCCGTCGGCGCGCTGAAACCCGGCAGCGCGGGCCTGTATACTTGAGATGCAAGTCACGGCTTAGGCCTGAGGCATGGTGCGGGCGCGCGCCGATGCCTTACGGCCTGAGTGCGGGGTTTGTGCTGATGAGTGAGTGTTTTCTCCGCTGCTCTCACTCCGGAGACCAGCGCCGGCCCAATTCCCGCCGCCGAGCGTTTTGACCGGACGCTCGGCGGCGACACAGAGGAGCTTGGTCGGATGGCTACACTCACGACGATAGCACGCCGCAGCAAGATCATGGCTAGCGTGTTCGTCACACGCGAGATCAGTGCGCTCGCCAAGCACCTCTCCAATACCGATCATGTCTCGACTGATGCTGCCATTGCCTGCCTCAACGAGGTCGGCAGGAGGTCGAAGGGTCACTCGACGTTCATTTTGGAGCGGGATCCTAGCTAGGCGGGGCATGCTTCGATGACCGGCAATTCGACGCCCTCAGACGACCGCACCAAGGCGATCCTGAGCTCGCCCTTGGCCTCAGGTCAAGAGCCGCTCGCCGCTCATCTAGCCGCCGAGACGGAACTCTCTGGAGGCGGCTCTCCAGATCATGGCCATCTCGGCGCGTAACAGACCTGCAGTCGATCCGAGGGCAATGGGAAGATCTTTCGCCAGTGAAATCGCGGGTCCTTTTTCGGCGTCAGAACCAGTGCGGGGCAACTTTGCGCTCGACTTCGCTAGAGGCAGACCTTCAAATCCGTGCACCAGACACGACGTAGGCACCATGCACCATGATGGCACCCGTCAATCCGAGCGAGCCTCCGTTCGACGAGCATGACCCGATTGAGGTCGGCGAGGCGTTGATCTGTCTTGGCCTGGATATCCTTGAGCAAGAGCTGGAGCGCCGCCGGGAGGCCGGGATCATATCTGCGAGGGACAAACGCCATGGCCAAGGGTAAGAGCGAGGATTGCGCAAACCAAGCGCCTCAGTTCGCGCGTGACCGATAGCTCGCAATCTTGCGAGTGAGCTGCCAAAGCTCGACCCTATTGGTCTCGGCTAATTGCTGTGCTCGCTGCTTAGCCCTTTCCTCATCGGCGCAAATCAGTCTTGCGGAGTGCACAATATTCCCGTCAGGCCCGAACAAGTACACCATGAACCCCTCGATCGAAGGGCTTCCAGTCACGCGCCGTCCGTGATTTTGAAGGTTATTGCTTGGTCCGATGGCGCTGCGTGCATGTCTTTGCTGGAGGTCGTCGCCTCTCATGCTTATCTGCTCGCGACCAACGGCCGCCGTATTGCCCGGTTGCAAGCCTGCATGGACATCGCCCGGATCATCCTATTCCCCGCCGGTTGCGCTCGACGATAGCTATAATCAATTCTTCGGTGGCGATCAGAGCCAGGTCCATTTTTTCCTCAACAATGGTCGACGTATCTCGACGAATACTGTCCAGGTGGTTCAGGGTCATCTCTTTGAAACTATGGGCTAGGCGCTCCTCGGCATCGTCGCGCGCATAGTCTACAATAGTATCCAAGTGGGCGACGATTTCAGTCCGTTGCTCGGTCGGTTTTGGACCGTCAAGCAACGTTACCGCTCGAATAAAGGACTCCTCTATAGGAATCATATCAGGTTTCCTTTGTTGCTGGATTGGAAGCCGCAGTAGCTCGCGCCGGTGCTGCAGATTCAGCGAGGCCCGACACGCAAAGGCAACTCCTCAGAAAAGGAGTTGATGTTGCGAAATTTGAGGGGCAACCATCTTCGGCATTGATCGGTATGCGGCGGGGGGCGAGGCAATGCCTCTATCAAAGCGGGGGGCTGTCCTAATTAGGACATCCGCGATGGCAGATTAGGACACTTGCGCGGCTTCGATGATTGAACACCGCATTCTTGCGGACTCCACATTACACCGGGAATCAGTAGTAATAAGGCGGCCGGGACTGGCATTTCAGCACGATCAACATTGCAACCGGCAAGAGGCTACCGAGAGGCGGCCTCTTTTGATTCCAGATAGGAACGCCGCTTTGCTTCCTAGCTTGCGGATTCCGGGGATGGCGATCAGGTGTTCCAGGCGGTGGTGATCACGGATTCCAGTGATCGCGATCAGTTTGGAGACGAACACGACTGACGGGCTTATGTGTGCCGGAAATTGTCTCTGGTCAAGGCTGGCGGGTTGGTTCGGAGATCGTTCCGGCGGTCCATAGGAGGGCCCCGTGCGGGGCGCGGAGTGCCCCCCGAGCGACGTAGCGACGCGCACGAGGAGGGGCCTGTGGGCCGGCGGGGCGATCGTGCGCGAGGTGCTTACGGTTTTTTCTTTTCGCCAGCCTGACGCCTTAGACTGTCGCCTCTTGAGTTCGAGGCGGTGCGCATTGTGAATGATGCGGTCCAATATCGCATCGCCGAGGGTGGGATCGCCGAACACGTCAGAGTACCCCTATTCTTGAGCGGGTCGTGTCTCACGTCACGATCACCGACCCGCATCATTTTCTGTTTGGGCACCGGCTTGAGGTGCTCAAGGAGCGGTCGGGGCGCGGTCCTGCCTACGTCGTTGTTGCGCTGCCGGACGGCCGGCCGCGGGCGGTTCGGATCGCGTCGACGGATCTTGCCGAGACGCCGATCACGCCCCACCCGAACGCCGCCGATCTGCCGCGCATCAGTGCACGTACGCTGATCCCATTGATGCAACATTTGAGCGCGAGTCTGGGCCTTCTCGACGAGAAGGTGATTCGCGATGACCCACCGACCGCTTCCAGGTCGCGTTGCGTATCGACCGCTGCCGACGTTGGCAAATCCACCCGGCCGCCCGACGGCCGACATTCCGCGCCTGTGGCCGAATCTATCGACCGCGACGCAAACCCAGATCGCTCAAATCCTCGCCACGCTGCTGCGGCGAATGCAAGCGGTTGCCGGCACGCCCGGAAGGGGACTGGGTCGTGCTGATCAGCTCGACCGTCGCTGACGAGCGGCTCACGACTGCGCACCGAGCCAAGTTGGCCTATGTCTACGTGCGGCAGTCATCCGTGAACCAGGTGCGCCAGCACCAGGAGAGCACCGAGCTGCAGTACCGCCTCGTCGATCGCGCCATCGGTCTGGGCTGGCCGCCGGAGCGAGTCCAGGTCATTGACGAGGATCTGGGCAAATCCGGTGCTGGCGCTGTGGATCGTCATGGTTTCCAGAAGCTCATTGCCGAGATCGGCCTTGGCAACGCCGGCCTTGTGGTGAGCCTCGACGCTTCTCGCTTGGCCCGCAATAACCGGGACTGGCATCAGCTTCTCGAGCTGTGCTCGGTGTTCGGCGTGCTCATTGCGGATGGCGAGCGGCTTTACGATCCGCGCGCCTACCACGACCGCCTGCTGTTGGGCTTGTCCGGCATCATGAGCGAGGCGGAGCTGCATCAGCTTCGGATGCGCCTTCACCAAGGAGAACGCCAGAAGGCGGCACGGGGCGAACTGCGGCTGCCCCTGCCGGCCGGGCTCGCCTATGATCGAGCCGGCACAATTGTTCTCAATCCCGATGAGGAGGTGCAGGCCCGTCTTCATCTCGTGTTTGCCAAATTCCGGGAACTGCAAAGCGCTCGCCGTGTGATGCGGTACTTGGAGAGGAACGGATTATCCTTGCCGGTTCGACCGCTGCTTGGACCATCTCCACACGAGATCGTCTGGCGTGCGCCAGATAGTGCACGCGTCCTTAGTATCCTTCAAAATCCGGCCTATGCTGGGGCGTATGTTTATGGCCGTCGGCAAAAGGATCCGAGCCGATGCCGGCCGGGATCGCTGACGGGAACGGTCAAGGTGGCGATCGGGGATTGGGCGGTTTGCCTCCACGCCGCTCACCCAGGCTATATCAGCTGGGAGGAGTTCATGGCCAACCAGGGGCGACTGGCAGATAACATCTTCCGCTATGAGGCAGGACACTCTGGCGTACCGCGCAAGGGGGCAGCCCTGTTACAAGGAATTGCGATCTGCGGCCGTTGCGGACGGCGCATGAGCATGCGCTACACGGGCCCGAATGCCGACTATCCGGTCTATTGCTGCCGCTCGGATCGGGACCAGCAAGGCAGTGCACTATGTCAGGAAGTCCGGGCCTTGGCGGTTGACGCGCTGGTCGAACGGATGCTCCTCGATGCCCTGGTGCCGGATCAGATTGAGATCGCACTCGCGGCGGCGGGCCAACTGGAGCAAGAGAGTCGTCAGCTCGAGCGTCAGTGGGCGCTTCGCGTGGAGCGCGCCCGCTACGAGGCCGAGCGCGCCCGGCGTCAGTATGACGCCGTCGAGCCCGAGAACCGTCTTGTGGCGCGCTCACTTGAGCGGGCTTGGGAAGAGAAGCTGCGTGTCGTCGAGACGGTCGAGCAGCAGCATGCGCGTTGGCGCGCGCAAGAGCCGCTTCTGATTGGCCCGGCGGAACGCGCAGGGCTACAAGCGCTCGGCGCGAACCTGCCGCGGATTTGGAATGCGGCCACCACGTCGGCAGCCGATCGCAAGCGCATTCTGCGATTTGTCATCCGCGAAGTCGTTCTTGATCAGAAGCGGACCCGAGGTCAGGTGTGGCTCAAGATCGTCTGGCAGACCGGCGCAACCAGCGAGCATCACGTACAACGGCGCGTTCATACCTACCGCAACTATATCGACATTGATCGGTTGCGGCGACGGATCGTCGAGTTGAATGCTGAACACAAAATGGATGCCGAGATCGCGGCAATACTCAATCAGGAAGGCTTTGTCGCGGCCCGAGGCTGCGCCTTCAAAGGCGAGAACGTCTGGCTGTTGCGCACCCGCTGGGGCATTCCCACCGTCAAAATCAACGGCGTGGACAAGAATCCGATGCGCTGGCCCGACGGCAGCTTCTCGATTCAGGGCGCAGCGGCTGAGCTTGGAGTAACCCCGCAAACAATCTTCGATTATCTTGCGCGCGGAATGCTGGCAGGTCGTCAGTTAACCAAAGGCCAGCCATGGCAGATCGAGCTCTCAGACGAACAAATCGGTCAGCTTCGCAATCGGGTACGACGCACCAAGCGTTCGAAGAAGGAGGCATCATGAAGTCATCGGCTCGCCGATCAGCGCGTGCCATTGATCGACGGGAAGCTGGCTGGTGACGATGGTGGAGCGGTGGCCGTAGCGGTCCTCGAGGATCTCCAGGAGGTCGTGGCGGGCCGCGGCGTCGAGCGGCTCGAGGCCCCAGTCGTCAAGGATGAGGAGATCGACGCGGCCGAGCGCGCGCAGCAGGCGGGGGTGGCGGCCGTCACCGCGCGCCAAAGCCAGATCGCTGAACAGTCGCGGGACGCGCTGATAGAGCACGGAGCGATTGTCGCGGCAGGCTTTGTTGCCGAGCGCCGAGGCGAGCCAGCTCTTGCCGACGCCGGACGGGCCACAGATCAAAAGATTGGCGTGGTCGGCGATCCATTGGCCTTCGACCAGCATCGTCAAGAGGCTGCGGTCGAGGCCGCGCGGGGTGCGATAGTCGATGTCCTCGACGCAGGCCTGCTGGCGCAGCTTGGCATATTGAAGCCGCTTCGACAGTCGCTTGTCGCGTCGCAGCGACGCTTCACGTTCGAGCAGGAGCGCAAGCCATTCGGCGTGGCCGAGGCTGGCGGCCTCGCCGCCGGCTTCGATGTCGGCGAAGGCCTTGGCCATGCCGTGAAGGCCGAGCTGATGGAGCTGATCGAGGGTCGGATGGGTGAGCAAGGCGTGATCTCCTAATTGTAGTAGCGCGGCCCGCGGATGTTGGGATGGAGGATCGGCGCGTCGTCCGCGGAGCGCTTGGGTGAAGGACGCCGATCAAGATTGTTGGCGAGGATCGATTTGAACGAACCGTAAGTGCGCGCGCCGATATCGTGAAGTGGACCCCATGCTGAGGACCACTGGGTCCGGTTTTTTAAGTGGAGCTGCTGCCGTTCGTTCTTCCCAGTAACTTTACGCTACTCTTGCCTGCTGCTGTTGTGGCTGTGGGGATGTGGGTAACGCGTAGCGTTGTCCAAGCTTCTCGCTTGCGAGAAGCGTCATATCCACAGCCTGTTCGCCGAATGCGCCGGTGACACCGGCCCGCCAGACCGCCATCGGCGCGCGGTTTTCCAGCGCCTGATGAGGGCGCTGGAAATTGTAAAATTCGATCCATCGGGCGATTCCGGCTTTGGCCTCGTGGCCATCCGAATAACCCTTGAGATAGATGTCCTCGTATTTGAGCGAGCGCCACAGCCGCTCGATGAACACGTTGTCCATCCAGCGCCCACGACCGTCCATCGAGATCCTGACGCCGGTGGCGGCCAGCGTGCCGGTGAAGGCGGCGCTGGTGAACTGGCTACCCTGGTCGGTATTGAAGATCTCAGGCGGGCCGAAGCGCGCCAAGGCCTCTTCGAGCGCAGACACGCAGAACGATGTGTCCATCGTGTTCGACAGGCGCCAGGCCAGCACCGCACGGCTCGCCCAATCGATGATCGCCACCAGATATAGAAAGCCCTGGCCGATCGGCACATAGGTGATGTCGGCAGCCCACACTTGATTCGGTCGGTCGATCACCATATGGCGCAGGAGATACGGGAAGATCTTGTGTCCCGGCGCCGGCTTTGTGGTTCTGGGCTTTGGTCCCAGCGCCGCGATGCCCATCTTGCGCATCAACCGCTGCACGCGCTTGCGATTGATGCGACAGCCTTCGCCATTGAGGATCGCCGTCATCCGCCGCGAGCCCAGGAACGGCCAGGCCGTGAACAGCTCGTCGATCCGCCGCATCAGCTCAAGGTCGTTGTCATTGGCCGGCAGCGGCGGCCGATACACGCTCGATCGCGCAACGCTCAGCAATTGGCATTGCCGGCGGATCGATAGACTCGCATGATCGCGCTGAAGCAATCCTCGGCGATCCGGCGCGCTCATCTTCCGGACCTCCTGGCTAAGAAATCCCGCTCAACCGTCAACTGTCCGATCTTGGCGTGGAGCTTCTCGACCTCCAGTTCGTGGGCTGCCTCGCCATCCCGACCAGCGCCCGCGTCGAACGCCCGAACCGCTTGATCCTGAAGCTGTTTCTTCCAGGCATAAATCTGATTCACATGCACCTGGTAGCGCTGTGCCAGATCCGTCACCGTTGATTGTTCTCGCAGCGCCTCCAAGGCGATCTTTGCCTTCAGCGCCGCATCGATTGTCCGTCTCGTCTTCTTCATGGTCCGCTCCGTTTATCAAAACGGAACGGCATCCGCACCACCTAAGCCGCCGGTCCAAAATCCGGGGTCCACCTCAGTTGAAAACTGCGAGAAACCATCAAGCTGAAGTCAGGACCGATAACCGTTCTCAGCCGCCACTTTTCCGAGCGCCCGCAGAACCGTCGCGAGAGGTACAATCAGGTGCGATGGAATATACTCATCCACCAGCCCGTCCTTCAGGAGCGCGCGCGCCAGCGGAATGTTTCGCATCACCGGCACCCCCGCAGCGGCCGCGGCATCAATCATTTGCTGCGCCAAGAGATCGGTACCTATGGCATCGATCATGGGCAGGGGAGTGCGCTGCCGATCGTAGTAAATAGCCACTGCAATATGTGTGGGATTGGTGATCAAAACGGTCGCTCTACGCGACTGCTCAATCGCGTTCTTGGCTAACAATTGGGAATGGAGGCTCCTGCGTCGGTTTTTGAACTCAGGGTCGCCCTGATTTTCCTTAACTTCTCGTTTCAGTTCGTCCAGCGACATCAAATTCTTCCTCGTGAACTGCCATCGCTGGAACGCAAAGTCCGCAATTGCCACCACAAGATAGCTCGCCCCGACATAATTAGCTATCTCGAGCAGCAGGTTACTCGTCACCGCACTTAGGCACGATATGCCACAGCTCGGTGTCCACACGAGCGCATGCACACCTTGGCGCAGCACAAGCATTATGACGAGGCCGAGTATTAGCACCTTCACGATCGCCTTACCCAGATCGACGAGATTCTGCAGCGAGACTATCCTTCTGACGTTCTCACCGGGGTTCAGCTTTTTCAGCGACGGCGTGACAGCCTCCGGGGAGAAAACCGCCCCGTTCTGCAGGTTAGCGCCGACGCCGATGACCAGGACGACGCCGAGGAAGGGGGCGACCATACCTTGTAATTCACCGAAATAAAACTCGAGTAGCCGTCGGCTGACAATCAGGAAGTCCCCGTCAAGAAACGTTACAGGCAACAGGATCGCTGCCTTAAGCCGCTCGACTAGGTCATGCAAATAGGCGAAGAACAACGCGAAAAACCCGAGGGTCACAGCCGCCGACACGACTTCCTTACTGTGCGGAACCTGTCCCTTCTTGCGCAAGTCCCGCAGCCTCGTGGAAGTCGGCTTTTCGGTCTTTCTACCGGTCACCGCAATCACCTGGTGATGCGATGGACGATCGCGACAGGCGACGGCATATGCTTGTCGGCATTGGCCAAAATGATCGTGAGCGATAGAATCAGCAGCAGAAGGGCAACTGCGCTCTTGACCGACATAGCGAGAAAGAAGACCTCCAGTTGCGGCGCAAACCGGCTGACCAGTGTCAAGCCCAACTCGCTGAGAAACATCGCAACGATGGCTGGGCCGGCGAGAAGCAACGTCAGTAGCATCACGAGGTCTGCAAGATCTAACACACTGGTGACGAAGATTGGACCGAATGCAGGATGAAAGCTCCACAGCGGCCAAATGTCATGGGAGCGATAGAGCGATGCTAATAGTTTGGAAAAGCCGCCGCTGACGAACAGCCATGTAGCGTAAAGCTGAGCCAGGAAGGTCCCGAGCGGTGAGTCCAGATTGAGGCTCGCCGGGCTCAAGAGGCTTGTCATCGTGGCCCCCCTCTGGTGGTCAATGAACGTGCCCGCGGTCTCCACACCCCACATAGTCGCGGCAATTGGCATGCCCAGGAGGCACCCGAGCAAGAGTTCCTTGAGCCCCAGGCCCAGGATCGGCATCAGACGTGCGATGTCGAGATCCGCAGGCCTCGTTGCCCAAGCAAACCCCATTACCGGCAGCGCCAATGCCATGATCAGGCCATTGCGCGCCCGCGCCGTCACCATACCGCGTCCTAGAAAAGGCATGACCAGCACCATCCCTGTCACGCGTGACATCGCAAGCGCAAGGACAACCAGGAAAGTATGCAGATGAGCTGGGTCAATTGGTGACATGGAATGGATTGCTCTGGCGCTTGGCTGGCGACGGTCGCTCTTGTTGCGTGCCGCTCGGCGAAGAGAGGCAAAGTTAGCAAGTTCCTGGCGCCCCAGACTTATATTCCCGCGATTTGGTCGAAGATGTTCACCGTATACCGGCCAAGTTCACCAAACCAATTCGCGGTGGCCGCCAGGATCAGGCTCACGCATATCAGCTTCACGGCGAAGGAGAGTGTCTGCTCCTGAACTTGGGTCAGAGCTTGCACAACACTGACGATCAGTCCGATGCCCGTAGCGACGATGACTGTGGGCATCGACAGGACGAGTGTCAGTTTGAGCGCACCAATGGCAAGATTGGTGAGTGTGGCGGTATTCATGGTGCTGCTCCCGCGTAGGAGAAGATGACACCATGAATTAGGCGCTGCCACCCGTTCACGGCAACGAACAAGAACAGCTTGAATGGCAAGGATATGGTCATTGGCGAAACCATCATCATGCCCATTGCCAGAAGGATGTTGGAAACGACGAGATCGATGACGATAAACGGTAGAAACAATAAGAAGCCAATCTTGAACGCGTCTTGCAGTTCGGATGTCATGAAGGCCGGAATCAATATCATAAATTCGTTACCGGTTATGGCGGCGGCGTCCTCCTTGCTCCACAATCCCCGAGTCGCATTGACGAAAAACTGACGTTCCCGCTGCGACGTGTTCTTCAGGAGAAAGTTGCGAACTGGCTCGGCAGCTAGCGTTATCGTTGTCCCTAATTCGCGGATATCTTGGGATGCGATTGGTTTGTCACGCACGGCTTCGTACGCACCTTTGGCCACTGGCTGCATGATGTAGACGGACAGCAGGATGGCGATCGCATTCAGAGCCATGTTCGGCGGGATGTTCTGAACGCCGAGCGCATTGCGAATGAGCCCAAAGACCACGACGAGCTTCACGTAAGAGGTAACGGTAATCGCAACGAAGGGGGCGATCGCAACGCAGGCGATTAGTACTATCAGCGTTGCGGGATCCGGCAGCGCCGTCATGGTTCTGCTCGTGCTAATCGCAAGTCGTGCACGCGCACACCTGTTCGGTCGGCGATGCGCACCAGCTCGCCCGTTGCGACGACCTGGCCATTGACGCGCAAGCTGATATTGGTCGTGGCATCATAACCAAGATCCAGCACTTGGCCGACAGCCAATTCGCGAATCTGCCTGAGCGGCATGGTCAGGCGTCCAGCAGCCACATCAACAGGAAGATCAATGCTGTCGAAGGTTTCCGGCGGGAGCGGATCCGGTCTATCCATCATGCAGTCCACAGCTGAAAGGATGGCAAGGCGGCCATTGACGATCGAGGCGCGAAAGCAAGGACTGCCAGAAAGGCATAGAAGAACACTCATGACGCCGTCATGACCGACAGGGGAGGTATCCAGCAGTACGACATCGTCTGAAGCGAGTTGATGCAGATCCGCCAAGATAAGGCTGATGCGTGCGACCACCAGATCGAGAGAAAGGAACAGATCATCGAGGACGGCGCACACGACCGGAAGTCTAGAGCAGCAGTCGGCGATCCATTGCAGTCCACCGACATCGAATTCGACCAGCCCAAGGATGTCGCCTGGACGCTCCAAGCGAAGAATCTCAAATGCGTACGGAAACGCTTCAGTGCCCTCCGCCGAAGACCAGATCGGCCGATGCCCACACCATTGGTCCACCTGGATCGCGACATCTCGGAAGACAATGTCGAACAGGATTTCTCGCAGGCCGTCACCCGGAGGCAATGCGGTAATTTCTGGCCAATGCTGCACAGCCGCCGCCGGAAGCAGCGTCGAGTCAACTGTAACGCGAATCCTGTGGCCGCGTGGGCGCATCAGGGCCTGGCAGTAATCCGCTGGCAGGCGCGGAGGCCTCGAACCTGGCATCACAGCTTCCACGTCGACGCCAGCGATGTTGAAGGGCACCGGCAGACGTTTAGCAAGATCCGAAAGGGCGGCAGCCTCACATTGGCCATAACAGGGCAGGTCGATCACGCGCCCCTCTCAATTTTGTAGTAGAGCGGTGTCTCAAATCTACGAGATCGCCCCTTGCTGCCTTGTTCGTCAAGCACTGAGCTGCAGGCGAAGACGATCATGACGATGCGCATTTCAAGCCGATCGGACAAATCGCGGGCAAATGCATAGCCATGTACCTGCAGGATACGCCAAAGCCGCTCGGACTCGATACAAACCCTTAGGGTATCAGGCTGGAAACTGACGATCACACGCGCATTGCCGAATAGTTCGTAATTCAGCATGACGTGCACCTCGGTATTGCCGCCATAATCCCAGCTGACGAAAGTGTGCTCAGTAATCCTCCTGGTCAGCTCTACGAGTTCAACCGATCGTGACAGCTGTTCCAGTGCTCGCCGGCGCAGTATAGGGCCAGGCATGGCACCAATGATTGAACCGGCAATCAAGGGAGAAGACGTGGCGCTTTCGCTTTCGGCCAGATCATGCGGATCATTGCCGAAATCCCTGCAATCGGGCGCCCGATCGGATGCTTCGCAAGCGTGTACATTCGCCTCCTCGAGCATTTGCGAGAAACGAGCGATATCCTCGGTAGGCACAAGCTTGGGGACCGGCGCCGCCACCGCAATTGAACGATCACGTGGCGTGATGCACGACCTTGCAACGCTTCTCGCTAGTTGCATCTAAACTCTCTCCACCGAGTTCGACCGCTACGGGAATCGGTCCCCTGGCTAAGGCTGCTGAAGCGCCCGGCAGGGCACCCCATTCACCATCGCGGGGACTTACCGAACCACAACAGTAGTTTTCGCAGGACATACATCTCCAGACATCGTCGGGCGGAACCTACATCCTAGGAGAACAGCGGGCACTCGCTCAACGGAGTAGCATCCGCCTCTTCATCTACTCACGGCCGAGCGGAAGCCAATACAATCTCGATATGGGGTTCAACTGATGACGTTATGCCTTTCTGGAACAATATGCTCGGCGTCCAATGGCCGGTTTCAATGAGCAGAGACCAGCGCTAGGAGGCCGCTCAGTTTCCGCCCTGCGCCTACCGCGCGGTAGCCTTCAAAGCCGTGGCCTGGGAACGAGGCCTACGTTGGGGCTTCAGGTGGCGGCCGAGATCGGGGGCTAGCGATTCGAACTTCTCCCGCAGATCCTCGGTCAAAGCCTGCGCATCGGCGCCACTCTCAACCACCCGAGGATTCAGTAACACCAAGAGCTCAGTTCGGTCCTTGGCATGCTCCATGCTGCCGAATAGGGATCCCAACAACGGAATGTCCTTCAGCACCGGAGCCCCGGAATCCATCCGGTTAGTGCTGTCCTGCATCAAGCCGCCAATCGCGATCGTGTCGCCGTTTCGTGTCGATACGGTGCTCTGGAGGCGGCGTACCGAAATGATTGGGGATTGGACGCTGGTCAGTGTGTTCTTGTTCGCGGTACTGACCTCCTGAAAGGAGTCGAGCGTCACGCTACCTCCGGCGCCAATGCGGGGTGTTACAGCCAAAATGACCCCTGTGTGGCGTAGTTCGACATCGTTCACGATTGTTGAACTTTGGCTTAGCGTCGATTGTGAGGATCGCGCGAGGATTGGAACCTGATCGCCCACCTCGATTGTCGCGGTTTGATTGTCAACTGTGAGAATTCGTGGCGCCGATACGACCTTGACGTCCCCGACGCCGCTTAGTGCGTGTAGCACAACATTGACATCACTATTCGGGAACACATAGGACAAACCACCTTGTGGAACGGCACCCAAATCCGGCGAGGAGAGAAGATAGTCGACACCGTATCGCAAATGATCGCTCAACCGCACCTCCGCGACAATGACCTGGATTAGGACCTGCCGCGGCTTGACGTCAAGCCGATGAACCGCGGCCTCGATGATTTTGTCGTCGTCGGGCGTTGCGAAGATCACGAGTGCATTTTGGCCGGGATCCGCCTGGATCCGAACTGGCGCCGACAGGCCAAGACTGACGGCGGAGACCACCGCATCGTCCTTTATTTGCGTTGTTGATGCGGCCGCATCTGATCTTTCGTCCGACAGGCCGGGAATGTTTAGGGGCAAATTCGATCGATCGGATGCGCTTCCGATGGACAACTTTCCAACCTCTCCCGCCGGTTGCGCGCGAGATACGGCACGCGGCAGCTGAGCGCCAAAGACTTGTGCTAGCACCTGCGCCACTTCCGCAGCCCTTCGATACCGAAGCGGATGCACGTGAATGTTTGCCGCCGTCTTCGATGTCTTATCCAGCTGGGCGATAACCCGACGAACTTGCTGAAGTACTTCAGGGTCGTCCGCTACTACAAGAATGCCGTTCAGCCGCTCGAGCGGCGCAAGCCGAACGCGCACTCTGCCCCGGCTATTCTGGCTGAACAAAAAACTGAGTTCTCGCTCTATCGCTGCCGGACTCGCATGAGCCAGCGTATACAGCGCAAACGATTTGTGAGCCATCGCATCGGTGTCAAGCAAGCCAATGAGTTCGCGCACGGAACTCACCAAGTCGGGTGGCCCAGTGACGGCAATACCTTGTTCTCCTGGCGCGGGTGTCAGACGCACGCTCTCCTCGACGTTTGGTCGGATCACCTTTATGACATCGGCTGGATCGACATAGCGCACGGGGATCACTTGAACATCGCTTCGTGCTCCGCCGGCGAGATCGACCAAGCGCCCCACCCGAACTCCGCGGTCAACGACGGCCAGTCCGTATCCGTACGGCGCCAGCGCTTCGTCGAGTAATCGCGGCACATCACTCACGGGGACTTTGCTCGAGGTCCGAAGTGCCATTTTTCCCCCAACGCCTGGATCGATGATGACGGGCATGCTCATAATGTCGCCCACGATGTCATTCACAACTTGCCGAATATCGGCATTGGCATAGTCGAGGCTCACGCGAGTGCTATCAGCGGTGACCGGCAGCCGCCGCTCCACCGGGGCGGTGGTTGGCCGGGTCGGAGGCTGTGCCAGCAATTCAAAGCTACGTGCTTGCAGTGTGCTCGCTGAGAAGGATGGTTTCGGTGCATGCGAGCCGACGCTTGGCGAAGCCAGCCAAACGCCGCGTTCAGCAATCGAGTCTGAGCCGGCACATCGCGTAAGCAGTAAACAAAGGAACGTTAGCAAGGTCTTGCTAGACATGGAGGACGCGGCGCCCCCCTGAGAATGCGCATCCGTTCAACTTTTCATCTGCTGCACCACTTGCATTCATTGCAACCCTGGGAACAGGTGTGCAGAACTGGGATGATCTCCGCCGTTCTGCACTACTCATTGTCAACGTCTCTCAACGAAGGTTGCCTACGATCATCCCCTTCGTCTTTTCATCCTTCGAAACAACGTTAGACATCAGTTCAGCAACCCGATTGACGTCATCAAGCAGCCTTTGGAAATAAATCATCGCCATCTCCCCTTCGCTATTGGCGCTGTCAATCGCCCCGTTGAGGTTGTTGATGGCAGCATCGAACTGCGACTGCACGCCTTTCTTGTCACCCTTCTCCTTCTCGATGGATATGCCGTGTGCCTGCATCCAGTCAAACACATCCTGAGTCTTGCCTTGCCAATCGACGAAGCTGCCGTAGTCTCTTACCTTACATTCATCGGGAGGTCGATTGGTCCGCAGCGCAGCCATTGCGTCTCTCATATCCTTCAGCAAATTGTTGCGCGCCTGCATGTCGTCCAGTTGAGATCCGAGTTGATTCTGGTAAATGTCGTGCCGTTCCATCAGAACCAGCGCCATGATCGAGGCTAAAGACAGACCTCCTGGGAGAACATTTCCTGCGCTGTTGGCCCACGCAGTGGGCTGGTATCCAGACATCGCCTTGATCATCTTAGGACCTTCTCAAACTCAGACGTTTTTCGCCCGAACGATACGCTCAAGCCATAGAAACGATCTTGCTTCTCGCCTCGCTATCGGCGCGACGAATTTCGGCAAGCTCGCCCAGGACGTCCTGAATCGTCGTCTCATAGCTCGCCAGGAATTCACTCTCGTTCTCCATCTGCGCCTGCGCCCTGGTGCTGTCCGCCTGCAGCTGCGCCTCCTCCTCCTGGTAGTGCGTCGCGCCCATGTTCAGGCCGGCTCCCGGAAGCTTAAAGGCTTCCGTCGCGATTGTGCCCATGCCATTCCATCTCATGGCCTCTTGCTGGGCTTCTGTCTGCGCCTGGACAACGCGCGTAAACTCAAGGGGGTCCGTCGTGCTATTCGGCGCGTCCAGCCTATGCGGGTCGCCCAGTGTATTGCTTCTGCTCGAATTCAGGCGTGTCATCTCGATGTCGTCTTGCGAGGACCACGCATCGCGCTCCGGCGCTTGGATAATCTGCCCTTTGCCGTGAGGCTCGTCGCGTAGCTCCAGCTCGCCTTCTGATTTGTCGAAGCGCTGCGCTTGACCTGAAGGGCTGTTCGGGGTTGGTGTCTCCACCCTGGACTTCGGGAGCGGGGCCTGGATTTTGGCTTTATACACCTCGTCGAAGCGCGCTTGAATCTGTCGAGCACCCTTGAGGTTCACGCCGGCCCCCAATATCGCGCCGCCAGAGGTGGCTATTGCGCCAAACAATTGGCATAGTCCTGAACTGCGAAGCGCCTTGGCAGCAGCTTCCTGCGCAGCGATCTCGACGTTAAGCGCCGCCGACCGGTCCGACCTCGCCGCTTTGCGAAGCTCCGCATTGAGCCGAACGAAAACCGCGGCGACTGCTGATGCGTCGTTCCCCGTAACAAAGTCCTTCAGCTTGAGATCGACGTTGGAAAGCTTCTCGCGGATCACAACTTCCGCGGGATCGCGTACGTCAACTGATCCCCAACCTCGCGCCTTGACGGGGTCCGCAAGAGGAAGTGGGATCTCGCCTTCCGGCACGTTTCTGCCGCGGACCGTAGCAGAGATCGGCACCCACGGAAGTTGTTCATGCACGGCTGCATCCAACCGGTCGTGCCCGCCAACGGTCGTTTCACGTTGCACAGCAAATACCATCGCTACATTCCTTTAGTTCGACAAGTGGTCCACGCAGCCTGTCAGCCGAAGGCCCTTACGAGCTTGGCGTTGGAATCACTCTGCCGGTTAATGGCTTCGGCAACCGTCTGCGTGGTCGTCGTCCTGTCGAGAAGCAACTGCTTGATGAAGTCCATTTCATCACTTTGCAGTGATCTCAGTCTTGCAATGCAGCTGCTGATGTTTATCGCTTCCGCCTGGGCGTCCGTTGCCTCCTTCTTCTGGATGCCATTGGCGATGCCGGCGCCAGCCTCGCCCAGCGATGCCATTGCCCCGCCGACTCGAGCCGCTGTCGAAACTCTCTGGCCTATCTGAACAGCCTTGACAGAACTGGATGGTATCAAGGCGGCGATACGCAATCCACTCGCGGCTCCACTGGCAAAGCCAGCGCCAACTGTTAGCACCGAGATAGCGAATATGATGCCAATCGTGATGACCGCCCCCAAGGTGCTGGCCTTGTCGCCATGGATTCCGTCTTTCTCGAGACTCTTCACAATTGCCGCAGTCATCTTATCTACGCCACCCGTCTCGACGAGAGTCGCTACTCCAACGCTCACTGCCGCCGCCATGACCGGAAGAGCTGCGCCGGTGGCGATGGCAGCTAGGACCGTCAATCCGACCGTTAGCCATCCGAAGAACTTCATGATGCCGGAGCTGTTCTTTGCTTCTGCCGATCTTTTTGCCGCTTCAACGATGCTTTTGGAAATTTTCTCGTGCAACTGTCTTTGCTGCTCTCCCCAATGTCGCACGTCCTCTATTCCCGCCGCAACCTGTTCATCGGCCATTTTGGTCTTCAGAGCCAGAAACGAGGTAAGGAGGTCAATCGCATCGAACGCACGTGGTGCCGATAAACTTGGAATCGAACCTGACGCAACAGCCTTTTCGGAAACTGAGTGCAACAACAGGCTGGCGTCAGTCTTGCGGCCATTGCCCGAAAGACCGGTAGCGGAGGCACTGAAGGGCAGCGTCCCGACCTCGGGTAGCGGCTTGCTCGTCGACGCCGACATGTTCACTCTATGCATCGTTGGACCCTAGTTGGGATTTGAGGCGGTCAAGCATCATCAGCCCACGTCCGGCCAAAGCCTTGTGTTCGGGCCTCCTGACACTCAGCGCCAAGGCATTCTCAAGTGCGGTAATCGCGGCTGTGAGATGATTTAGTTTGATGAAGCATTCGGCAGTTCGAAGCGGGATCTGCGGGTCCTCACTATTCAGGAGTCCCGCTAGCCGATAGGCCTGCACGGCGTTCTCTGGGTCCCCAAGCATTTGACTACTAGCTGCCAGACCAAACCAGAATCGTGCGTCGATGTGCCGATGTAGGCACAAGAAGCGAAAAAAATTCCGCGCCTCCTCATACTTGCCACAAGAATAGTAGCGGTGGCCAAATACATATAATGCCTCAAGCTCATCATCCGTGATCCCAATGACACTAGCTAGGTCCGTGCGCCCTACCACGAAGTCGGTGGCGAGCTGTGCCAGCCGCTGGCTGTCTGTCGTGTCGCCACCATTCAATAGCCCGCCATCCGCCATTCTCATCGTGTCGCTCTCTCGGTAGAGACGGGTTGGAGCGCGAGACGCGACATCGATTCAGGCGCTGGCAGGATATGATTGAGGGCCGCCAGCTCGGCTGCATACGCTCTTTGAAACGCTTCGTCCTGATCGGCGACAAATGCGGAAATTGAGGCGGCACTCATAGTGCCATCGCCTAAAGGGCAGGCACAACGACCAAGTTGTTCACGGGCCCGCGCCAAGAGACTATCCATCTGTGCGATGGTGTGTCGCGCAGTCTCCATCGTGTCATTGAGGCTCATTGACCCCTCCCAGACGGTCTCCTTGCCAACGCACCGCAGCGCGAGCGGGATTCGAAACCGCTTGCGCCACCAGCTCCGCTCGAGGGCCGCGACCCGCTGTCGCGGCCGACCGCTCAAAGCCACCGACGTCCATCGTCTGGCAATGATATGGTGTGCCAGAATGCACTTCCTCTTCACGGAGAACGTTCTTTCTCCTGACAGGGTTGGATCAACGCCCGCACGTCGCTACCAGAAGCGGCGCATGGCGCAAAATACTTGATCGCTATGAAGGCATAGGCGCCCCGGTGATGAATCGGTGCGTTTCAGCGCGAGCGCCTGAGACGACGGCGCTAACCCGGAAATGCGTGTCGTTGCGTTAAATGCATCGTTCGGCGAGAGCCTCGTCGCCGAGTCGTAGGCATTTTTTGCCTTGAGCAGGTAACGATGAGGATCGCATTGGTGGCGGATCGGGTTATGCAGTCGCCTTGGACCAAATGCCCGCGAGCAGCTCACACTTTGTGCCGGACGGAGCGGGTGACTGAGGCCGCAACTCTCCATAGGCTACCGTTATTACCTCATGCTCGTATTGTATTGGCGCCGAGCGAGAGGCGGGATTAGATCATCATGAGAATTGATCGCTTGCAGCGCGCAAGGCCACTCGGCAGCCGGTCCGGTCTGGTGGCGAGATGAGTTCTTGGTGACCGGACGTGTTGTGAGCGTGTGCGCCCTTCCGGGGCTCAGGCGCGATGTTTTCCAGGCGGAGGTCGGTGGCAGGATATGACATGGATGATCGGCAAACAACAGAGCACCTGGTTAGGGACAGGGATTCGGTACGTATGTCTTTGTTCTCGAGTTCTCTGACATCCGACAGTCGCTCCGGACTGCTGCGGCGTCTCACAGAGGTGGCGTTCTTGGCTTGTGTCACAAACGACGTGGTGAGGGCGAGGCGGATCGCGAAGGGGCTTGGCGTCATCGCGCCGGGCAGTCGGGAGTCTGTCATTGCCTATGCGCTCGCAGATCTGACGGCAGGCGATATTCCAGCAGCGCTGGAACGCCTTGATCCTCTAGCCAAAGCAAATGATGCATATGGGATGGCATTTCAGGCCCTGGCTCTTGGGCTGAATGGACGCCTAAGCGAACGCGATACTGTGCTCAGGCACCTGCCAAGCAGGGAGCCGGGCCTCGACGGGCTCCTCATAGCCTTAGGCCAGACCGCGCCAGCCGATACCGCAGGAAAGGACAGTTAATGAGCAGCGTAGGTAGTATCCTCCCGCAAACAGGGCCAGCCTTTTTGGTGATGGAGATGCCAGCCACATCGAAAGTATCGGCTGAATCCGTCGAGGCCTTTCAAGCTGCACTCGAGCCGCCTGTGCCATCGCGGCGAGCGGATGAGCCGCTGATCATGGCTGGAGGCGGGCTGACGGAGGAGGGAGGGGGGCCTCTCGTTCCTCGGCTATCCAATGATATCCTCAGTGGCATGGAAACACTGAGCGCCGGCTTTGCGCAACCCATGGAAGGCGCGCGCAGGGCCGCCGAAGGCATGAGCGCGGGGAGCATCCGTTCGGCTGAGTGGCTCGATGCGCAGGTCCAGCTGTCAGCTATGAGCCTGCAATACAACATTGTGACCAAGGTGGTTGGGAAGGCGACCCACACTCTCGACACTTTCCTGAGCGGCCAATGAGCCACGGTGACGCGGGGCGTGACTTTTGTATTGAAGCGGGCGGTGGCACTTCTGGTGCTATTCACCCTGGTCGGCTGCGGATCGAAGATCGAGCTCTATCGCAACCTTTCAGCGCGCGAGGCCAACGAAATGCTTGCGTTGCTTATGCGACAAGGCATCCGCGCGGAACGGACGACAGACACCGGCGGTACGACCTCGCTCGTGGTGCCAACAGAAGACGTGCCTCGTGCTATGAATGTCTTAGACAGGGCCGGTTGGCCTCGCGATCATTTCGCCGATATGGGCACTCTCTTCAAGAAGGACCGGATGATCTCATCGGACACAGAGGAGCGTGTGCGCTACATTTATGGGGTCACACAGGAGCTTTCGCAGACTTTGTCCAGTATCGACGGCGTGCTTAATGCCCGAGTTCACGCGGTCTTGCCTGAAACCGCGAGTGACGATCGTAATCCACCCGTCTCGTCGACTGCTGCTGTGCTCGTCCGTTACAAGCCGGGTGCTCCGATCGATCAGATCGTGCCTAAGATCAAGGAGCTGGTCGCAAATAGCTTAAGAGGCCTATCCTACGATCGGGTCTCAGTTGCCCTCGTACAGGCAAATCAGGACAATATGACGCTTGGTAGAACGGACTTCACTGCCGGTGTTTCGGAACGCAGTGCCCCATCGCACCTTTTGATCGGCCTCATCGGTGCAATAGCGGCGTCACTGATCGGCAATGCAGTGCTCGTCGTTCTCATATGGCGACCGCGCTTTGGCGTTAGCTACGGTATTGGGCGTCATGAGCTTCGGCGAAGCGAACGGTCCAACAATGTTCCCAATCATGAGCTCAGCAAAAATCCCGGATAAATGGCTTGATACGCCGTGGGCGGGAGCGATGATGCGCTGCATCGCCGATCCTGCGAGCGACCTCGATGATGCACTGGCGACTGGCTGGCCCGAGTGGATACCTATAGACCTCGCTCAGTCCGACCCATTCATCCGTGTCAAGCTTGGACGCTGGCTGCTTCGCGGCCAAAGTAGTGAGGCGTCTGCGATTATTTCGGCTGGCAACGCACCACGAATTCGGCTCGCATTTGTGCCGGCGCGAGACGCCACACGCCTGATCCGCCTAGCCGGAGCTTGGATCGGCGCGTCCAGCCTCATCGCCCTCCTTCGGACGGCCGATGTTGCGGCGGCACGCGCCGTTCTCGGAGAAGAGGCGTTCGCATTCGCTTCGCATGCTGCGCTGCTACCGAGACCGACTGTCGAGCTGATGTCTGCGATTAGCGCTTCGGGAATGCCGACTGCGCCTCGTGCGTTTCTCGACCGCGGTGCGGCGATGTTCGGCCTTGCGATAGGCGCAATCCCGCATTCGCTGCGCGCCCAACTACGATTGCGTCGCCCTGCAGCGATCTGGATGATGGTGGCGGACACCTGCCGTGACGACGGTGTCGGCGAGGACGCCTTCCGAGCGATGCGACGCCTGGTCCGCAAAGAGATGCCGATATGGTCGCACTGGTTCAACTGACGCCGGGCGGGGTCAGCATCCTCGGCCCAGGGCGAGTTTTGCCGGCGGCCAGCGCACAGATGATCGTGGACGCTGAGCAATTGCTCGATCGAGCGCGACGCGATGCGGACGCGCTCTTACAGGGGGCGCGCGAAGCTGCGGGGATGATCGAGACGACCGCCAAGGAAGCCGCGCTCACAGCGGCGCAGGCGACCATCGAACAACGTTTAGCCGCGATCGCCGTTGCGTCGCTGCGGATCATGGAGGAGAATCAAGAGCGAATTGTCGACATGGGTCTGCAGATCGCACGTCGGATCATCGATACCGTCGCCCCGGATGATGCTGCGGTGCAGATCGCTTTGCACAGTCTGAGATTCACGGGCCATAGCTCCGTCGTCCGCTTACGCCTGGCACCGGCGCATGTCGAGACGGTTCGCAGACGATTGAATGAACTGCTCCCGACGGCGACGTCGCGCGCGGTCGTCGAAGTAGTTTCTGATCCGCGGGTCAAAGATGCCGGATGCATCCTTGAAACCGATGCTGGACTGGTCGACGCAACGATCGAAAGCCAATTGGCCGCGATCGAGTGCGGCCTGCGCAGCGGCCTAAAGGCCTCTGCAACGTGATTTCCGAGCGACCCAAGCTGCCAACGGCAGTCGATGCCATTCATTCTTCGCACGACGGCATCAATCGCCTTTTTCAGGCCGCCCGCCAGGTGGTGGCGCAGACGCCGACAATGCGCGTCAGTGGCCGAGTCCTACAAGTTGTCGGGACAATTATCCGTGCAACGGCACCGGGTGCTCGCATAGGCGACCTGTGCATGCTCCGCAATCCCGAGAACAAGTGCGAATTGTCGGCGGAAGTTATCGGGTTTCAGCACGACATCGCCATTCTAACGCCGCTTGGCGAAATACAGGGGCTTTCTAATCTCACTGAGGTGATCCCGATGGGAGAGCCTCTGACAGTGCCCGCGGGCTGGAACTTGCTTGGCCGGGTGCTTGACGGTCTTGGCCGCCCTCTCGACACATCCACTCGCGGGCCCCCGGTACCAGAAGCCCACGTTCCAGTACATAGCGGGGCACCGGGTCCCTTGAATCGGCGCATCATTGATCGCGTTTTTCCAGTCGGCATACGCGCGATCGACGGTCTTTTGACGTGCGGCGAGGGACAGCGCATGGGAATCTTTGCCGCGGCGGGCGGCGGCAAAAGCACACTGCTGTCGATGTTGGTGCGCGGCGCGGCGGCTGACGTAACAGTCATAGCGCTGATCGGAGAGCGTGGCCGAGAGGTGAAGGAGTTCATCGAGCGCGATCTCGGCTCAGAGGCGCGACGAAGATCAGTTCTTATCGTTGCGACCTCCGATCGTTCCCCGATGGAACGGGTGAAGGCGGCCTATGTGGCGACGGCAATCGCAGAATGGTATCGAGATCGGGGACAGCGTGTGCTGTTCCTCATGGATTCGGTTACGCGCTTTGCGCGCGCGCAGAGGCAGATTGGTCTGGCGGCCGGCGAACCGGCCAGCTTGCGTGGTTTTCCGCCCTCGGTCTTTGCAACCTTGCAGCAGCTCCTGGAACGCGCCGGCAATAACGATCGCGGATCGATAACCGCGTTTTACACCGTGCTTGTCGAGGGTGATGACGTCACCGAACCTCTGGCCGATGAAACCCGTTCCATCCTGGATGGACATATTGTGCTCTCGCGCACTTTAGCGACGTCGAACCACTATCCCGCTATCGATATTCTGGCAAGCGTCAGCCGTGCTATGAGTGCTATCGTGTCGCCGCGGCATGAGAAGTTAGCGGTTGAACTGCGGGCGCTGCTAGCTAAATACCAGGAGGTGGAGCTATTGATACGGGTCGGCGAGTACAAGGAAGGAGCCGATCCGCACGCCGATACGGCTATCGCCAAGATAGAGGACATACGCAGGTTCCTGCGGCAGCCAAGATGTGAACAAACAGGCTTCGACGCAATGCTTCAGGAGCTTGCCACGTGCCTGGCGTAACTCCCAAGACCGTGCATCAATTGCTTGAGTTGAGAAAATTGCGGCGTCGCCGGGCCGATGAGACTCTACGAGTGCGGCAGTCAGCTGTCGACAAATCCGCTGCGGCTGTCGAAGCTGCACTGGCAGTCCTTCGCACATGGCGGCAAGACCGACCTCGACGGGAGGGCGAGATCTACGATCTGCTGATTGGCAAAACTGTAGCTCTCAACGATCTGGAGGAGGCGAAAGCGAAGATGGTCTCACTGAACGATCACGAACGGCTGCTCGAACGGCGCCTTGCGGAGGCGCTGTCGGAAGCCGAACAAGCGCGTCAGGCGCGTCAGGAAGCCTGCAACGCCGCCCGTAAGGCATATCGGGAGCTCGAGAGGTGTGACAGTTTGGCGTGTGCCTTGACCGCCCGCGCGCTGAAGGAGACGGACTTCTAATTATCAATCGAATGCGCGGAGAGTCTAACAGTGCGGGTGTAGCCGTTAGGGGGAGGGACAGAAGTTCTACGTAGCAGCGCTTTTGTGAGAAGTTAGCAGGGATCAACGAACAAATGCCATGGCAGCTGTCCGCTAGCCTTGCATAAAGACTCGCCGAACTGGATGGCAAACGGTCGGCTGCACGCGTGAAGGTGATAAAGTTGTGCACTTTGGGATGGTTGCACTGCCCGCGTCACGACAACTTCATACTTGGCTACGCCACGCGCGAGCGCTTGCGCAGGCCGCTTCGTCGCTTTTGCGCGCATTCTTAATCATCCACCACGCGCACAATGCGTAAATGTCGTTCCATGGTTGTTCGCCGTCAGCACTCTTGAGACAGATTGAAGGGTTTTCCGGAAGGAGGATTTCTGGTTCATCGTAGCCACCAGGAGCGAAGATGAAGCAGAAATCCGGGCCGCGTAAGCCGGCGGCTGAACAAGTGTTGAAGGACATCCGGCGCCAGACCCGTCGGCATTACTCTGCGGAAGAGAAGATCCGTATTGTGCTGGAGGGGCGTAAGCGCTTAGCCGGGACCCTTATTGGGGCTGGCTTGACGATTTGCGGAATCGCCACGGCATGAGGTCTTCGATCCTGCTATGAGGATGGCCGTCGATGATCGCCTCGAGTGTTTCGGCGATGTAGGCAGCCGGGTTGACGTCGTTGAGCTTGCAGGTGGCGACGATCGACGCGAGCAAGGCCCAGTTTTCTGCCCCGATTTCATGACCGGCGAAGAGCGCATTTTTCCTGGTCAGGCAAACTGGCCGGATGGCGTTCTCGACCGGGTTGGTGTCGAGCTCGAGGCGCCCGTCTTCGAAGAAGCGGGTCAGCCCCTGCCAGTGATTCAGCGCATAGCGGATGTCTTCGGCAAGTGTCGAGCCGCTGGAGATCATCGACAGCTGCTTCTCGAACCACATTTTCAAAGCGGCGACGAGAGCCAACGAATGCTCCTTTCGCGCGGCGAGCCGGATGTCCGGCGATGCACCGCGCACCATGGCTTCGATGGCGTAAAGCTGTGCGATGTGCCGAACGGGGGCCTCGGCGATCGGCGATTTGCTGTTGCGGGCCAATTTGACGAAGCGCCGGCGCAAGTGGCTCCAGCAATGCACGAGCGTCCAAGGCCCTTGCAGTCGAGCGACTTCGGTCAGCCGATCATAACCGTCATAGGCATCGCATTGCAGGAAGCGTCCGCCAAAGCCGTTTAGGAACTGCTCAGCGAAGGCACCGCTCCGACTGGGGGCATATCGGAACAGCACGATCGGCGGACTTGGGCCGCTGTGGCCGCGGTCATCGGACACGATCGCCCAGAAGTAGCCTTTCTTCGTTTGGCCGCGCCCGGGATCGAGTACCGGCGCCGTGGTTTCGTCCATGAACAGACGATCCGCCATGGCCAGGTGGCGGCGCATGTGGTCCGCGATGGGTTGAAGATGGAAGCAGGCGCGACCGGACCAGTTGCCCAGTGTCGCCCGATCAAGCCGGATGCCCTGGCGCGCATAGATCTCGGACTGGCGGTAAAACGGCGTATGGTCACCAAACTTGGAGACAATCACGTGCGCAATGGCCGCTTCGGTCGGCAGCCCGCTGGGTACGACGTGCTCCGGCGCGTGCGCCTGCACGACAGGGCCGGAGCAGCGGCGGCAGATGTATTTCGGGCGGCGTGTGACCAGCACGCGCCATTGTGCCGGGATCACGTCAAGGCGCTTGCTGACGTCCTCGCCGATCTTCGTCATGGCGCCGCAACCGCACGGGCAGAGCGTGCTCGCAGGCTCGATGATCCGCTCCACCCGCGGCAAATGGGCAGGCAAGCAGCCGCGATTGCGATGAGAGCTTTGATCCGTCGCGTTTCGCGATCGGCCCTGGATAACCTTCTCGGCTTTCTCCTGCGCGGCATCCAGGATGCCTTGCGCGATCTCCACGTCTTCGAGCGGCAAGTGATATTGATCTGGCCGCAGCTTCTCGGATTTCGCGCCGAACCTGTCGCGTCGCAATTCGCCGAGAATGACCTCCAGCCGACGTCGGGCTTCCTCCGACGCCGCCAGCGCCCCCTGATGCTCGCTCAAGGCCGCCTGCGTTTGCGCCAAAAGCGCCTTCAGGTGTTCGTTTTCGTCGCGCAGCGCCGCGATGCTCATGCGCTATTTCGAGCATATCGCCGCCGCGCGTGCCACGTTCAAAATAGCTTCCGAGTCATTCTGCCGCAGTTATCCCGCCGCCTGCGGGCGCCGTGCTTCTTCCGGACGGACCAACCTCCAATCCAGCCCCTCGAACAAGGCCGCGAACATCGCCGGCGACATCCGCATCACGCCGTCCGCGATCGTTGGCCAAACGAACTTGCAACCTTCGAGGCGTTTGTGCACCAACACCAGGCCCGTTCGATCCCAGACCAAAATCTTGATTCGGTCAGCTCGTTTCGATCGGAACACGAAGGCCGCGCCGCTGAACGGGTCGAGACGAAGCATCTCCTGCACCTTCGTCGCAAGCCCATCATGGCCACAGCGGAAATCGATCGGCCGCGTTGCAACGTAAATCTTCAGATCCGCACCAGCCGCGATCATCGTGACGCTCGCACCGCGCGGATCACTCGGGACAGCTGCTCGGCATCAATGGCCATATCCGTCCGCAGCACGACATCGCCGATCGCGATCTCAAGCTTGATCGCCGGAACCTGACGCTCCTCCAACGCACCTTCCACGACCAGCGGCGCGAATGTCGGCTGCGACGCCTCGCACGGCGGCAACATGCCTCGCTGTCGAAACCGCCGTCGCCAATCGTAGATCTGCCAGCGCGTCGCTCCGTGCTTGCGCGCCACCTCGGACACCTGGGCACCGGGTAACAAACTCTCGGCGACGATCCGAGCTCTCTCAGCTTCCGAACGTACGCGGCGCCCCGATGGTCCTTCAACAACCTCCAGCCGGCTCACCGACCCCGTCGTTGAGCCGTCCAAATGGACGTCCTTTTTGCTGTCCAATCCCATCCCAAACCTCCGTCCAAGCCGGAGGCTTCTTTCGCACAGCTATACCGATCCCGAAGCAAGGGTTCCGGCTAAGCGCTTACGGAGGGGCTGCGGGGCGAGGAGAACATCTCCGAGCTCTGCCGCCGCGAAGGCATCGCCGCCTCGATGTATTACGGTT
>NZ_QZMV01000026.1:0-45713 GCF_003957705.1 Bradyrhizobium sp. LVM 105 | reverse complement strand
ATTCGCGGGTCAATCTTGCCCGCCGTCAGGCAGAAACTCCACTTATCGCGCTGTTCAGATTTGCGGGACCAGCTCAGCCTAGCAGCAGTGCATACGGCTATCACACATTCCTCCGTATCGTCATTTCCGCTTAATCCGAAGTCCTAACCGCGTGTCGCCTTCAAGGGCGATCGGTCGCCTGGGCCGTTGCGTTTGGCTGTTTGGTTTGATGGAGATTCAGGCGTCCTCGCATGCTCTTCGCGATGCGCGGTTTTGGGGCGCTGCTTGGAACGGTGTTCCTGCCGGGACTCTGGCGACAGGTAAGGCCATTCGTCTTGCCTGTAGAACTCCGACCAGACTTGAACGGCGCGGAAGCATTCAACGCCATTGCGCGAAACAGCAGGCACGCAAAACGGTTACTACGAAGCGGGCGCTAACGACCCCTCTTAGGTATGCATCTCATCTGACTCCGTCCGGCATTATCGAGGGTAGGCTGTGAAAGCGGATCGAAGATGAACTACATGATTTGCTGCGGCTGGGAGAAATAACCGCCTTCGGCACGCCGGATGGAAAAAAGCCATACGAGAAAATTGCACCGGAAAGCTGGTCACTTTTGGAGTTAGATCTTTCGGACATAGACAGGAAGCCAAGCCCGGCCCTGCACGCTGTCAAAATAGGTCGGCAGACAACGGGCACCGCATACGGATATGTCTGGATCAAGTTCTGTCGGAGAGAGCTGTATCGGGAGTACCCATTGTCGTGGCGCTCCCGCAAGATGAGCAAGGAGCCGCTTCACAAGTCGGATGAACCGCCTCCCAAAGAAGAGGTGGCCGATGAGTCAGTCGGTGAAATCGCTCCAAGTGGAATTGCTCGTTCAATTCGAACCAGGGGGAGATTCACTCTAGTTGAGTCAGCCTGTTTGCTGGCGGAGACTGAGATTAGGCAAGACAACCTCACCGGCGCTGCCGCGATTCACCTTCATGATTTGAAGAGGAAGCTGCTAGAGGGGGAAATTCAGCCGCTGAAAGATAAAGGGGCAGCGCTCGCACTTGCTCGGTTGTCGAGCCAGATGGGGATATCTCTAAGGGCACCTTGAAACAACTCGCAGAAAGTATCTCTGTAAATATCCCTGGGCTTGATTGAGGGCGTACTATGGTCCAATGACGCGAAATCCAAAAAGCGCTCCGACCCGCTTCCGCAAGCGATGGTTAATCGATCGCCCTAAAGTGAGGACGCCCCAGTTGGCGGCGTCTTTCATTTGGATTTGTCGGCGAGCCTTTGGTCTGCATGAGTATTGCCCTATGGCTTCAAGAATGGTTCGCCTTGACCCGTGATATTGTTCCAACCGGTGAGCAGCTCACGCGTCGACGAAAGCATTTCGAGCACAGTCGTCACTTCGCGCGGTTTGCCGTCGGGGGCATTCGGACAATCGTCGCGGAAATGGTAGTAGGCTCGCTCAAGGATCGCTAGGAAGCGCTCTTCGAACTGAGGATCTGATTGCTCTTGCGCTCTCACCAAACATCGCTATGAGCGCCGCTGAAGCCGTTTTGACCTGCCATATCTCTTCGTCGCGCGTTGCCATCAGACGGATCCTTTCGTGAATGGAAACTCAACGAGCGACAACCATTTGCCGTCCCTCACAAGACCTGCGCTCCAGCGGGCATAATGGAAAATCGGACCCAGAGACGGAGGATCATCTAGAAGGCCGCTAGCGAGGTTGATTGAGACCGTCTCCATCTTCCGCAGAGCTGCTCTCATATAGAAATTACCGGCAGCGCTCGTGATTTCGCCAATTTGAGATGCCGCACTTATCGCGGCGCTTGTCCAATCAGCCCTGATCTGCACCTTGTCGACGACAAGCACGTTTTGCGGCAGTCCTCCGGTGATGACCCAAGGTGCACGGCCATCATCCGATTTTGCAAATACGAGAAAGCCTTTCTGATTGCCGTCCTTGGTGAGCATTCCGAATCGCATTCCGTTGCTGGAATCGAAAAAGATACATTCACCCGGCTGCACGTTACTCAGTTGCTCGGGTCTTCCAATTGTGTCCACTTGCATTGGTGAAATCTCGGCTGATTCGTCCTCAGCAACATCATGACACGCAAAGCGAGCGGCGCCTTCAAAGTTCGTGCCTGTCGCGCGCCATGGAAAACTGCCCCTCAGCGTCACGAGGAATTGCCCCCTCCTCGGATAGCTGGGGAGAGAGTGAATGAAGCAGGAACGAATCACTGAAGGCTCGTCATGGATTGATCCATGGGGGCAGGTGATGAAGACGCCGGATGACGTGGCGGAGATGTTGCGCCTGAGGGCGTGTGGGTGCCCGACGATTCCAACACGACTTATTGGATGTATCCCTATTAAGACATGGCTACATGCGTGGCTGGCGGAAGGTGTGTCCCTGTACGACCTGTTCGGGTTCGAATGGACGGGATCTCCTAGCTCATTCCGCGGCAGCGCCGATGTGCGCGTTGCCGATTACCTGGCAGGCTAGATCGGATCGAGGACGTCTGGACGATCGAGCCTGAGTTGCGAGTAGTGGAAGTTTTGTACTCGAGACGTACGAAGCCCTTTCTGTTTGCGGGTCTGGACCCCCAATAACCGTTCGAAGCTCGGGACGTCGCGTTATTGGAGGGCGATCCAGTTGCGCAAGCCGTCGATGCTGCGGAACCCGTCGGCGGCATAGCAGCGGATCGATGGAAAGACGCCTTTCATCATTTCGGCCAGTGCGTGTCCTGGGCCGAGGTCCAGCACACGATCGGCTCCTTGCTCGGCAAGAGCCTCCAGCGTTGCGGCGAGGTCGATAGGGCGCGCGACCTGGCTGGCGAGCTTTGCCATGGCATTCGATGCGGAGAACAGGCGCGGGCCCCCATCACCGGCAAGGAGGATCTTTCGCTCGGCGATGGGCGCGCGCGTGCTTGCCGCGAGCGCCTGTTGTAGGGGATCGCAGGCCGCCTCAAGTCGCGAAGTGTGCGAGCCGATCCTGACGGCGATCAGGCCGGCGCGCGTGGCGCCCAGCGATGGCGCCTCCTCGCAGAGCTTGAAAACGTCCTGCTCAGCGCCGCCGACGGCGTAGAGAAGGTCGGGATTTCTGATTGCAATCTCGCAGCGATGCTTCGCAAGTAAGGACTCGAGCGTGGTCTGAGCGAGCCCGCGGACATAGCCGAGCCGTCCGCCAGGTCCTGCCGCGCCATCCATCAATCGTGCACGGATGTCTGTCAGCCGCAAAGCCTCGTTCGCCGTCCAAACTCCTGCTACGCCCCAGGCCGCCTTCTCGCCGACGCTATAGCCGGCGATGGCGGTCGGCTCGGTTGGCAAATCGGCAATGCAGGCGTGGATCGCGAGCGCCGATGTGACGGTCAGGATTTGGCTGACTTGGTTGGCCGACAGCGCATCGGCGCTGCGCGTCCTGGTGAACTCCCGCGAGTCTTCGCCGAGACAAGCGGTTGCTGCGGCGAAAACCGGCTCTGCGGCAGGCTGGTCCGCGACAAGATGGCCAGCTGATTAGTCTCGATCCGAATTCGTTGAGGAGAGTCGCCAAGGACGCGGTGTCCTCCATCTACTGGCTTGGAATGCCAGGAAAGCGCAGCAATCGAAGCGCAGTATGGCCGAAAGCTTTGATTGGCAAGCTCGTCAAACGCTCACGTAATAGGACTCACCCCGATCGTTACGTGTAACAACCACGCAAGTTGTACCCCGTAGTGGAGGCTGAGCACTCGCTAGGTCATTTGCTAGACGCTGTGCCGCACGAAAGGCTTGGAGCTCGCTCTCGAATGCCAGCCCGCCGGGATCAGCGACATTGTGCTTGCATTCCAGGTTGAAGTAAAAACGAGCCATTTGTTCGCTCGGTTCGTTGCTTCGGACGCAATGACATTACTATGCAAGTAAAGCGGAATTCCCTGATCTCGGACCTTATGCTGCCGAAATCCGGCGCCTTATTGGAAAGATACGAAGCGGTTCACGTGCGAGCTTCCGAACTGCCAGCTCCCGCCGAACTCAACCGGCGCCGATAACACCTCATTTAAGCGTTCAGCCGCGTCCGGCGGGCACTCGCCATACAGCCTCGCTTGAGGTGGATTTCACCGCGAAATGCTCGGGCGATGCAGGAAAGTATCCAAGTGCAGGGGGAGTACGCCGCAAATAGGTTTGCAACAAGGATATGCTGAAGTTTCAACGCGCGCAGGAGCCAAATCTATGGCGGCCACCGTGCTTTCAGACCCGCTGGAAATACTTGCTGAGGACTTCAAGGAAGCCCTCCTGAGACACTACTCGTTCGGGCAGCGCAAGGCTGCGGTTTCCATCGGCAAGACCAATGGCGACTGCCCCGTGTTATCTGTTCTCCTGGAGAACGGGCAGAGGCTTCACCTCACCGTGACGAGGGCGCAGTCGTGATCATGTCGTCTCCAGTCCCGCGATCATGCGCTGAGGAAGTCAGATCGTTGTTGGGCGTCTGAACTGCGGCGTTTCAGGGACCGGAGCTTTGCCTCGCGGTTGAGGCCTGTGTGCACGCGGCGCAATGGATGCTTCTGTAAGCGCGCTGCACCTGCAGTTCCGCCAACGGCAAAAAGGCGCAGCGGCTTGATCGCCGACGTCGGGCGCGAGATTGCGGCTGCGCGCGTGAATGGTAGAGGGGAAGCCTCACAGAGCGGCGTGCCAAGATGCTGGCGACCACCGGGATCGGGACCTCGGGCTCAGGTCCTGCGGCCCGGAGGAGATTTCTCCGTGGGGCGCAATGGCTCTCGTCGCGGCACTTGGATCGGCTTTGCCGATGCAGCGGCGGTGTGCGTATCCCCCGAGGACGACAACGTGAGGTCCAACCTGGCCACAGTGAATGCAACGCCTCGACTTGTGGCCCCTAGAGGATCTCGGTGCCATTGGCCTGGCTCCTAGCGGTTTTGGGGCGGGCTGCGGCGAACGATCTCGCTGCTGGCCGGAAGCCTGATTGTCTGGACGGTCAGCCGGTCGAGATCTTCCGATTGCTCCAGAACTATCTTGCTTGCGCCCCTCGCTTCAAGGTCTAGCCCGTCCTCGGCCAATGTCCGCGATTCTCGCCCAGCTTCAGCGTCCGGGCCCTCAATGGTCCCTTGCTCGATCGCTTGCTGAGCCGGGCGGGAGAGGGTCTTCCCTCGGTGATTTTCAGCCGGCTCCGGGACCGGAGCTATTTCTGCGAGGATCACGGGGCTCGCTGAGTTGATCGCGAGCAGCTCCCGCAGGCGCTCCATGCGGGCAATCTGGAAAGGATAGGCGTGCTTACCCAACTTTACCCAGTTGCGCTCGTATCCGGGCTTATGGGCCATTTTACTTCGATCTAGACCTCCAAATGTCCAGAAACGTCTAGGAGGAAGATCGTGTCTCACCATTGCGCGGGCGACCTGAGGTCGGTCCGGGATGGTCACGCCTCCGATCATGCGGGCAAGGTCGCGATTATTGCAACCTTGGACACAAAGGGCCGCGAAAGCGCTTATCTTGCGCGCGTCATCGAACAGTGGGGCCGCAAGACTCTTACGATTGATGTAGGCACATCAAACAGGAGGTGCAGAAGCGAGGCGGATAGCAGCGATGAACGGATGGCTGCACCCGCTGAGCTCTTACGGGAAATAGCCGCAAGCGCGCGTGAAGAAGTCAAGGAGCTCCTGCGATCAGGTGCGATCGACGCCGCCGTCGGAGTGGCGGGCGGCAAAGGTAGCGCAGTCTTCGGTGAAGTTGTATCGGATTTGCCGTATGGATTCCCAAAGCTGCTGGTGAGCAGCGCGAGGCCAGCCCTCCTGGCCGAACTCGCCCTCCACCATGACATCATCCTCTATCCGACCCTGGTCGATCTGTTCGGAATCAACGCGTTCACCGAACGCGTTCTGGGCAATGCAGGGCGCGCCATTGCGGCGATGCGCTATGTGCCTGCTCGAGAGCGGCGGAAGAGAAAGACTGTTGCGATCACGGCCTTTGGGGTCACGACGCCGGCGGCAAATCGCTGTGTAGCGCGGCTGGCAGAGGCCGGCTTCGACGCGATTGTCTTTCCGGCCAATGGCGCTGGGGGCCGCAAGATGGAGCAGCTCGTGTCCGCCGGTGAGTTCGATGCGGTGATCGATTTGACCACAACCGAGCTCGCTGACGAGCTGGTCGGCGGTACGGCCAGTGCAGGTCCGGATCGGCTCAAAGCAGCTTCTCACCGCATGATTCCTCAGCTTATCGCGCCGGGAGCTGTCGACATGGTGAACTTTGGCCCTCCCTCGAGCGTGCCTGCCGAGTTCAAGGGGCGCCAATTCTATTCGCATACTCCCTTCACGACGCTCATGCGCACGACCGCCTCGGAGAACGAGCGCATAGGCACGCTCACAGCAGAGCGCCTCTCGCAAGCAAAGGCGCCCGCCCTCGTGTTGTGGCCGGCCAAGGGGGTGTCTGACTATGACCGGGACGGTGGAATCTTTCGAAATCCTGAAGCCGATAGAGCCTGGTTCGACGCTGTCAGGCAAAACCTACCGCCCTCGATCATCGCCCGCGAGCTGGATTGTCACATCAACGATCCGGAATTTGCGGACGCGGCCGCATCGTGGATCGTTGAACGACTGACGCCAGGAGGGTCGTCCCGTGCGGATGTTTGATCGGTCCGAAATACTCGCAAAGATCATAGCTCAAGTTGCGGCGGGAAAGGCAGTGCTTGCCGCGGCGAGCAGTTGCGGGCTCGTCGCAAAATGCGCAGCTCTGGGCGGGGCTGACATGCTCGTGGTCTACAGTACTGGGTTATCGCGGTTGATGGGGCTGCCGACGAGCCGGATCGGCGATTCCAATGCGCGGACGCTTGAGCTGGCGGCGGAGATCCGCAATGTCGTGTCCTCCGTTCCTGTTATAGGCGGTGTCGAGGCCTGGGATCCCCTCCGGCTCGACCTCGATGATCTTCTGGACAAGTTCTGGGCTGCCGGCTTCTCCGGCGTGATCAACTATCCGACCATTTCAACGATGGGTGAGAAATGGCGTGAGCGTCGAGGCCGCGTGGGGCTCGGCTTTGAGCGTGAAGTTGAGATGATCGCGGCGGCCCGTAAGAAGAACATCTTCTCGCTCGCGTATGTGGCAAGCCCGCACGACGCCAAAGCGATGGCAAGCGCTGGAGCCGATTGCATCGTCCCACATGTTGGCGCAACGCGCGGCGGGCTTGTGGGACATGAGGAGGGAAAGTCGATTGAAGAGGCCATCAGGCGCATCAACGATATCAATGATGCAGCTCAAGCCGTCCGCCCGGACGTCACGCTTCTTTGCCATGGCGGGGAAATCGCTGAGCCCCAGGATACCTCGGAAGTCTACCGCTCGACCGGTTGTGTTGGCTTCGTTGGCGCCTCCTCCATCGAACGGATCCCGATCGAGCGGGCGGTGAAGGCTGCAGCCGAAGAATTCAAGGCCGTTCCCCTCCCGCGAGAGCGCCAGCATTCACTGCAGAATCTGCACCGAGGCACGAATGAATAGCCCAATCACCGAATTGAAACCCAATGCAGCTTCCTTCTCCAAAGCGAGCAAGCCAACGCACGATTTGGAGACGGACGTGCTCGTGATCGGCAGCGGCGCCGCTGGACTGTCCGCAGCGCTCTATGCGGCAAAGGCCGGACTTCGCGTCACGGTGTGCGAGAAGTCTGACCGGCTCGGTGGCACGACCGCCCTGTCGAACGGCATGATCTGGGTTCCATGCTCAATGCAGGCCCGAGCCGCGAAAATCGATGATTCGATTGCGAATGCGAAGATCTATCTGCAACAAGAACTTGGCAACTACTATCGCCCCGAGTTCGTGGACGCCTATCTTGAAGACGGCCCAACGGCGCTCGCCAGCTTGGAGAATGGGAGTGAAGTGAAGTTCACACTGGCCTCCGCTCCGGATTATCATTCCAGCCAAATCGGCGGGGTCGACAAGGGGCGGGCGCTGAGCCCAGCACCTTACGACGGACGGCTTCTCGGCAAGGATTTCGACCTGATAGGTGATCCGATTCGCGTCGTGCTCGGCGGCATGATGATTTCGTCTGGCGAGGTCAGAAGCTTCCTCAACCCCTTCCAGTCGGTTGCCTCGCTCAAGCACGTCCTGCGCCGGGTCAGCCGCTACGCAGGCGACCGGCTGCGCTACAGGAGGGGCACTGAACTCAGTGGCGGCAATGCGCTGATCGCGCAATTATTGGTAAGCCTGCGCAGATATGGCGTTGAAATCTGGCCACGCTGCCCGGCGGTAGATCTGACGAGGGAGGGAGGGAGAGTTACTGGCGCACTCCTCAAGCGGGATAGCGCCGATCTCCGCATGCGCGCCGCGCACGCAGTGATCCTGGCAACTGGTGGCTTTGCGCGGAACGGAAAATTGCGAGCCCAGCTCAGCGGAGCCCACCAGCACAATGATACGCTGGCCCACAGCGATGTCACTGGTGATGGTATTGCGCTCGCAGGCAAGCTCGGAGCGGCAATTGATAATGACGTGGCATCGAGCGGCTTCTGGACGCCCGTCTCGATCCTCAGGAGCGGGCGCTCCTCGCAAGTGGTCCCCTACGGCTGGCTCGATCGTGGCCGTCCAGGCGTCATCGCGGTGGGGCCAAACGCCAAGCGATTCGTCAACGAATCCAATTCGTATCATGATATCTGCCTTGCCATGTTCAACAACGGTTATCCGGCGGACAAGCGGTTCTATTTCATCTGCGACAAGGAATTCGTCCGCCTCAGGGGCATGGGACATCTGCTCCCCTGGCCATGGACATTGAGTATCAACAAGTATGCCCGGTTGGGCTACATCGAGATCGGCCGGACTATTGCGGAGCTTGCAGCGGAATTGGGCCTCGACCCCGACGAGCTCCAAAAGACCGTTGAAGAACACAATGCCCACGCAGCTGAAGGACGCGATCCGCTCTTCAACCGGGGTGAATCGGCTTTCAACCGTACGCTGGGAGATCCGGCGGTCGCAAAGAAAAACCCGAACCTTGGGGCTATCAAAAGCGGCCCATTCATCGCACTCCCAATTGTCCCGGCAACCCTTGGGACGGCGACCGGCCTCTCAACAGATGCAGAGGGACAGGTCCTGAATGGACATGGGGCGCCGATCGCAGGTCTTTATGCCTGCGGCAATGACATGACCTCGCCAATGCGTGGATTCTATCCTGGCGCAGGCATTACGATCGGGCCGGCGATTGTGTTCGCCTATCGCGCGATCGACCGCATCGTGCGGTCGGCGCGACAGGGGCAGCCCGCGGCGGCATCCAGAGTATAAGCCGAGTGTTCTCTCCTGTTCGCCCCGCGACGACGGACCAGCGGTGCGCATGGCCTACCAGCACCGCTATAAACACCTTATGAGCCCTGCCGGGTTTTCATGCAGCTATGATCTCATGATTTGGAGGGCACGATGCGCCGCTCACGCAACACCAAGATCGTCGCAACCGTCGGCCCGCATCAAAGCTCACCGGGACGCAGTTGCGAGCCCCCGGTGATGCTGAACTGGTCGGTGAAGGAATTCGCTGACCGAAGCGGGTTGTCATGCGCCGTCATCAGGCGGCTCGAAGAGTATAATGACACGCCTCCGGCGTCCGACGAGTTGCTCCAAACCTCGTAAAACACGTGTGCGGGGGAACTGAATCTACCTTTCCGCTGGTTGGCAAGGCAGGTGTTCGGCCGCAATGAGCTTTTCAGTACTGAACAAACAGCCTGCGGCATAGTCAAGTAGTGCGTCATTTCACCTGATTTCTTCCAATGCTTCGACATCGTTCGCCGCGGAACGCGTTTGCGCCCCCTGCGACTCGGTTAGGACATGCGGGTAGCTCTCCTATCGTTTTGGCTGAATTGAAATTGGCCTGGCGAGAACGTTTGCGGCCCGCAGGCGGCTCTCTTTACGCGGGCGCAATGTCGGTTGCCCGGCGAACATTACCCAAAATTACTCAGATCTCCCTACCTTTCTCTAGGCAATCTCGCGCAGCATGTCGTGAATGAAGCGCCGACAGGCGGGCCGCCCAAGAAGCCCACCATCGCCTGCAACTCCCATTGCCGGGATGACCTTCTAGGAGCGCTCTCGTGCCAGCAGCCCTTCGTTTCCAACGAGTAGCTCACCCCTTCAAACGATCGGGGTGAAGAAGATGTGCTCGCAATCTCAAGGAATGTGAGGCAGCGGCATGAATACGCTACTTATCGCCATGTTCGAAATCTTGAGCTTCGGCGCGATCGTTGTCCTGGTCGTGCTCGGCCTCGGTATCATTGCCAGCATGATGGGTATCTTCAACTTCGCCCAGGGCGAGTTCGTCCTGCTCGGCGCCTACGTCACTTATCTCGTGCACAGCCTCGGTTTGCCGGTCCCGCTCGGCATGCTTGTCGCGCCCGTCGCGGTCGGCGCGCTTGGTTTCGTGCTGGAAAAAGTCGTGGTGCGACGGTTCTACGCCGCTCCAATCGTCGCCATGCTTGGCACCTATGCGCTCGGGCTGATCATTCGTGAAGCCGTGCGCGGCCTGACCGGCGGACTCTATCTCTCCGTGCCGGAGCCAATCAGTGGCTCTATCACGATCGGTAGTCTGCATTTCGCTGCCTGGCGCGGCGTCATCGTCATCATCACTTTGCTGGTGATGGCCGCGAGCCATGCACTGCTCGCCTACACCTCGTTTGGGCTGCGGGTCCGCGCCTCGCTGGAGAACCCACAGCTAGCGCGTGCCTCGGGCATCTCCACGGGCATGATCTACAGCGTCACCTTTGCGTTTGGCGCGGCGCTCGCGGGCCTCGCCGGCGCGCTGATCGTGCCGGTCTTTTCGCTGTTCGCCGATCTCGGCATCCGATTTCTTATCCAGGGTTTTGTTGCCGTGATGGTCGGCGGTGTCGGGTCCTTCGCGGGCCCGGTCGCTGGCGCCAGCGTCATCGGCACGTTCAGTGCCTGGTTGCCTTGGCTGATGTCGCCGGTGATCGCCGACGTTCTGGTGTTCGTGCTCGCCATCATTTTCATCAAGTTCCGGCCGCAAGGCCTAATTTCGGGAAGAGGGGTCAACCGATGATCAACGCCAGCCGTGAACTGAGCCGCCGCCGCTTTCTCGGCAATTTTGCCTTCGCTTCGGCTGCCATCGCGGCGGGCCCAGGCAGCTGGGTGATCCGCCCGGACTGGGCAAATGCTGCGGAAGGCCCGATCAGGCTCGGCATTGCTACCGATCTTACGGGGTCACTCGGCTTTGCCGGCAACACCGACGCCAATGTCGCTCGCATGCTGGTCAAGGAGATCAACGATTCCGGCGGCCTATTGGGACGCCCGATCGAGCTCCTGATTGAGGATACTGCCTCCGACGAATCCGTCGCCGTGGGAAATGTGCGCAAGCTGATTCAGCGAGATAAGGTCGACTTGGTGATCGGGGGTATCTCGAGTTCGATGCGCAATGCGATCAAGGACGTCATTATCTCTCGCGGCAAGACGCTCTATATCTATCCGGAAGGTTACGAAGGCAAAGAGTGCACGCCCTCTCTGTTCTGCACCGGGCCGGTACCGGCTCAGAATTGCGACCAGTTCATTCCCTGGTTGATCAAAAATGGTGGCAAACGCTTTGCCCTGCCTGGCTCCAATTATGTTTGGCCGCAAACAATTAATGCCTATGCGCGCAAGGTGATTGAGAGCAGCGGTGGCGAAGTCGTCTTTGAAGAATACTACCCGCTCGACCAGATTGACTTTTCCTCTACGGTTAGCCGCATCATATCCAACAAAGTAGACGTGGTTTTCAACGCTATTGTTCCGCCCGGCGTTAGCCCGTTCTTCAAACAGCTCTACCAGGCCGGCTTCTCCAAAAACGGCGGGCGGCTGGGCTGCGTCTATTACGACGAAAACTTCCTGGAAATGAACCAGGCTCACGAGATTGAAGGGCTCGCGAGCAGCCTCGACTACTACAAGGTGCTGGCGGCGGAGGATGCAGTGAGCGCCAGGATCCAATCGGCGTACGACAAACAATTCCCTGCCAAGTTCCGGTTCTCGGCAGGCAGCGCCGCTACCGGCACCTATCGCGGACTGAAGCTATGGGAGGCGGCGGTGAAGGAGGCTGGTACAATTGACCGCGACTCGGTAGCTGCCGCCCTCGACCACGCCAAGATCGCAGAAGGGCCGGGCGGGCCTGCCGAGATGGCGCCCGGCAAGCGCCACTGCAAGATGAATATGTACATCGGAGTGGCGAAGGGCGGCCAGTACGAGATTGTCGCGCGTAGCGCCGGCCTTGTCGATCCGAAGGAGTGCTGATGTCATCGACCGGCACTGGCATACAGCCTCCGCCACGCGTCATTGAAGCTGCTCGTTCGCTCCCCTTGGCATCTGCCTTCGCAGGGCGAACGAAGGTGCTTCCGATTCTCGAACTAGCATTGCTGATTGCGGCTTCGATCGCACCTCTCGTCCTGCGGGATTACATCACTGTTTATGCGACGCGAGTGCTAATACTGTGCCTCTTCGCGTTGTCGTTCGACCTGGTGTGGGGCTATGCCGGGATATTGAGCTTGGGCCAGTCGTTGTTCTTCGGCATGGCCGGCTACGGTGTGGCGCTGCTTTCACGCGACTTCGGGGTCGGATCGATTTTTGCCGTTCTTCCGGCCGGAGCCCTGATAGGCTTTGTGGCGGCATTGCTGCTGGCAGGCTTCCTGCTGCTCGGCCGTCATCCCTCCAGTGTAGTCTTCGTTTCCCTTGGTACTATGACCGGAGCTTACGCAGCTGACCGCCTGGCGAGAGGGTCACATTATCTTGGCGGCCAGAACGGTATCCCTTCGATCCAACCGATGACCATCGGCTCGCACGAATTGAGCGAGGGACCAGGTTTCTACTACCTGGTGCTCGCCATTCTAGTTCTGATCTATCTTCTGTCGCGCTTTTTGCTGCGATCCCAGTTCGGCCTGGCGCTCGCGGGATTGCGAGAGAACGAACAGCGGATCGCCTTCTTCGGGTACAAAGTGCAACATTTGAAGGCGATCATATTCGCAATCAGCGGCGCGATTGCAGGTACTTCCGGAAGCCTTTATGCGTTTCACGAGGGGTTCGTCTGGCCAAACATGCTGGGCGTGGTCATGTCGACCCAGGTCGTTCTCTACGTCTTGTTCGGCGGCTCCGGGACATTGATCGGTGCGGTCGTCGGCACCGCGATTGTCGAGGGGCTCAGCTTCTGGCTTTCCGACAACTATCGCGATATCTGGCCGATCATTCTCGGCGTTCTGCTGTTGCTCGTCATTCTGTTCCGGCCCCTCGGCTTGATCAGCCTCGTGCTAGGTGAGCGAGAACGTGTCGGTCGTTTCGGCCCGAGCCTGAAGGAGAAGCGCAATGCCGCTCCTTGAAGCCGCCGGCGTCTCCAAGGTTTTTGGCAAGCTCACGGCGCTAGACGGAGCGGCGCTCACGGTCGGCGACAGAGAGTTTCATGGCCTGATCGGACCGAACGGCTCGGGCAAGAGCACGCTGATGAAGTGTCTTGCAGGTGCGCTCGTGCCAACCCGAGGCAAGGTGACGTTCATCAACACTGACGTCACCTCGCTTACGCCGCCAGAGCGTGCGCGAGCTGGCATGAGCTTGAAATTCCAGATCACCGCCGTCCTACCGACCCTCACGCTTTACGACAACATCCTGCTCGCGCTGCAGGCCAGGTCCTCACTGCTGGACCTGGCGTTCTCGCGCACTCGAGGACGACTGCACGAGGAGGTCATGACGATGCTGCTCCAGTTCCGGCTCGCCGATCGCGCCTTTGATGCTGCGGCGACCTTATCTCACGGGCAGCAGCAATGGTTGGAGATCGCGATGGCGCTCGCATGCCGACCCCGCCTGCTGCTGTTGGACGAGCCCACCGGCGGCATGAGCCTGGAAGAGCGCCGCGTCACCGGCGAATTGCTGCAGCCGATCAAACAGCATTGCTCGCTCGTCATCGTGGAGCACGACCTGGATTTCATCCGCGACATCTGCGACCGCTTGACGGTGCTTGATCAGGGCAAGGTGCTGGCGTCAGGAACGGTTGCCGAGATCCAAGCCAACAGAAGCGTCCAGGAGATTTATCTGCGCCGTGCCTGAATTCCTCAATATCAAGCATCTCGATGCCGGCTATGGACGTAGCCAAGTCTTGTTCGGCGTCAATATGGCCATCCCGCCGCATGGCGGGGTCGCCGTCCTCGGCCGCAACGGCGCCGGAAAGAGCACGCTCATGAAAGCGATTGTCGGCGAACTGCCGGCATGGAAGGGCGGCGTGCAGTTCAACGGCCAAGACATCGATCGCCGGCGGACCGAAGTGCGGGTGCGGGCCGGCATTGGATATGTGCCGCAAGAGCATTCAGTGTTCGCGCGCCTCTCCGTGCGTGACAATCTCGCCGTCGGATCGCTTTTGCACCCCGATGGATCGGCAGTGGAGCGGGTGATGAAGATGTTTCCGAAACTCGGCCAGCGCCTCGATCAGCCGGCCGGAACGCTCTCCGGTGGCGAGCGCAAGATGCTCGCAATAGGGCGCGCGATCCTCGGAAACCCGAAACTCCTCCTGCTGGACGAGCCGACCGAGGGTGTCTGGATCGGTGTCATCGAGGAGATCACCGAGCGGTTGGTCGAGCTAGCCAGAGAGATCGCCATCATCATCGTCGAGCAACACCTCGACCTCGCAATGCCCGTAGCGGAGCAGGCCTATGTGCTCGATCGCGGCCGTGTCGCGCTTTCGGGCGCGTCGCAGCAGCTGCGCAACGACCCGCGGCTGTTGTCGTATCTAGCGCCGTAGAGGCGTTCGCCGGAGGCTATCTCCATGTCGAAGGTGGCGCATTTGAGTTTCTTGCGATGGCTGAACGGAGAGGGGCAATGTCCGAAACCATGAGCGATTTTGTCAATTCGTGCCAAGTCGTCGATGTCCATGAACATCACATGGCCGAGGTCGCACATAGCGCGGACGTAAATCTGTTGAAACTGTTCCAACAGAGCTATGCGGCTTGGACGAGTCACGTGCTGCCATCCGAGCCTAAGGCAACCATCGAAATGGTATCTATCCCTCCCGAGCCGACCACCTGGGAGGCCCTTGCGCCGTTCCTCGAGAGGAGCGGATCGAACGCATTCGTCCGTAACCTCGTCCGCGGAGTCGCCGAGCTTTACGGCGTCGCCGACACTGGAATCACTCGCGACAACTGGGAGGCGGTAGATGCGTCAGTGCGCTTGCGTCACAAGGAGGCGACATGGCCAAGTGAGGTGATCGGGCGGGCCGCCATCGGAAGGATCGTAACAGACCCTTTTCTCGATCCGTTGATGGATCCGCGGCCGGTCCTTGGGCAAAGTTACGATGCGGTCCTGCGGATTAACGCATTCGCCCTCGGCTGGCACCCCGAATCTCGCGATCATAATGGAAATTGCGGGCATACGTTGCTGCGGCGCCTCGGCCTCGAGGTGAAAACCTTCGATGATTATTGCGACGCAATCCGTGAGCTCGTTGCCGGCTGCTCACGGCGCAATCACATCGCGCTCAAGAACGCACTCGCCTATGACCGGGATCTAAGCTTTGACGAACCGGACGAGGAACTGGCTCGGCAGGCTTGGGGACAAAGGTCTCCATCCCCTGCGGCGCGCAAGGCGTTCTGCGACTTTGTCGTCGACTTGTTTTGCCAACTCGCAGGCGAGGCCGACCTGCCAGTCCAAACTCATCTTGGAACGGCAATCATAAGCGGCTCCCACCCCCTACGCATGACCGGGTTGATTGAGCGTCATCCTCGGACCCGCTTTCTGTTGATGCATTTGGCCTATCCATGGAGCCGGGACCTGTTGGGAATGGCCTTTGTGTACCGAAATGTCTGGCTTGATTTGTGCTGGTCTTTTCTATTGAGCCCGTCACATTTCAAGCTTGCCCTCCACGAATCCATTGAAGTCCTGCCAGATGAATCGCGAATGATGATCGGAGGAGATTGTCTTCACGTTGAGGAGACGTTTGCCGCGATACAGGGCGCACGCCGGTTGATCGGTGAGGTTCTGAACGAAAAAGTCGCGAACGGTTACTTTCAGTCGCGAGACGCAGAGCGTTTGGCGATCAGAATCCTTGGCGGGAACGCGAAGGAGTTTTTCAGACTGTCCTGAAGGCTGCCCTTTGTTACGCGATTTTACCCAAACGCGAGCGGAAGAGGCTGCTTGAAACCTAAAATGACAGATAGCTTTCAGGCTGCCGGTCCCGGGGAAAGAGCAAGGCACGTGGATTTAAGGCTATGGGTCAGTTCGATGTTGAATGATCGCCGACAACTCAGCCGCCGCCGCTTTCTCTACAATTTCGCCTTTGCGTCGGCGGCCATTGCGGCCGGCCCGGCCAGCTGGGTGATCCGTCCTGACTGGGCCAACGCCGCCGAAGGCCCGATCAGGATAGGCATTGCCACCGACCTTACGGGGGCACTCGGGTTTGCCGGGAATACCGACGCCAATGTCGCTCGCATGGTGGTCAACGAGATCAACGAGACCGGTGGTCTACTGGGGCGCCCCATCGAGCTCCTGATCGAGGACACCGCGTCCAACGAGTCCGTCGCTGTCGGCAATGTCCGCAAGCTGATTCAGCGAGACAAGGTCGACCTGGTGCTCGGTGGCATTGCGAGCTCGATGCGTAACGCCATCAAGGACATCATCATCTCTCGTGGCAAGACGCTCTACATCTATCCGCAGGCCTACGAAGGCAAGGAGTGCACGCCCAATCTGTTCTGCACCGGCCCGGTTCCGGCGCAGAATTGCGACCGGTTCATCCCCTGGCTGATCAAGAACGGGGGCAGACGCTTCGCGCTGCCTGGCTCCAACTACGTCTGGCCGCAAACAATCAACGCCTATGCGCGCAAGGTGATCGAGAGCAGCGGCGGGGAGGTGGTGTTCGAGGAGTACTATCCCCTTGACCAGATCGATTTTTCATCGACCGTGAGCCGCATCACGTCCAACAAAGTAGACGTGGTCTTCAACAGCGTCATCCCCCCGGGCGTCGGCTCCTTCTTCAAACAGCTTTATGAAGCGGGCTTTTCCAGGAATGGGGGACGGCTTGGCTGCGTCTACTATGACGAGAACACGCTCGAAATGAATCAGGCTCACGAGATCGAAGGCCTCGCCAGCAGCCTGGACTACTACAGGGCGTTCGCGGTGGAAGATCCGGTGAGCGCCAAAATTCAGTCGGCCTACGAAAAGCAGTTTCCTGGCAAGTTCCGGTTCTCAGCAGGCAGCGCCGCGACCGGCACTTATCGAGGATTGAAGCTGTGGGAAGCCGCAGTCAAGGAAGCTGGTACGCTTGACCGCGAGGCGGTCGCCGCCGCTCTCGACCACGCAAAGCTTGCGGAAGGGCCTGGCGGGCCGGCGGAGATGGTGCCGGGCAAGCGCCACTGTAGGATGAACATGTACGTTGGTGTGGCAAGGGCCGGCCAATACGAAATCGTCGCCCGTAGCGCCGGCCTGGTCGACCCAAAGGAGTGTTGAAAGGCCCATGTTACGCGGTCCAGCTTTGCTGGCGCCGCATGCGAGCAGATCGCGGTAGCTAGTTTCCGCGATAGTTTGGCGGCCTCTTCTCAAAGAAGGCGTTCATGCCTTCCTGCTGGTCAGCTGTGCTGAAGGCAAACCGGATCGCTTGCCGTTCAAACTCGAGCCCGGCGTCCAGCGTGGTCTGAAACGCGGCGAGAACTGCAGCTTTGGCAAGTTCAGCCGAACGGGGAGGCTTTTGCGCAATCAGATCGGCTAGTTCGACCGCACGAATCTGCGCCCTGCCGCTTTCGACAACTTCCGCCACAAGGCCGGCCTGCATCGCGATCCGCGCCGTGATGGATTGGCCGCTCAGGATCATCAGCATGGCCAGCGATTTGCCAGCAACGCGTGTCAGCCTTTGCGTCGCGCCGTCGCCCGGCAATATCCCGATGTTAATCTCAGGCTGTCCAAATACCGCCCCTTCGCCTGCTATCACGATGTCCGCGAGCAGTGCCAATTCGTGGCCGCCGCCGAAGCAAATGCCCTCGACTGCGGCAATGAGAGGCTTGGGGAAATTGGCGACATCCCGCCAGGCAGAACGTCGCGCGGGATTGTCGATTGCCTCAAAGCCGCGCTCTCGCATCTCCTTGATATCGGCGCCGGCAGAGAAGAACGCATCGCTGCCACAAATCACGACACAGCGGACATCTTCGTCAATTGCGGCATCCCGCAAGGTCGCGCCTAGATCCACAATCAGTTCGTTGCTCAAGGCGTTTCGTTTCGATGTCCTATTCAGCGTCAAAAGGCGCACGTGGGGCGCGACAGATGTCGACTGGATGAGATCGGACGTCTTGGTCATGGAGCGGTTCTCCTGAAGGAATATGAGAACCAGCGCATAAACTGAAATCGATTTCTTGGCAACGACGGTTCTTAGGGCCTGTTTTTGGGCTGAATCAGTCCCCGCGCCGCTGGCACCGGTCGCTCAAGCGGGCTGACGGCGCCCCATGAGGCGCGCCTTAGCCTTGAAAAGCGGCTTGACTCCACAGTTCTGAATTCTTATTGATCGTGAAATCGATTTCAGGAATGGTGTAGAAAAAGGCTGACAAATGCGGGAAACCGGAAGCGTGCGGCCAGCGAGAGCGGGCGCATCTGAAGGATCTCATTGACGCTGCGGCGCTCTTTGACGCCGCGCCGTCCAACAAGAACATCAGCTTCTTCAGAAGCGCGCTAAGAGCAACAGGAGGAGGGTTAGCCATGGGAATGGCACGGAATGTCGCGCGCGCTTTATGCGAGCCGCCGCGCAAGTCGGAGGCAACGATGGAGGCGTCCTGCGCCGTTAGGATCGTGCAATGGCCGCTCCTGAGGCGAGGCCCGCAAATACGCGAAGGGAGGCGGGCTTTCCACCGGCATCCCGGGCACCCTTTGCGCCTGCGCTTCCGCGGTCCGGCCTCCTCAAGGCCGCCGCTCTCATAGACCCCGCCGCTGCGGGCGCAGTTGGGCCGACGAGCGGCTGCTCGTTCTCGCGCGACCCTTAAAATTATTAACGACATCAATAGAGCCCGAGGACCCATGAACATCATTGCTCAGCCCAGCGCAGTACCCATCCAGCTTGACAAGCAAACTGCCAACAAGCGGATGACCGCCGGCCTTGGAGGAGGGGTGGCGCTGGAGTGGTACGACTGGAATGTCTACGGCGTAATGGCAGCGTTTCTCTCGCCGCACTTCTTCCCTTCCGATGATCCCACCACCTCGCTGCTAGCGGGACTGGCCGTGTACGGGGCGGGTTTTTGCGCTCGGCCGCTGGGCGCGGCTTTGCTGGGGCCGGTCGCAGATCGCATCAGCCACAAGCGCGTGATGTTGATCTCGGTTACGGCCATGGCGGTTTGCTCGCTTTTGATATCCTTGCTGCCCACCTACAAGGATCTCGGCGTCACGGCGGCGATAGCGCTGCTGATCATGCGGCTCATTCAGGGGCTTGCTACTGGCGCTGAGGCTGGTGTCGCCAACGCCATTGCAATTGAATTGGCGCCACCTGGCAAAGAGGGGCACTACCTCGGTCTGATTGGTGGCACATTTATCCAGTTGGGAAACCTTGGATCGAGCCTGGTTGCCTTCCTGGTGAGCGCCTCGGTCGCACCTGAAGCCATGCGCGAGTGGGCCTGGCGCATACCCTTTGCGGTCGGTGGCCTGCTGGGCCTTTTGATCATCTATTTGCGCACCACGGTGCCGGAAACCTTGATCAATCGAGCCATGCATCGGCAAGACGAGTCTTCGCGTATTCAGGAAACGACTGGCGGTGTGTGGAAAACGCTATGGAGCGTCCGCCTTTCGCTGCTCGCCGTCATCCTGGTGATCGGCTCGGTGCAGATCGCCAACTATGCGTGGAACACCGGCCTGCCCAACATGGCCAACACGGTCTTCAAGGAGAACAGCACGTATGTGTACGGGATCATGACGCTGATGGTCCTGATCTGGATGTCAACGGCGCCCCTTATCGGCGCTTTCGCGGACAAGGTGCGACCCTCGCGCGCGTTCACGCTGCTGCGCCTGTTGCTCATTCCATGCTTCTTCCTGACACTGCTCTATTCGGAAAAAGGCATCGTCACGTTCTTCTTTGTCACGGTGTTCGGCGGCGCGATCGTGGGCTTCAACATGGCCCTCTATAATTTCATCGCCACCACGCTGATGCCGCGCGCCGTGCGGACCACCGGAGTGGCTCTCGGCTATGCGCTCGGCGTCTCTCTGTTTGGCGGGACGTCACCCTATCTGCTGGTCTGGTTGCAACGCGAGCACATCGCCTGGATGTTTCCCGTTTACGGATCGTTGATCGCGCTCCTAAGCGTGCTGGTCTACCACATCGCCAAGAAGCGGGGTCGCCTCTACATCGGTGAATGAACACTCTGCCCCTGCGCTTCGCCGCGACAGACGCAAAGTGTTCGCATCAAGTGCAAAACATAACGGTTCGCGCGTATCCCTTCATGCTGGGCATGGGCATAGGCATGGGATTGGCGCAAGCCTCCTTGCGCGAGCAGTCATTCACAAGACAAAGACTGCTTGCGCGGCACCAGAGTTGCTGAAACTGGAGTCCTCAGCATGAAAACACCTTCATCGCCACACTTCACGCCTGTCGACTTGACGCGATATTTCAACGCTAGGCGCGCAAATACCGGTGAGGGTTTCGCCAACCGCCCGGGTGACACCGGGTGGATCGATTCGCTTCGCGGGCTCCAGACTCATCGCGGCATGCCCTTTCTCTTCGGCAGCGAAACAGGGCCGGATGTGCTGGAGCTGCGCCCCGGGGCCCCTCCTGCCGTAATTGCGTTGCCGCGGGCAATGACGAGCTATGTGCTGTTCGTGCAAGTGGTCGCAGACCGCCCCAGTATAAGCCCCGATGGTTTCGGAGAGATCGGCCCGGCTACGCTACCTGTAGAAGGCAATCCACTCGGCGAGCGGGTGGCGACATACGGGCTCCGCTATGCCGACGGCAGCGAGACCGACGTGCCGGTGCTGCGCCGCTTCGCGATCCAGCAGAACCACATCTCCTGGAGTGCGAGTGCGTTCGCCGCCCTGCCGCTACGCGGCCCCATCGTGCATGCAAGCACGGGCGAGGACTTTATACTCGGCAGAGCGCCGGGGGCGAGCTTCTTCCAGGGCGAGGCCCGCACCCAATCGGGACGCATGGATCGACAAGGTGAGAACCTGTGGCTTTACGCGCTCCCGAACCCCTATCCGGACAAGGAGCTTTCGGCGCTAAGCTTGCGCGCGGAACAGGAAATCTCGCTTGTCTTTGCGGTGACGACGACAACGCTCACCCAGCACCCGCTGCGCCTCCAGGGCCGTCGCAAGCTGAAGGTGAGGCTGCCGCCCGGGGTTCATCTCAATAAGCTTGGCGAGCTCGATGTCGACGATCGAGGCGAGCAGATCGGCATGGACCTCGGAACGGTTATCTCGGCCCGCGCAGTGCTCGAGTACTCCAGAGCGGATTGGCTGGGCGCCAAAGTTGATGTGCAACCCGTGCGCTCCGCCAACGATGTCATCGTCGAGTACTCCGCGCATCCCGACGCAAGGCTCTATCTGTGCTCCGACGATGGCCGCTCGCACATATTCGATCTTCGATCGTTGGAAGGTTGCGCTAACGCAGGCGGCGCCTCGCTCACCGTGGCAAGAGTCGAACCGGCCACAAGACCGGTCAAGATCCGCATCGTTGAGAAGGGCAGCGGGGTGCGTGTTGCCGCGCGGCTGCATCTCCATGGTGAGCACGGGGAGTATCTGCCACCCAAGGGACATCACCGCAAGGTCAATACCGGCAGGTTCGAGGACTTCTCGGGCGAATTTGCCAATGGGCTGAACCAGTACGCCTACGTGGACGGCAGCTGCGAGGCGGACCTGCCGCTCGGGCCCGTGTTCGTTGAGATCTGCAGGGGTTTTGAGGTGCGTCCGTTGCGCGCCATCGTCGAAATCACTGCAACGACGGACAATCTCACCTTTGCGCTCGACCGTGTGCTGCGCTGGCGCGAACAGGGATGGGTCAGCTCTGATACGCACGTCCATTTCCTGAGCCCGCAGACAGCGCTGCTTGAGGGCAAGGCGGAGGGTGTCAACGTCGTCAACCTGCTCGCCGCACAGTGGGGCGAGCTATTCACCAACGTCGCCGATTTCGACGGACGCACGACGATCGGGGCAAAGGATTTCGGCGGGGACGGGGAATTCCTGGTTCGGGTCGGCACGGAGAACCGGATGCAGGTTCTGGGGCACATATCGCTACTCGGCTACGAAGGTGAGATGATCAATCCGCTCTCTTGCGGCGGGTCCAACGAAGCTGCGATCGGCCATGTTCTGGAAGCGACCATGGCCGACTGGGCGGAGCGCTGCCGTCAGCAAGGGGGCCTGGTCGTAATGCCGCATGCGCCGAACCCGCAGGCGGAACGTGCGGCCGACATCGTGCTCGGCCTTGTCGACGCCATCGAAATGATGTCGTTCAACCCGCGGACCGCGCAGATCAGCGCATTTGGTCTTGCCGACTGGTATCGCTACCTCAATATCGGGTACCATCTGCCGCTGGTAGCCGGCTCCGACAAGATGGACGCTGCCGCACTCCTCGGGGGCTCGCGGACCTATGTGCGGCTTGGCGAAAACGACTTCACGTATCGCAACTGGATGGATGCCGTACGTAGGGGGGACACGTTCATCACTGTCGGGCCTCTGGTTGAGATGATCGTTGAAGGACGGCGCCCTGGAGGAACGGTCGCGCTTCCCCATTCAGGCGGCACCCTCACGATCGACTGGCGGATCGAATCGGTCAGCGTTCCGTCAGCGCGGGTGGAGCTGATCCGCAACGGCCGCGTCGTCGAGGAGATTCGATGTGGGGGCTTGTCGTGCAAGGGACAGCTTTCGCTGCCGATCAGCGAGTCATGCTGGATCGCGCTGCGCGTTCGGGGCAGTGTCGCCGGACGCGAGGCCGACATTGCGGCGCACACCAGTGCGGTATATGTCAAAGTAGGCGAGATGCCCATCTTTGCCACCGCAGATGCAGTCTCGGTCCTTGCACAAATCGAGGGATCGATCGCCTATATGGACACGCTCGCTCCCAAGTCCGACGAAGCGCGACACTCGCGGCTGCGAGCTGCCCTGGAACTTGCGCATCATCGCCTGCATCATAGACTGCACGAATTGGGCGCCAGCCACCACCATGCGCCCGTTCACTCCGTTCACGTTGAACGCGAGCATTGAGAAGATCTTGTGCCATTGACGATCGCGCAGGCGGCGCATCGCATCTCAGCCGCCTCTACTTACGGCCGAATAATGTTATGGGGCGAGCAGCTTCCGTCACCGGGTCTTGGGACGCGAAGGCCAGGCTACGGTTCTGAATAGTTTTCAGGAACCGTGGCCCGATCAATGATCTCGATTGCGCCCGCGACGGGCGGGACGGGCGCTGGAGCGCGGCGGCGCGCTCGATGAGCGCATGACCAGCCGATAAGGCAACACGACACTTCTCGGGACAGGACTTCCAGCAATGGCATTGATGAGATAATCGGCGGCTCCCCGGCCGATTTCTGCTGCCGGAACACTGACCGTTGTGAGCGGCGGGTCCATTTGCGCCGCCAGCTCCACATCGTCAAATCCTGTGATGGAAAGCGTGGCCGGTACGGCCAGACCCATCTTGCGAGCCTCTGCCATTGCACCGATGGCAAGCGTGTCGGTGGTGCAGATGACTGCTGTCGTGTCCGGGTGATCGGTGAGGAGTTGACGAAGGGCACTACGGCCTTGGGCAAGTGAATAATCGGCCTTGACGATCTGGGTTGGCTTGAGCGGGAGGCCGGCGTCCGAGAGCGCGCGCTGAATTCCCTCAAGCCTGGCACGGGATCTGTCGTTTGACGCAGCAACAACGTTGGCAATTGCGCCGAAACGGACGTGTCCAAGCCTTAGCAGATACTCCGTCATCTCGCGGGTGGCGCTTTCGTTGTCGATTCCGATCGCGGGGATGCCGCCGCCGGCCTTGGCAACATAGGTGGTGATGACGGGTACGCTTGCCTGTTCGATCAGACTCCTCAGCTCCCGTCCGTGGGAAGCTCCGACCAGCACAATTCCATCGATGCCACGTTCAATGAGACTTTGCAGTTCCTGAAGTTCACGCCGCTGGTCATATTGCGAATTCGCAATGAACAGCGTGTAGCCGCTTTCGCTGAGGCGGTTCTGGAGCGCTTCGACCCCTTCTGCAAAGATACCGAGCGCCAGCGTCGGAACGATGACGCCGACGGTCCGCATGCGTCCCGATTTTAATGCTCTGGCTGCGCTATCGCGTGTGTAGGCGAGGTCATTGATATGCCGCATGACCCTGTCGCGAAGCTCCGGCCGTACGATATCGGGGTGATTGAGCACTCGCGATACCGTCGCCGGCGACACATTCGCCTTCCGGGCAACGTCCTCGATCTTCACGCGCGGCTGCAGGCGGCCTTTTGGCGCGATTACAGGTTTCTTGTCCATTTGCGTTGGTCAACCAGAAGAAGGAGAGGGGCACCCTCTCAAAAGGGTTAAACCATCATGAGCGCCACCTTCTCAAGCCCTGTATACGGGCTGTCGGCGCTATTTCTGGCCCTCTCATGCGCACATCGAGCGGGGGAAGCGAATCTCATTCGAAAGTTGGTTGATTTGCTTGACTCCGGTTCTTGCGCGGCCTAAGTCTGAAATCGATTTCAGAAATCGAGAGCCAAGCAGCTCGATTTCAGGCAAAACCGAAAGCAAGGACGTATGGTCGATCTCTTGAAGGGCATTCGTGTCCTCAGCCTCAATCACTTTCTGATGGGTCCGGTCGGCGTGCAGTTTCTCGCCGACCTCGGTGCGGACGTGATCGCCGTGGAACCGCCCGGAGGGGCCTTTCAGAGGAAATGGGGCGGGGCGGACAAGCGGGTTGATGGCCAGTCAATGTTGCTTCTCACGGGCAACCGCAACAAGCGCAGCCTCACGCTCGATCTGAAAAAACCCGAAGCCGTCGTCATCGCCAGGCAACTGATCGCGAAATCGGATGTAATCGCAGAGAACTTCCGTCCGGGTGTGCTCGACAAGCTTGGTCTCGGCTACGAGGATGCAAAGAAGATCAATCCGCAGATCATCTATGCGGCTGCCTCCGGCTACGGTCCTGACGGGCCCTACGTCAACCGCCCCGGCCAGGATCTCTTGATCCAGGCCCTATCAGGACTTGCGATGATCACCGGAAGTCGCGAGCAGGGGCCGCGGGCTGTGGGCGTTTCCGCCATCGATCATCACGGCGCCGCCTTGTTTGCCGCGGGCATTCTAGCTGCCCTGGTGAGGAAAGCGCGCACGGGGCAGGGCTGCCGCGTCGATGTTAGCCTACTGTCGGCTGCGCTCGACCTGCAGATGGAATCCTTTACCTGCTACCTGAACGGCCAAAGGCCTGACGACGTCCGTCAGCCGGGTCCGGTGGCGGGCTGGTACTACGGCGCGCCCTACGGCATCTATGCGACACGCGATGGACACATTGCGATCTCTTTGGGATCGCTGGAGGCGCTCTCAGACGCGCTTGGCCTTCCGCTCGACCAGCGAATTCCTGACGGGGAGGCGTATCGCCGGCGGGACGAAGCCTCAGCCATGATTGCGCCCAGTGTCGCCAAACGCACAACCACCGAATGCATCGCCTTGTTCGAGGCGCGTGGAATTTGGCACGCTGCGGTGAACGATTATGCTGACGTCGTTGAGGATCCGCAGATTGTGCACAACAGAAATTTTCAGGTCGTGACCGGCGCGACCGGAACTCCCATCACCCTCGTCAGCCATCCCGTGCGCTACGACGGCGAGCAGCCGGACGTGCGTTTGCCCCCGCAAAAGCTCGGTGCGCAAACGGAAGAGATTCTGAAAGAGCTGGGCTATGACGCCAGGACATTGAAGCATCTTTACGATACGGGCGCCATCGGCGCTGCGGACTCGCATCACTAAACGACCAAAGTGACTTCTCGAAAGTAGCGCGCTTACGTCAGGAGGGCATGGTGATCGGCATAAACTTGCGCGCGGCTTTCCCTGCGGTGTTGCTGACGAGGCGTGCTCCTCGGCAGCGATGCAACCAAGCGCACGCTTGGAAGTCTGGTGAACATTAACCGTTCACCCCAGTCCAGGACCTGTTGGTAAAGAGCTTTAAGTTGCCGCCAGGCCAAAGCCGCGCGGCAAGTTTTATGTTGGATCAGAGCCATGTCGGAAAGCCAATATCTGCCCGCGCGCGAGCGTATGTTGAAGCGCATTGCCGAGACCAGGGACACTGCACGCACGGGCTTGCCACACTGGGCGAGTGCCGCCGACGGAACATGGACGTTTACGCCCGATGGTGATTGGACCGGCGGGGCCTTTGTCGGCGAGCTTTGGCTCGCGCATCTCGCTAATCCCAGGCAGTTCCCAATCGAAGACGCGCGTGCTGCGCTAAGCCGAATGTTGCCGCGTGCCGAGCGGCTTACGGCCTTCAAGGGTTTCGGCTTCTATCATGCTGGCGCCCTCGGCAGCATCCTGTTCGAGGACGAAAACGCGCGCGAGGTGGCTCTGACAGCTGCAAGGTCGCTTCGTGATATGTTCGATCCACACCTCGGACTGATACCGTTGGGCAGGGATGCCGAGGAGGCGAGCGCAGTCGGAGCCTCCGAGAGCAGCATCGACTCGCTCCAGGCGACAGGCCTGCTCTTTTGGGCCGCGGACGAGCTTTCCGATGCCCGGATGGAGGAGGTCGCCAATGCACATATGCGGCGTGTCCTCGAGATCCACGTACGGCAGGACAATTCAGTTATCCAGTCTTCCACCCTTGATCCACAGACCGGCGAGGTGCTCAGAACGCACACGCACAAGGGCTATAGCGATATCAGCACTTGGGGCCGGGCGCAGGGATGGGCGATGCTCTACACCGCTCACGCCGCCATGGTCCGCCCGGACGAACCACTATGGCGCGACTACGCCGTGCGCCTTCTTGACTGGTGGATCGACCATGTCCCTGCGGATCTCATTGCCTTCTGGGATTTCGACGATCCGGCGATCCCCAATACCAGCAGGGATACTGCGGCCACTGCTATCGCTGCTGCCGCGGCGCTGCGCCTCGCATCCGCACTTGGTCCTGAGCGGGGCGCCAGATATCGATCATTTGCGGAGCGCACAGTTACTCAGCTGAGCTCGAAATACCTGACGCCGACTGCTCCCGATGACCCGCGCCCGCCTGGAATGCTCACCGGCGGCTGCTTCACCCGAAAGGCGATTGTGCGCGATATCGATGCGGCTCAGAACGTCGAGCTGATCTTCGGAAGCTACTTCCTGTTTGAATGTCTTGCCGTCCTCACGGACCTGGTGCCGCCTGGCTGGATTTAATGGGGAGGCACGAAAGGCGTCCAACGCGAGCAAAGCCTCAAACCAATCTCGTTTGTGACGCCATGCTAGTCAATCTGTCAAAAAAGTGCGCCGGTATCGGCGCCATTCCTTAGATGTTTGCGATGGCTGACCCCGTTCGACAGCAACTGACCGCCTCCTGTCTGGAATCCTCTACATGAGAAGTGCGAAGACTCCCATCTATCGCGGCTTGTTCCCGGTGGCTCCGACGCCGTTCACGGAGGCTGGAGATCTCGATCTTGAAGGGCAGCGGCGCGTTATCGATTGCATGATTGATCAAGGCGTGGACGGGATCTGCATTCTGGCCAACTATTCCGAGCAGTTCCTGCTGTCTGATCAAGAACGCGACATTCTGGTCGAGCTCTGTCTTTCGCATGTCGCGGGCCGCAAGCCAGTCATGGTGACCTGCAGCCATTTCAGCACCCAGATTGCGGTGCAACGCGCCCGCTATGCGGCCGAACGTGGCGCAAGCCTCCTCATGCTGATGCCGCCTTATCATGGTGCAAGCCTCAAGGCGGATGACGGGGCCATGATTGGCCATTTCGGCCGGGTCGCAGACGCGGCAGGGATCCCAATCATGGTCCAGGACGCGCCGCTCTCCGGCGTTACATTGACGGTCCCGTTTCTCGTCCGCCTCGCTTGCGAGGTGCCGCTCGCCAGATATTTCAAGATCGAGGTCCCGTTTGCTGCTGCCAAGTTGCGCAGTCTGATCGAGCTCGGCGGTGAGGCCATCATTGGTCCTTTTGACGGGGAGGAGGCCATCACCATGATGGCAGACCTCGACGCCGGTGCGACCGGAACGATGTCGAGTGCGCTGCTGCCCGATCTGCTTCGCCCGGTGCTCGATCACCACAAAGCGGGACGCAGGCAAGAAGCCGCTCTTGCCTATGCAAAGGTGCTGCCGCTCATCAATTTCGAGAACCGCCAGTGCGGCCTGCGCGCTGCCAAGAGCGTGATGGCTGAAGGTGGTGTGATCAAATACGAAGCGGTGCGGCATCCGCTCGATGGGCTCCATCCGGCGACGAGAGCTGGATTGATCGAGCTTGCGCACGAGCTCAACCCGCTGGCTCTTCGCTGGGGACATTGAGGCATGAACAATCCGGAACAAGCGGTGCAGGCACAACCTGTGTACCCCCAGATCAAGATGTTCATTGCCGGGGAATGGACGGAAGGGGAGGCAGAGCGCTCGGAAGAGATCCTCAACCCCGCGACCGGACAGCCCATTGGCGAAACGCCTTACGCATCCCGCGGTGATCTTGATCGTGCCCTCGCGGCGGCGGCGGACGGCTTCGAGATCTGGCGAAAGGTTTCTGCCTTCGACCGGTACAGGACCATGCGCAAGGCCGCCGAGCTCATGCGCTCGCGCGCAGCCGACATCGCTGCAATCATGACCCTCGAACAGGGTAAGCCGCTGAGCGAGTCGAGTGCTGAAACGCTCCTCGCTGCCGATATCATCGACTGGCTCGCCGAAGAAGGGCGGCGCGCTTATGGGCGGATCGTGCCGGCGCGCTTTGGCAATATTGCCCAGCTCGTGACCAAGGAGCCTGTCGGGCCGGTTGCGGCATTTACGCCCTGGAATTTTCCGATCAACCAGGCCGTGCGGAAGATCTCGGCGAGCCTTGCAGCCGGCTGCTCCATCATCGTCAAGGGACCTGAAGAGACGCCAGCGAGCTGCATGGAGCTGGTGCGTAGTTTCGCGGATGCGGGCTCGCCGGCGGGCGTGATCAATCTCGTCTTCGGCGTGCCATCCGAAGTTTCAGACCATCTCATACGCCATCCTATCGTCCGTAAAGTCTCCTTCACCGGTTCGACCGTAGTCGGAAAGCATCTCGCAGCCCTTGCCGGCGCCCACATGAAGCGCACCACCATGGAACTCGGCGGGCACGCGCCTGCCATCGTTTTCCCAGATGCCGACGTCGAGAAAGCCGCAAGAATTTTGTCGGCGAACAAGTTCCGCAATGCCGGCCAAGTCTGCGTCTCGCCGACGCGGTTTCTGGTGCATGAGAGTGTCTATGAAGATTTCGTCAAGAGGTTTGTTGCCGAGGCCAGCGCGATCAAGGTTGGCAATGGCCTTGAGAGAGACAGCCGCATGGGACCGCTCGCCAATTCGCGGCGGATCGACGCAATGGAGAGCTTTGTCGCGGACGCTCTCGATTGCGGCGCCCAGTTGCGCACCGGCGGCAAGCGTATCGGCAATGCGGGGTACTTCTTCGAGCCGACGGTCCTGACCGATCTTCCACCTCAAGCGCGCATCATGAATGAAGAGCCGTTCGGCCCTGTCGCCCCGATTGCGCGGTTTAAGACCTATGACGACGTTGTCACGGAGGCCAATCGACTGCCTTACGGGCTCGCCGCCTATGCCTACACGCGATCCGCCGCAACCATGGCCGCGATCGGGGCCGATCTCCAATGCGGGATGGTATCGATCAATCATCATGGGCTTGGGCTTCCCGAAGTGCCCTTCGGAGGAACGAAGGAGTCCGGCTTCGGCTCGGAAGGTGGCCTCGAGGCAATCGAGGGCTATCTCGACACCAAATTTGTGAGCCAGGCGAGCTAGAACCGGAATCCCAGGTGCCAAACCGGAGCAGAACGATTGTTCGACGGTGCCGCCGGATAGCTTCAAGCGCTCTCCCCTTCTCCGCTGGCAGACCGGTACGTCTGCCTTCTCCCCGGACTTGAGCCGCTGTCGGAGAAATCCGGCAGCGGTTCTTTTTCCTTGCGGGACTGACACCTTATTGTTCATTCAGGCGGAAGCAGAAGTAAGATACTTTGTCCGGCAAATCGGCGCGGACGGATAACAGCTGCGTGTGCCAAAGCCCCCAAACTTCCGCGCCAATGATAGCCCGCGAGCACCACGAATATTGGCGCGGCCCAGCATGACCATCGCCTGGAATTTCTCGGCGATGACCATCTCACGCGCATAAGCGCGCAGATGCGGAGCAGGAAGATCGTGGAGAACCGACAAGTCCATTTCCAGTAGACCCGGTTCGACCGCATCATCAACGGCCATATCGATAACGATACGGGCCTTGGCGGAACAATGCGTCGGCGGTGATGCGCAGTCCGCCATACTCGGTTTCCTCGCGAATGCGATTGACCTTGAGGCTGTTTGGATCGAACTCCGCCCATCGTTGTATGAAACGCCGCTGACTTCTTTGAAGATGCGGACCGTCTCGTCCTAATCATCGTTCTCGATGACGAGGGAGTCGAGGGGCGCCACGGACTCGTGGAAAAATGGCCCGCTTGGAGCCATACCAAGCATTTACGATAGGGCCAAATGTGGTAGGGTCAGTTCACCTTTGCCTGCGACAACTGAGAGGTTGAGTTCCTGCGCGGCAGCATCCAGGACCGGCACGGAAACGGCACTCTCGCGCGCTAGGCGCACAGCACACTCGATGTCCTTTGCAGCATTTGCAATCGAGATTGCCAGTGCATCCGGTTTCTCTCCCAACAAAAAGGCGGCGAAGGCTTGGAATATTCCACTGTTCGTAGAGCCCCGACTGACCAAAGACCGTAGTGTTACAAGATCTATCTGAAGACTATCCGCGAATTGGCAGACCTCAGCGGCGACCGCAGCTATGCCCATAGTCATGCTGTTGTAAACAAGCTTGAGCTTGTGGCCGTGTCCGACATCTCCAACATGCATCACGGTCTCGCAAAACGCAGCAAGAATGCGTTCAGCGACGGGAAAGAGTGTTGTATCCGACCCAACCATCGCATTGAGGAGGCCGAGCTCTGCTTGCTCGGGGCTTCGTGTTACTGGAGCATCAATAAAGCTTAGACCTCGTCCTTGCGCCGTTTTCGCCAATGCAATAGTCGAGGCAGGATACGAGGTTGTGCAATCAATTATCAAGCCTCCTCGGCACATGTGGACAAATAGTCCATCGTCATCAAGGCACACCATCTCAACTTCGCGGCTGGACGGTAAGGACAACACCACCACACTTACATGCTGCGCCAACTCAGCGATCGACGTATGTTCGCGGGCCCCTGCACTTATCAGGCGATCGGCACCGAACCGCTCCTTGTTGACTTTGATGTGGAGTTCGCGTTGCTGACGCAGCAGGCTGATGCCTATACCTGTTCCCATGCGCCCCGCTCCGATAAGCCCTACGCTCTGCTTGATCAGTCTGGGAGCCGCGCTCGCTGATGATCCCTTACTCATGGCTTAGCATTCCGAAAAGTAGCCACGGCTTTGCAGGATGGGCAGCAGCTCGTGATGGTTGTTGATCGTGTAATCTGGACGCGCGGCTTGCAGGCGCGAGGTCGAAACAAATCCTCCGGTAATGGATATGCTCGTCAGACCGAGATTACGTGCAATATCAGTCTCCACGGGCATATCGCCGATGATGAAGGTTGATGCGGGCTTCAGGTCGTACCTTTGCATGTAAAGCCGAAGCCGCTCTCCTTTGCTCATTGATTTGTATTGCGTGGCGCGGCTTTCAAAAGCGAGCACATCGGTAATGTAGTGATCTACTCCAAGCCTCCTCAGCTGGGACTGTAGAGGCGCCACTATGTGGTTGCTGAGGATGATGAGTAGAGCGGATTGTCGTCGCGCTATCTCGAGCACTCTGCGCGCGCCCTCACGTAGATCGGCCTTGGCCGCAAGAGGCTCGTATAAGTCGTGAAATAGTGCGCCATCATCACGCTCCATTGCCTCAATCTCTTCGCGCGACATTCCAAGGCTAAGGTAGAGAAGAGAGAGGGGAACATCACAACGATCCCGAAAGGTCTTTATATCGATGCTCGGACGACCAAAGCGGTCCAAAATGACATTGGTCGTTTCGAGCAGCGCATAGGTGTCATCGAGCAGTGTTCCGTTCCAGTCAAATACGAGAGCGGGTTTCATGATTCTGACCTCAGAGGGGTATTGACAGGAAAAGCGGCCAGCAACGCTTCCAAGTGTCTACGCGCGCGCTGCCGTCCAGCGGGGGTCGGCATGTCGAACGTGAACGGTGATAGATCGATGCCCTCTAGCCTGTCGGCCAAAACGGATACAAGGGCGCGGAAAGGCAGATAAGTTATCGATGCTGCTTGGATCGCCGTCGCAATGTTGCTCTCAACGATTCTGAGTGCTGGCGGCTCCATCCTATGGAAGCGAAGGCATTGGGCGCGCAGCTCGGACGGCAGCCGCTTCAATGCCTGCCAGAATGCGAGCTCATCTAGCGTATCAATACCCATGCCGTAGTAGTTTGGCGCAACTATAGGGGGAGAACCTATCGCCCAATGTACGTCTTTGGCTCCAGCGGCAAGGAGCATCATTGTGACGGCTTGGCTGGTATCGCCTCGAATGAGGGCTTCGTCGACAACTATTAAGGTCCGTTCGGCTATGGCCGGTTCCGAAACTCGATACTTCTGGGCAATGCGAGATTGCCGGGCGCTGGTTCTGCCGAGGAGCGTTCGCTCTTGAAATTGCGTTGCAACTACGTCACTACGCTCGGCAAGCACGCCCTGTTCGGCGAAAGAGTCAAATAGACCATCGGCGTACGGGCCCCCAGTATTTGGCATTGAGGACACGATTGGCGGCATCAAGAGTGGCTCTGCTTGAAGTCGCTCCGCAACAATTCTTCCCAAAGAGAGCCCGATGTTGTAACGGGTTTGGCGATGTGAATGGCCCTCGACCGACGTGTTTGGACTTCCCAAATAGAGGGCTTCGTACGCGCAGAGCTTGGCCTTATGTCCTCGGCAGTTCAGGGCATGGTCAACGCTGGCGCCGGTCTTGGCGTCCACGCGCTGTATGCTCCCAGGCAAGAGCTGGCTGATCTCACCTTCCAAGCCTGCGAAGGCACAATTTTCAGAAGCAAAGAGCAACAAGCCATTACTTGCTCGCATAGTCTCCAATGGTCGCAAACCGCTTCGACTGCGGTATGCAACAAGATCTCCGTCCTTATCTAGCAAAAGCGCACTTAGGGCACCATCGATACGATCATCAAGCTCGCGAAAGATAGCTTCGTAGTTTACGGGCCGGCCGTGACGCCAATATTCTCGTTCGCAAGAGTGTTCAATCCACCTCAGCAGGAGCTTGGCGTCTGTGTTCGTATCTATCAGTTGGCCTCGAGCGAGTAATTCGCTCTTGAGTTCATGAGCGTTCACCAAGGCGCCGTCCAGAGCAATGGCAAAATGGCGGTTAGGCATTGACTGCACGTCGTCGCCATCTCCAGTTCCACAGGATCCGCCACGGATCTGCGCGATTGCAACATGAGGCCGAAAGCACGGGTCCCGTTCGATGCAGTCAATGAGCACAGAGCTATCGTTCGATCGAAAGGTTCCATGTCGGAGTCCACGCTCTTGCATAAAAGCAGAGACGACGACACCCGCTTGCCCACGGAGTGCAAGTGTCGGAATCATTTTGTTTAGCTGATCAAGGACACGCGGCGATGGTTCGCTTGAAGCGCAGAAAAATGCACCGGCGACACCGGACATATAGTCACCCACTTGTTAAGGAGTCGCTCTGGCGGGGCGCCTCGATGGCACTTCGATTCATCCTTAAGCAAGCGTCGTACCAGCCCTTTGCATGTGCTGGCTGGCATTTCCGGAGCGAGTAGGGTTGGAAGACAGGCCATTCTAGCCATCGAGTGGGTATTGTGCGTCGTTTCAGCACCCACGCGATGTTCAGGATGCTACGACCATGTGCGAAACGCTCCACACCGGAGCGAGCAGGAAGTGGGGGCTTAAGGTCGACGAAAGCCTTCTGCACTTTCACTCATGTCTTTCATTTTTGCGTCCAGCCACCAAACCGGTTCTTTAAAGACAACCAGCCTACGAAAAGGAGCTCTAAGCAGGCCAGAGAGTGGCGTTCGACGCTCGCCTGATCAACTACTAACAGTGGTGATTGATCAGGACCATGAACCTTGGCCAGAACGAATCGTGTCGCTTGCGCGGACCAACCCATGACGATCCACCTTCAAACGGTGTGGTCAGGAACTGCAATATGTCACCTTCAACGACTCTGGCGCTGCGCGCGCGGCCAAATTATCTTGTATCCGACATTCTTCGAGCCCGAGGGGGCTCAGGTGTCCACGTCCTTGGCGGCAAAACGCGGCTCGATCGACGGCGCTGAGATAACAGGTGGGTAGGCGGATATACCAAGCCGCCATGATCCCGGATCCTGTACTGCCGAGTCCTAGCTGTGGAGGGCATCCTCGTCCCTGTGTCTTCACGCAATACAGACGACGGTGCAACGATCAGGGGCTGTTCGCGACCTTGAGCGAGACACCACTTAAAAAAGGAGCATCTGTTTGTTTTCTCAAAGTGCCGTCACTCCCAAGCCGGTACAGACTAGCGCATCGGTGTTGCCGACACTCCCGGAATCTCGGCACATGGCACCTGTGAGATGCGCAGTCGCCACGATTCATAATGTCGTCCTAGCGCGAATGCCTAGGCGCTAACTGAATTACGAAGCGCGTTCGTCTCACGGTGAGCCATTTCGTGGCAGCGCGGCCATGATCTCGTTTAGCCGGCAGAAAATTTCGCTGCACCCGTTCGCTCGACCTCGCAGAAGGCATAACGGGGGCCCCGGGTCGCGCGCATGGAAATTGTTGCTGTAGGCCCGAGTGCTTGGTCCGAAACCGAACGCGTTCGGTGTCACGAATCGGTCAAGCAGCCTCCAATCTCGACTTTAATCAGACAATTGCCGGCGATTCCTCTGATTGGAACTGGCCCAGAGCGTGCATCGTGAAAGATGGGAGCCCATCTGAGTCTCGCAACGTGAGCAGCAGTTGGGGGAGCGTTCAAATCGAGTGTATCTGACATTAGGTTCGGAGACTGTATGCGAATCTGCGGTATCAAACTGACTCATGACGGAGCAGTCGCCCTTGTCGAGGACGGAAGGCTGGTCTTTTGTGTGGAGCAGGAGAAGCGGGACAATAATCCGCGATATCAAAAACTCCACAATCTCGATGCGGTTGTTGTCGCCTTGGCAGAACACGGTTTGGATCCGCGGGACGTTGACCGGTTCGTCATCGATGGATGGTGGGGCGAGAGTGAGTCACAATTTCAGGTTCTCAGCGGGACTGCACCCATTACCCTTAAAGGGGCGCCGTATGTTGAGGGCGATGCCGACGGCCTCCTCATAGCGCGCGACGGCGCTGGGCTGATGCTCAAGGGGAGCGCCTTCCCTTATAAAAGCTATCCGCATGTCACAGGTCACGTGGCTTCCGCTTTTTGTACCAGTCCTTTCGCCAAGGCCGGGCAACCCGCGTTCTGTCTGGTTTGGGACGGCGCCTCCTTTCCACGGCTCTACCATGTAGAGCGCCACGCAGCCAGGTTCGTCGAGTGCCTCTTTCCGCTGATCGGGCATGCTTATGCTGCCGCAGGCTATCACTTCGGACCATACAAGCAGGCTAACCGCATCAAGTGGGACCTCGGTGTTGCGGGCAAGTTGATGGCCTACATCGCGCTCGGTTCGGCCGATGAAAGCATCGTCGAGGTGTTTCAGGAGCTCTATGAAAAGCACTTTAGCATGTTCACGGAGCCAGTCGGTCGTTGCAGCGAGGACGCCGCGCTTGAGCCTGTCCATGCGTTCTTCGATGCCTGCGTGCTACGGTTAAAGGCCAAAGCCCCCGCAGATGTGCTTGCATCCTTTCATTGCTTCCAAGAGCGTCTGCTCGTTAGCAAACTGGCGAGTGCTATACAGAGGCATTCGAGGTTTTCCGCGCGCAATCTGTGCATAGTCGGTGGCTGCGGTCTCAACATAAAATGGAATAGTGCACTACGAGCTGCCGGCTTGTTCGATGCTATCTGGGTGCCACCCTTTCCGAATGACAGTGGCTCGGCAATAGGTGCTGCTTGCTCCGCATTGGCGGCGGACCAAGGTTTTGTACCATTGGAATGGTCCGTCTATAGTGGTCCAGCCGTGGAACGAGGCGACATGCCGCCCGGATGGGGCGGCTCACCATGCAGCATGCGTGAACTTGCAACCATTCTCGCCAGCAACAAACCCGTCATTTTTCTTGCCGGCCGCGCGGAGCTTGGACCTCGGGCTCTCGGTAGCAGAAGCATACTGGCCGCGGCGACATCGCCGCAAATGAAGGACCGTCTCAACGACATCAAACTTCGCGAGCACTTCCGGCCTGTAGCGCCAATATGCCTGGAGGATCGGGCGCCGGATATTTTTAGTCCCGGAACGCCAGACCCTTACATGCTTTTCGAGCACCTAACACGAGCAGAATGGCGGGATAAGATCCCCGCTGTTGTGCATCTGGACGGATCTGCGCGATTGCAGACCATTTGCAGGACCTCTCGGCACAAGATCGCCGAACTTCTCGTCGAATACGAAGGCCTCACAGGCATTCCGCTACTATGTAACACCAGCGCCAATCACAATGGACGCGGCTTTTTCCCGAATGCGGCATCTGCCTGCCAGTGGAACCGCGTTGACCACGTGTGGTGCGATGGCATGCTGTGGACGAGACGCGAGGGCGGCGACTGAGCGCTGGTCAAAGGCATCTTTCTGTGGACGTGAGATTTGAGAACGGAACGCCGACCGTTCAGAGCCATTTGGGCGGCGGATAGTTCTCATCCAGCCCACGCAGACGTCCGCTAGAATACCCTCTCTTTCCGAGGACCCGATGACCGTGAACGGACCGCGGCGGATGTCGGACGTCTGAGTCAGTAGATGTCGTCGATTGGCGACATTCGACGATGTCGGCGAACGGCAACATCTTGATTGTCAGCGAATGGCGACATATGATAATGTAAGCGAACGCTGACATTCGGATTTGCCATGCTCACACGTACCGCAGCCGATCTTGGCGCCGTCATCCGCGACCGGCGCAAACGCCTCAAGCTCGATCAGTCGACGCTGGCCAAAAAGGTTGGTGTCAGTCGCCAATGGCTCATTGAAGTCGAGCATGGACATCCGCGCGCAGAACTCGGGCTAATCCGCCGCGTCCTCGATGCTCTTGGCATTAAGCTCGATGCAGACAGCAATCCCTCCGCGGGCCGCGGCGTCCCGAAAACCGCCGTCGATCTGGACGCCATCGTGGCGAAAGCCAAAAAAGGCAAGCCTTAATGGCCGAGCTCATTGCGGACGGCAACGAAGTCGGTCGTGTCCGAAGTGATGCACGCGGCCGGCTGACCTTTGTCTATGACAATGCATGGCGCAACGCTGAGGGAGCCTATCCTCTCTCGCTTTCGATGCCGCTTGCCGCTGAGGAGCATGGTCCAGCCGCCATTCAGGCCTTCCTGTGGGGGCTGCTTCCCGACAATGAGCAGGTGCTCGAGCGTTGGGCCAAGAAATTTCAGGTATCAGCGCGCAACGTGTTTGCTTTCATCTCGAACGTCGGTCAGGATTGCGCAGGCGCCGTTCAGTTTGTCACCCCCGATCGACTGGAGGCCTGAAAACGGGCCGAGATGACAAGATCGAATGGCTTGACGAGCCGGAAATAGCAAACCGGCTTCAAGCCTTACGCGAGGATCATGCTGCCTGGCGTCTGCCCGGCGATACGGGTCAATTCAGCCTTGCGGGCGCCCAGCCTAAAACTGCTCTTGTCCTCAAAGACGGCAAATGGGGCATTCCGTCCGGCCGCATACCGACCACCCACATTTTGAAACCGCCGACAGGCCACTTCGATGGTCACGCCGAGAACGAGCATATCTGCCTGCAGCTCGCGCGAGAAGTCGGGCTGCCGGCCGCTGAAACCAAGGTGATGCGCTTCGAAAAGGAAATCGCAATCGTCGTTGAACGCTACGACCAGCAAGTTAGTGGGAACGACATCATTCGGATTCACCAGGAAGATATTTGCCAGGCCATGGGCATCCTGCCGACCAAGAAATACCAGAACGAGGGAGGACCAACGTCTGCTGACGTGATCGAGCCCTTACGGACATACTCGACGGACCGCGACGCTGACCTTGAGACGTTCGTCAGCGCTTTGGGCTTCAACTGGCTCATTGGGGGGGGCCGACGCTCACGCCAAGAACTATTCCTTGCTTTTGGCTAGCGGCCCGCACGTACGGCTTGCGCCGCTCTACGACATAGCTAGCATTCTTCCTTACGATCACGTCGACCCGCGGAAGGTCAAGCTCGCCATGAAAGTCGGGGGCGCGTACAAGCTCGACCAAATTGGCTTGCGTCAATGGCAGAAGTTCTCGCGCGAAACGCGGGCTGATGCGGATTTGGTCACTGCTACTCTTATCTCCATGGCTGGGCAGATCCCCGACCTCGTTAACGAAATCCGCGCGCGCGCGCAAAAGGAGGGATTGGAGAACGCCGTTATCGAGCGATTGGCAGCGGCTTTGACCAAACGAGCTCGGGACTGCGAACGCGTTCTGAAGGGAACCTAGTTTTGGGGCCAGCAGATCAATCCGCACCGGCAGCACCAGCAGCAGCATGTTGATCGCCGGCATCGATGTCGACAGCGCGATCATCGCGGCCATGATGGCCGTCGGCGGCACCGGCGCCGGAATTGCCGGACCGCGATCATCGGCGCCGATGATCAGCAGCAGCGGCAGCAACACCAAGCCGGCGCCAGCCATGACGTGCCTCCGTATTGGCCTGATAGCTCTGGGGGGTGATACGGCCCGCACTTGAAACTCGAGAAACGGGCTGAGTCTCGCTATTAGGGACCCGCTTCCCGAACTCCAAATAGGCCGAACCCAGGACAAAAGGGAAGGTTTCGGCAGGCTTGGGAATCTCTGGGAGCGATCTCAACGCGACATGAGGGCGCTTTCGGAAGATCATTGCGATTCGGGCGCGCAGCGACTATACGCAACCTCCTAAAAGCACTGAACTTGTCGCTCGCATCGTTGCTTATCCGGGTACATCCAAGGGCAGATGCAAACGTTGCAGTCTGCTCATAGAGATCAATCGCCTTACGCCGCTCATTCAGAGACGAGGCATCGTCCGCCAGCGGAATTGAGGCAGAGTCAAACGGCAGTTGCCAAAATGGCTTTCCGCAGCTCCTGTGGTGTAGCTTGGACGAGGTGTGCACCTGCTGACAGATAGGCGAGTACGGGCGTCTTTTCGTAATCGCTGGGCTTAAATGTCGGAACGAGGTTGAGAGCGTCGAGTGACCACGCCAGAGGGTGGGGGCGGAGTCGTACTCGATGCTCCAAATGCCGAGTTCGGCGATATCTTTCGAGAGCCGCAGTGGCCAAAACTCTTGAGGCGCCCCTGACGACATCCAGGGAGCGTGACCAATTCCCTTGAGTCCGTGGATGAACACCACATGATGGCTGATTGTTGCGGTCGTTGATTTTAGAAGAATGTCCGTCAGGGGCCCGGGCCGCTCCGTGTATGGCGGCGCGATCTATGCTGAAATCGAGTGGGGATCGGCCGATTCTTCAACCCACAATAGCGAGTCACATCTTAGTAGAGTAGACGCTCGCTATGCGGCATTTGAGGGCGGGGTGAAGCCATTGCGTTGGCCAAATCCGAATAGAACTCTCCCAGCGCCAGAACTATAGCTTCTCAACCCACTCGCTAATCTCGTCGAGTATCTGCTCAAAGCCAGGCGGGGCCGCGTAATACAGCGCGCGGCTGCGGTCATAAGCATCGGTGTATAGCGCTCGAACCTTCTTATCGTTTAGGAGGAAAGCTTCATTCTGGGCGATAATCGGGTTGTCGCCCTGCCGGAAGCGCTTTTGTTTGTGTTCTGCGTATTCCTTCGTGCCGATGAAATTCTGAACCTCCTTATTCTGGAGCAGTTCGTAGACGTCGTAGTAGTGCCGCATGAACCCGACAGGGTCGCTGTTGTCGGTTTGTTGTTTGCGGAATTTCGTTGAGATGGTTTGTAGCTTCTCCACGAACGTGTATCCAGGATCGTAGCAAGGCACCGCCTTAGCGCGGTTGTCGATAATATCGACGTTGCTTGCACTGGCCCGATCGTAAAGCCAGGAGCTGATGTCTTTCGGTGCGTTCGGGGCTATAGTGTCGAAACCCACCTCGAGCAATACGCCTTCGCGAAGGCCTTCCATCGCCTCGCTCACACTAGCGTAGTTAAGTCTGATGCCGGCACCTCGGTAGTTGGGAACATCGTCAAACGTGGTATCGCGTTCCACTTTCGTGACGCCATCAATCTTGATGGTCTTGGCAAGCCAATCGAAGAAGTCTTTGCGCGACTGGATGTGCGCCGGCTTGTCGTGGTTCTTGTGAGTCTTCACGTTTTGGCCGGCCGGAGGTTCGATCAGAATATCGATATCTTCCGAAAAACGACGGACGATGTCGTTCCCTTTGGAAAGGGATGTGCCACCTTTTAGTTGGAAGGTGAATTTCTGCTGCTGTAGGCCATATAGGCAATGCATGATCCAGTAATCTTTCTCCACCAATGCTGGATCAATGCCTTTTTCTTCCGCCACAATCCGGATCAGATCTGCGAACTGCTCATGATTGTGGATAAAGTCAGCCGACATGCAATTCGTTGGCTCTCAGCGCGCGTTCGAAGAACTTCTTGGCGCGCTCGCTCCCATACGCGCGCACCGCATGACGCAAGCGCTTCGGATCGGACTCAGCAGCACGCTCCGCCACGCGTTTGAGAACCTGATCCTTGGCTTCGGCAAGGTGATTGACATTGTTGACCAGATCGACGAGCAGGAATTCCTTTGTCAGCGCCTTGGGAAAGCGCGGCTTCACGCGAAACGCAAAGGTGCGGTTGCCGAGCCGAAACTCTCCATGCCGTTTGTGATTGTAGACCACGGTCTTGTCATAGAGCTGCGTCGTGCCCACACCCAGGCTGTTGTAGGCGTTTGGCGAAGCCAGCAGGAACGTGTCGTCCTTCAGGAAGGCGCGCACGACCTCCTTGTCGGATGCCGGTGCCGGGCCGAACGCCGTTTCCTTCGGATACACGTACAATCCGCCCGAAACTTTCTTAAGAGTGCCGTTCTCGACCAACTCTCTGGCATGCCGGTCGACAGACCTGGACCAGCGGGCCAGATCGGCGAGCCGATAGGCCTGGCCCGGCTTCAAATGCCGCTTGAGTTCATCGAGCTTCGTCACGCTGAGCATATAAGTCAGAACTGACTTATATGCAAGTTTTTTCATTGAAAAATCATGCAAATTTAGGTGTATCTATTTGATAGAGAATGTATAAATTGTTGTCGTTATTGGTCAGCTGTAGATCGCAGTGAACTAGCCCTGTTCATGTGGGGACGGCGTCAATCTAAAGACGTAAGATGGCGTACCCTCCACGCGAGGCGAGTCCTTTTCGCGTTCTGATTTCCGGTATTGATGAAATTCATTGAGGCCAGCCCCGATATTCCGAATAGATCCGCGAGGTCAATGACGGAGAGGCCGTATTTCTCTGCGGCGCGGGTGTTTCGCGGGGCGCCAATCTGTCTTTGTTTCAGGAACTGACTGACAGGGTCTAGGAGAAGATCGGCGAGACTTTCGATAATGAGCCTGCGGAGCGCATAGCGTACGGTCGCCGTCAATCAGGCGATCGTTTTCCGGGTCGAGACCTTCGAGCCGACCGCGGACTTCAATCCTGCGAAGCTCTACAAGACCCGGCTCAAATGGCGCCACCTGGCTGGACGGGAACAGAGCAAGCTGCTGCTGACTGACCCGCAAGCCGTGATCCAGGGCCTTCTGAAGACTAAGGTCGCGACGCGCCCGGTTGGGACAATCAAGCCTCGACGCCCAGCGCGCGATCGCCACGGATCCCGCCGCATGGAAGGATTCCAGAGCTGAAGTATCGGAGAGTTGGACAGGAAGCCCTGCCGGCATTCAACCGGCAGAGTTTTTCTATGCCGGATCAAAGATGAAATCCGCGCCGCAGCATCGTGCGCCAGATGTTGCCGAGGCTCATAAGAAGATTCAGCCGGCGACCGTACCAGCCTCGAAGAGACCAAGCTCCCCTTCGAAGCCCTCAGTTAGGCAAAGCTCCCGAATGGCACGCGCGTTGACGAGGCACGCGTGACGTCGGCGGAAGGTCGAAGGTGGCGGCGCCGACACACAGGTCGACGGGTAACCCATCGCTCATAAAGTCTTGAGATACTCAACAAGCGCTCGGCGCTCGGCTTCGGTCAATTCTGGTCCGATGACGCCAGGCGGCAGCTTCGTTAAGTCGGTTTCCTTGCCCTCGAACGAATGTCCACGATTGCTGTTGCCAAGCAGCGACACATTAAAGTTCGTCAGGCCGGCCGCACAGCTCTCGGTCGCCTTTACTTTCGTAACAAGCCCGACCTTGACCGGGTCGAACGCACGACTGCCGACGCAAAACGACCTCGGCCGTTCGGCTTGCGGCACCAACATGTCTCTGAGTGTCGGAACGGACCCATTGTGAAGATAAGGAGCTGTTGCCCAAACGCCGTCCAACGGGCGGGCCCGGTACTGAGGCTCAAGGGCGAGTACTGTTTCGTCCTTGCCGTTGCGGCTCGCACGCGCCCCGACATAGACTCGCTGATTTTGGCAGTTCTTCCGGGGCCCCCACATTTGCCGCTTGGTCTCTTCAGAAGTGCCGTTCGCAATGACCCATTCTTCGATCGTTTTGCCGACCACGTCCATGAGCGCGAGTACAAACAGAGGATCTACGCCTTTATCAGCCAGAAGGCCACAACCTCCGGCTTTGTTGAGGTCATCTGCGGGATTTAATCCGAGTGACTCGGGTAGGTGAACGCGCCGCGTCGTGAGGACGTTAGATTGTTGGCGGTCGGTGCCGATCGCCGAGACCGGCATCTGGACGACGTTAAAATAATGCCGTCCCCCGACCTCTACCCAATTCTTCTCGTTCTTGGCTGAGCGATCGGGGTTCTCTGCGCGCCAGAATGAGTCTTCCGGCCACTTTTTGTCGAAGGCAGCATCGTTCACCGGGCCTCGGTGGCATTCAAAGCAGTGAGCACGATAAAGATCGCGACCCTGTTCAACGAGCTTTTCATCGATCGCCCAGGCCGGGTCACCGCGGAATTTCTGCTGCGCGTCCTTCCATCGGGGGGCTACGAGCCCGGTGAACTTTCTGCCTCCTGCATCTTCGGACGAAAAGGGATCGGTGCCGCGCAGAAGCTCTTCGAACCGCGCGATGTCGGAGAGATGTATGGATGAGGCAAAAAGCGGCCTTCCGGGCGCGGCAGCGATCATATTAATTTTTGCGCTGACACCGAGCGCTTCGCCTGCATTGCGAACGAGTTCGTTGAGAACAGATGCGTCATACTGTGCCCAAAGGAAATACGGCGTGTCCCAGATCGGTGGAAAGCTCACGGGGGCATCGTGGCGCGTGAAGTTGCCCTTGAGGAGTGGCTCGGACAGTTCGCCGGTCAAGGGATCGAGCAGATTGCTATAGAAAACCTGGTTCCCGATCCGATTCAGCGCGTCAAGTCGACCGAACCCTTCATCGAGATCCGCCACTCCCTGACCCGTCAAAAGTCTGTCGGTCTCTGCCTTTTGGTTCTTGATCTTTTGGAGTGCTAGCTCAAGATCGCGTCGAAGCTGATTTCGATCGACACTCTGCCCTTTGATCTGCTCCAGCTTGCTAGCAAAACGCTCGAAACGCCATGGCAAGATCAGCGTGTAGCCGATAGACAGCCCGACGGCTCTTTCAACCTCGCCAAGATTGACCATCGCCGGCCCGCCGTCGAACCGTATGCTAACATTCTTGTATTCGAGATGGCCCGTATGACAGGCGGCGCAGGTTAGCCCGATCTGATCTTCATACGGGACGCCAGTCGCCGGATCGACACCGCCCTTGAGGATGGCAAAGCCGACCGGCAAAGCATTCGGGTTCGCGGGCGCGCTTGGAGTCCAACCGGGGTCGGCTATGTCCCCATTCGGCGCATCGTCGTGATAACCGTATGCGGGCGCAATACCGGCGAAGTCCTTTGAGCTAGGACTGGGAATGAAGCCGAGGCGGCGCAGGTAGTTCTCGTCCGTTAAGCTCGTGTAAGAGAAGGACAGCTCCGGGCGTTCCAGGGCCAAAAACCACTGATAAGGGACAGGGATGGTCGCTGTCCCCTGCGATGTGTGGTGAAACCAGTAACGCTGGCGAGCGCTCCAATTTTGCGGGAGCCAATAAGCGCTTTGTACTCTTGATGGCTCGGGCAGGGTCGCAGGCAGTAATTGAGCGACGAGATTGGCATCGTTCTTGATCTTAAGGGCTGCGTCGCGAACCTTCTCCGGGGCGAAATACACCAGGCCGGCCGCCACGATCACGACAACGACGGTCGCTAATAACAGGCTGGTGATATGAGGCCAGCGCATCAACCAGGAATAAAGACGAGAGCCAAAAGAAGGTCTGCCCATAGCAAGGACTCCATCCATCTTTTTCATGCGTCCAGCCGACCCGGCAGGCTACCGGAAACGGCTACGGCGTCTGTTACTTGTTCAGCAATTGGCTATTGATGAAGGCGACAACGTCGGACGTCTCGGCTGCCGCGCGCCTGGTTATCGTCGCGGCTGCCGGGCCGCCGCGCAAAAAGGATGGGAACCAACCGAAGTTGCGAACATTCCAGTTTTCTTTCGGCCACACCGCGCGGTTGACGCCCAGCACTGCGAAATTTGGAATTTTCCTGGCGAGTGGCTGTGCCGTCTCGGTGTGACAGCTCACGCAATCGGTATTGAAGAAGTGGCTCTTCTTCGTATCGGCAATGGTATTGACGATCTCGATGATGCGGCTGTTGGGCACGTTACCATCGATGAACTCGGAGGTCGAAACACCCTTACGATCGCCTTGAGGCAAGGGCGGATTTTGCAATGCCGCGTGTCGACAGGTGACCGGGTTTTGATTGTTCGTGCCCGGCTCCGGGACCACGTGCTTTCCGCCGACGGCGCTGAACATTTGTGCCACGTGCATACCATCAAGCGTCGGGGCGGGGACTGGGATTAGGCCTGCTTGCGGGACCCTTAACATCGATACGAAAATCCAGGGTTCTGGCGGGGCGATGCCCATCACGGCCATGGTATTGAGGCGCTGCGGCGAGAGGTGCTTCTCAATCAAAGCCTTGAGGGCATCGCGGAACGCCTTTGCCGATGCTCCTACAAGACCCGGATGCACATTCAGATCACCCGCAGTCGAGACTTTGACATTGCCAAACTGTCCGGCCCCAAGCTGATCGCGCAAGGTCGCGACGTCACGAAGGATCGCCTTGAATGCTTCGTCGTCCGGTTTGAATCGCGGGAACGGCCCGCAACCATCCAGAGGCGGGTCCGGGGCGAGAGTGAAGCTGAAGATAAGGTGGCCTGCAGTGTCATGAACCTTGAAGCCGTCCGGCCCGTTGGTCACCGGCTGAATGATGAGCCGGATCTGTGGTTGTCGGCCAAACTGCGCGATGATCTCCGGCGACAATCCCGGCGCGCCCGGATCGATGCGGATGCCGGCCACAAACCAGGCGCCGACCTTTTTCACGGCATCGGGAAACTGAATGTGCCGTGCACCCGAATCCGGCACGCCCGGATGCTCCGGATTTTCGGCGTTGGCGATAAAATGCGCGAAATCCGCGTCGGAAAACAGCCGCTGCGGCGATCCCGAAGGGCCCGCAAGATCGGACACGGCGATCAGATTGGCGAGGTCTGAGCTGGCCCCGGTTGTCTGAACAGAATATCCGCGTCGATAAGTGGAGCCTCTGCCGGGGTTAGGCTGCCGTG
>NZ_QZMV01000025.1:0-48749 GCF_003957705.1 Bradyrhizobium sp. LVM 105 | reverse complement strand
TGAAGGCGATCGCCCAGGCTCACGTCAAGACCGACAAGATCGATGCCGGCACGCTCGCCAGTCTGCAGGCGGCCGGGTATCTGCCGCAGATCTGGACGCCGGACGCGGAGACCGAACGCAAGCGTCGGCTGGTGGCGCGGCGCTACCAGGTTGTGCGGCATCGCACGCGGCTCAAGTCGGCTGCAGACCACGGCATAGCCCTCGAGGTCATAAAGCCTGTCGGAGGCCAAAGGAGGCTTCGTGCTGCTCCCAATGCGATGGGTCGTCGAACGATCCTTCGTGTGGGCCACACGCTTCCGAAGACTTGTCAAAGACTACGAGCGATGCGCTCAGACTCTCGCCGATCTCCACCTGATCGCTTTCGCATGCATCATGCTCAAAAACGTCGCTAAACTCGCTGCTGGTTCCTAACAGCCCCTAGGCCGCGAACATAACCGAGTCGACTATCGGGCCCTGCCGCGCTTTCCATCAGCCGCGCGCGAAGATCCGTGAGCCGCAGCGCTTCTTCGGCCGTCCAGATCCCAGCGATGCTCCAGGCCGCCATCTCGCCGACGTTGCAGCCGGTGACGGCGGTTTGCTCGATCAGGAGATCGGCGATGCAGGCGTGAATCGCGAGCGTCGATGTAACCGTGAGGATCTGGCTGGAATGATTGGCGGAAAGTTCATCAGCGGTCCGCGTCCTGATGAACTGCCGGGGGTCCGCGCGGAGACAAGCCATCGCTGCGGCAAAACCGGCTCCGCGGCGGGCGGCTCTGCGACAAGATCAAAAATCTTGTCCGAGAGCGTACCTTGACCGCCGCAGAGTAGTGCTAGCATCAGAGTTCTATCCTATCGACGAACAGCGCCATCGCGAGCAGATCGGCCGAGCCGCCGGGGCTGAGATTGCGCGCCACGAACGCCTCATGAATGTCGGCCGCGCGCCGGCGCCATCCAGGCGATCCGAAGTCGCCGGCGGCAGGGAAGCTGGAGGCACTCTCTTGCGCGAAGTGCAGTCCCTCGGGCCCGCCACGATGCAGCAGGTTGGTGTCGGTGACCTTGGCGATCAGTCTCATGCAGGTCTCAACGCGCACTGCTTCCTCGTCGTCGGGCGCAAGCTTGCGCGCCGCATGCAATGCGGACAGGGGCCGAAGATCGACAGATGCGGGCTGCCGCCGCCACAGCAGCCGGCGCGCCCGCCGATCAGGCCGATGACATTGATGTCGCTGCGCCGCGCCTCGATCACCGCGCGCATGATTTCCGCGATCGCGAGCTCGCCGGCATTGGCTTCCTGAAGTCGCCCGCCGCAGGTGTCGAACAGGATCACCACATCCTGCTTGAGCGCGCGCGCCGAACGCAACAGGCCGGTGAGCTTGGCGCCGTGGACTTCGCCGAAGGCGCTGCCCATGAAGTGTCCTTCCTGCGCGGCTACGAGCGCGGATGCGCGTCCATCCTCTACTTCACCGTGCGCGCAATTATGGGAAGCTGAATGGCAGGTCTGTTCAAAGTTGCAGAAGCCGAAGAAGATGGCGGCCTCCTCTCCGATCGCATCCGCAATGCGCTCACAGGCGAGATCGCGTCCGGCGCGCTCGTCGCCGGTTCGGCTCTCGAAGAGCAGTAGCTTGCTGATCGCTTCGGAGCCTCGCGTACCCCGGTGCGGGAGGCGCTGCGACAGCTCGTCGTCAGCGGGCTGGTTGAGGTCCGTTTGACACCCGAACGGATCATGGACATGTTCGAGACCAGAGCAGAGGTGGAAGCCATGTGCGTCCGCCTCGCCACCTATCGCATGACGCCGCTCGAGCGCAGCCGTCTGATCGAGTTGCACGAAGGCTCGCGGGCGATGGTCGAGGCCAACGACGTCGATGCCTATGATGCGTTCAACCGGGTTTTCCACACGAATGCATCTACGGCGCAACGCACAACTCGTTCATGGCCGAACAGGCCCAGGACGTCCGTGCCAGGCTAAGTGCCTTCCGCCGCACGCAGTTGCGGCAGGGCGATCGCATTCGCAAGTCCCGCGACGAGCATGATGCCATCATGCAGGCGATTGCCGAAGGGGACGGCGAGAACGCCTCACGCCGGATGCGTGCGTATATGCTGAACGCCGCGGCAGCGCTGCGGCGTTACATCGAAGATCGCGTCAGGCCCGTCGAGGGGCCTGAGCCCGACAAACTCTGACAAGGCGGTCATCGACCACCCTTGACGTAAACGAAGGCAGGCGCGGCTGAAGGTACCTCCAGCCGCAATCCGGTTGCCCGCGTGCCGGCAGTCACCGGGGCGCCGCGCCAGCGATCAATTTTCGGCCCCTTCGCATGCCCACCGGAGGACGCTCGGATGCGCGAGTAAACTGGCCGAGCTCTCCAAAAAGTGTGAGTTACGGCCTGAGGCCAATCTAAGTTTGAGGCTGGCGAACGCAGGACAACCAAGAATACGGTTAGGGCACTTCGGGGCTGTAATCGCTGCCGACGTTGCGATGAGAGGCGCTCCCGTTATCGAGGCTAAAAGAATGACACGTTTACAGATCTTTTAAGTTGGAAAGATACGTAAACAGAACATAATGGTTGATCCCAGTTTCTGAGCACGATATGTATACGGATCTTGTAAAAAGGTACGAGTAGGGATCATGGAGCGCGGCTCGGAGACCACCTTCCACCTAGGACGGCTCCTCCGGGATGCCAGGAAACAAGCGGGTCTGACTCAAGAGCAGGTGGCTGAACGCGCGGGGATTTCGAGGCCTCGTTACCGTGACATCGAGCAGGGCGCGGCCGCCGCGCGTGCCACGACCCTGATCAACGTCGCGCGCGCGCTGGGTATGGAGTTGATGCTGATCCCACAAGCAATGGTCCCGGGCGTCAATGCTCTGCTTCGCCCTTCCGACGACGAAGACCGACCGGCCTTCACCACCGATAAGGACGGTGATGAATGAGTGTCCAAGTCCGCGCCCCCAACACCATCCGATCGCTCGACGTGTTCCTTCAAAAGCTCAAGGTCGGAACGCTCGTACGCACGCCGGGCGATTTCAACGCTTTCAGCCTGGATCCAGCGTATCGAGCCATGGCAAGGCCTCCAATCTTGAGCCTTTCGTTGCGCTCCGCCGATGGCGGCCTTCGCAAAGATCCGAAACCCCTAGCGCACGTCTTGCCGGCCTTCTTCGCGAACATGTTGCCTGAGGACAGGCTCCGCGAGGCAATGGAGAAACACCACGCAGGAGCGGTGAGGCCGGGCAACGATTTCGACCTCCTGGCGGCGCTTGGCACGGACTTGCCGGGCGCCGTGCGCGTCGTGCCCAGCGACGGCACTACCACAAAAGCTGCTCAAACCGATCCACAAGTGATCAAAGCTCGTTTTTCCCTGGCCGGAGTTCAGATGAAGCTCTCGGTGATGAAAAACACGGGCAGGGCAGGCGGATTGACCTTGTCCATCGGCGACGAGCAGGGTCAGTACATTGCGAAATTCCCCTCAACCAATCTTGTCGGATTGTCGGAAAATGAGTTCGCCATCCTAGCGCTCTCGGAGGCAATCGGTATGGATGTGCCTCAACGAGAGCTTGTTGAAAAATCGGATTTCGAGGAGATACCTGAAGAGTTCAACACCCTCTCGACCGGTAAAGTTTTGTTGGTGAAGCGTTTCGATAGGGGCCCCGACGGCAGGCGGATACATATCGAAGACTTTGCTCAGGTTTTCGGCCGGCAACCATCCAAGAAGTACGATGACGCTTCATACCACGATATCGCCTCCGCACTGAACGTCGCGGTGTCGACAGATGCCGCACTCGAATTTGTCCGCCGCCTGGCTCTTGCTGCGCTCGTCGGGAACGGAGACATGCACTTGAAAAATTGGTCTACGATCTATCCGGGCGACGGTTGCACTCCGGCCATCGCCCCGGTGTACGACGTGCTGTCGACCACGGCCTATTTTCCAAAGGACGACATGGCGCTGTCATTGGGGGGCGAGAAGTCCTTCAAGGCGCTTACTCCGGATCGTTGGCGGAAGTTTGCCAACCGGGCGCGGCTACCGGATCCCGCCGTCATCTCGGCCGTCAAGCAAGTCGTTTCATCGGTGAACGAGCTTTGGTGGAACCTTCCTGAGCGGGATGTTGTTCCGACGGCTGTCCTCGAAAAGATCGATGCAAAAATCCGCGAGATGAGCTTGGTTCTAGATCCAAGCTAAGTCTCATCTCTTTTGCCCTTCAGGCTCGCGAGCATTGCTGCCGTCGGGATACTGCTCGCTCGGGCTCATCAAAGACAGCGAAGGAGCAAGGGATCGTGCTGCGCGAGGCCTGGTCTGGGCGGCAGCCTCGACGGCCAGCTTCGCTACGGCGCGCTGGGGGCGCTGCGGTTCGATCCGCTCGTGGGCTCTCGATCATCGCGGGTGCGACAAGAGATGTGGGTCTTGGCGCGACCAATTGGATCAAGCAGTCGAACTTCTCGATTGCCGAGTCGCTGCCCGGCACGATTCATGGCCGGCTCTACGATCAGGGGATCATACCAAATATCGCCCCAGATCGTGGCGCTTTGCAAGGCTGACTGTGATGAACTTGGTCGGAAGTTTAGGTTTGTCGACTGCTAAGGCGGACGTGTGCACGAGGTGTGACCAGGATGTCAAAAAACCCTCATCAGGATGTGATTAGAATGTAGCTGGTCTAAAGCGCCAAGACATTCAAAGCAGCGATCATAGAGGCATGGACCAAGCGGTCGCATTTCAGAAATGAGACGGCGACAATAAGGTGAACGGCCGCGCGGCTGACACGTAACTACGACTCCAAATTGGTCCGTTGCAAAAGGCAGAAGGCGCGTATCACCATCGAACTCACTTGCCGGCCTCTCGGTGCGGTCGAACTCGCCACATTCTTCTTGACGTCAGTTCTGCAGGCGAGCGCGCCAACCGCCTTTTCGATGGATTGATCACCCGAAGAACGCCTGACGCATCGATCGCAGTGCTCCGTCGATCACCTCCGGCCCGTCGATCACCATCGAGGCCGGTGGGGGCTCGGAAACGCAGATCAAGGAGAACTATTATGGCGAGCATCCGTACCTTCACGAGGACCGGCAACAACGAGATCATCGGTGGAATCGTCACCCTCTCGCTCCAGGCCAGGAACGTGCGGATTGCCCCCGAAACCAACCGCTCCGGCGACAACCGAGCCACTGGGTCTACGTCGGCCGTTGGAGATCAGGGCCGCCCGGGCGAAGGGCTCCAACGAGGGGGTCTGAAGCTCGACGATCCGAGTTTCACCCCACCGATCTTCGCCAACCTGCCGACGAGGAAGGTGAGGGCTTCAGCCTGATCTGGCCCCGTCCCAGCCGCGCAAGGGCGACTGACCCCGACCATGCGAGGATCGCAGGACGGACGCACCGAACCCCTCAAGCAGCTTTAGTCGCAAGTAACGGAGGGCGCGTCGTGGTGCTTGAGGTGTCTCTTTCGGACATTGTAGCTTACCAGCCAGATCACGCCGACCGCGATCGGCACGAAGGCCGCGGTCAGGAACGATGGCTCTACTCGCAGTCCGACGTCATGCGCGCCCTTGGCAAGATAGCTAAACAGGCTGACCACATAATATCCTATCGCCCCGACCGACAATCCTTCGACCGTGCACTGCAGCCGAAGTTGCTGTCTCGCGCGCTCGTTGATAGCCTGCAACAGGTCATGATTCTGCCGTTCGATTTCGACGTCGACCCGGGTTCGCAACAGATCGGCGGCACGCGCTAGCTTGTCCGATAGAGTCGCCTGACGGTCCTCAACGGTCGCGCAGGTTCGCATCGCCGGCGCCATACGGCGCGCTAGAAACGCCGACCAGGTTGGATAGCCCGAGATATTGTTGCCTTCAATGATGGACAGACGCGATTGGACCAGCTCGTTATAGGCCCTGCTCGCGCCAAAGCGAAACAGGCTGCCGGTCGCGCCTCTTTCGAAGGAGGCTGCCAGCGCCGTCAGCTCCGCAAGCAGATGGTTGTTGAACCGCAGCCCCTCACCGCTTTGCATCTTCTCGAGCGCCTCAACAAGCCGGCGGTCGATGCGATCAACAGATGGTGCAAGCTCAAGGGCCGCCGACAGACCAAGCAGCGCCAATGGACGGTAGGTCTCGATTTCCAGGAGCCGCTGCACTAGCGCTCCAAGATCGTGGGATGTCATGCCAAGGTCGCAAACGAGGATTTTCGTGAAGCCTTTTTCGTCCACGCGGAAGTCTGAGGCGGCAATGCCTGTGCCGCTCTTTGTGGCAACCATGGCGAGGCTGTTCTCGTCAAAAATCTGTTCGGCCCGCGTAGTCGGCGAGGCGTCCTGCTCCACTTCTAGCCTGATCGCGACCAGCAACTGTCCGGTCTGACGCAACGCGCGGATCAGCGATCGGACAGTACCATCAACTTTGTCAAATCGGTCTGCGGCAGAACAATTTGAATTAGTCCAGATCCAGGTGAGTGTTGTAAATTCAGAATGCTGCTCCCAGCGTAGCGTAGCGGGCCCGATGACAATCTGATGAAGTTTCGCCGATTGCTCAGGCGGCGTAAGATTGCGCTCGAGGCAAAAATCGATAAAACGGCAGCGTTCGCTTGCGGCCGCCTCGCCCTGTGCAAGAAAAGCGAAGTGGATCACACTGAACGGCGAATCAAGGCGCGTGAAGGGGCGCGCGTGCACTTCGCGGAGCACAGCGTCGCGTTGCGGATGTGGCGTGAAGGTTCGCAGATCCAGTTCGTCATCGATCATGTATTGACGCCTCGCTTCAGGTGAGCAGGCAACCGTCAGCCTAGACGCCGGAGGCAATGGCGGTGCTGGGAAACGGTTGCGCGCGGCTAGGTAGCTGACGAAGCCGTGTCGATGATCACGCCGCTTGAACTCGGGAAAGAGGTCTTGCGGGACGCGCGTCAGACCAGGCAGATTAAGGTGGAGCCGCCCCATCCAGCTTTCGACGCCATCAACGTATGGTCCGTTGTTTATGGCGAAATGCCGGCATTGAGGCTCAACAGGTGTGGCGGTGCGCGCGCGACCTTTGCGGTGGCGCGCGGCACCGTTCGATGGATGCCTAGATCTACGTGGACATTGTTGTCTGGCCGTCCCTCAGGTTCCGCCGCGTGTCCGCCGATAAGCACCTTGGTTTGTGGCTTGAGCATGCCGACGTGCAGGGAGGTGCCGGGCGGAAGCTCCTTCGCGGCCACGACCCAAAGCTCCTGCTCGCCCTGCAAACGATTCGGGCGCGAGTTGGCGAGATTGAATGCGGCGAAGGCCGAAATGAGGCTCGTCCCTGGAGGACGACGCTCGCATTTGGTCGACAGAGCCAGTGTGCGTGGCTTTACAGGAACGGGCATGAAGCCTGCCAAGACGTTTTTCGTCCCCACCAATATCGCTCGAGCGTGACAGACTTTCGGTCGCTCGATGCAAGCGCGTCTTTATGTCCCATACCAAATTTGGTAGGCAGCCGTTTAGCTCCGCGTTGCGTAAACCGTCGTTTCCACGGCAAAGGTTGATATTCGAAGCAGCGGCAATTTGCTCAAGCAGAATCTTCGGTCCCCAAAGCCGCTCCGCCGCAGCTTACCGCGATGCCGCGACTAGCAGTTCGACGGTCGCGAATGAACCTTTGCCGCCATCAGGCGACGTCAGCAACTGCGGGTTCAAGGCTGAAGGGCTGACCGTCAAGCACAAAGGCAACTTCGTCATTCGATTCGCTTTGACGATCTCAGCCTTGGACGTTGATCGCTGTACCAGCTTTTGTGCCGACGAGCTCTGACAAGTTTGAGGCTTGTAGCGTCGCTATTTTAGGTGACTGGGGTGCATCGCGATCAACTTGCCGAATTCGAGAAGTTCATCGCGGCCGTCAGCTTTTGGTCAGGGGACCGGTCTAGTCAGGCGCTGTCCGAAAGGTGCCAGGGCATCCCCACGAAGCTCCTTCTGACCTGCGCTGCATTTTCATCCAGCGGCAGTTAGAATCTCGGAGTGCATGCAGCGAGACCGAACTTTGGATCGAGCTATGCAGAATTCTGGGTGACGAGGTGATCAGGCGGCGTGGGTTGCCGGCATTTGGATGAATGCCGTCGGTGAATCTGACACCTGCGCAGAGCAAGCTGCTTCTCGACGATATGCACGCCTGGCCGCTGCGCGCGCGCGAAACCCTCTCGCGCTCGTCCGAGGTGCTCAAGGCTATCAATTATATGCTCAGGCGCTGGGAAGGGTTCGCTCGCTTCCTCCATGACATCGCCCAGAATAAAGGTTTGCTGACGCATGCTGTCCCTGATGGCGCGTCCATCGTTGGAACGGAGCTTCGCTCAGCTGATCTCAACTTCGGCCGAGTTATGAAGACGCTCCGGCGAGCGCGGCGCCGAACTGCGCGCGCTCGCCGGCTCGCTCTACGTTTCAGAGAATTGTGCTTTTCGTTTATTGTCGGCGTCAGCTTACGGACAGCTAAGCTGCTTATCGGCGGGGTTAGGTCTAATGACCTGAACACAATGCAAAAGCCATAGGAGTGTGGTCGCCATGGGCGGTCGAATTAACAATTGGTCGGATATTCCATCCGCTGATGAGTATCATAACGCGAACTCCCCGGAGCACAGGAATGCTGACTATTTCGCGGACGCGTTCGGTAGAATGGGATTGCAGGATTCGGGTGCCAGCTCATCCTCGCAGCCGAGTTATTACCTCACTTCAAGATCTCCCGTTGTTGAGATCGACCAAGCCGAATTCCGGGAACGGGTGAGGAGTTTTCATGGTGACGAGATCAATCATATCGCCAACAATCCGCAGGAATACTCAGAATTTGTATCCGAAAGAGCTAGGCGCACCGCGGATGTCGCTAGCAATTACGCGATCCGAAGGGATTCTGGTGCCGCCCGATATTACAGCTACCAACTGGGAAACAGGAGCGTCGGCCTCCAAAGAACGGAAGCCGGATTTCCTATGGCGACTGAGTTCACCAGCCAACGGTGGCGAGAACAGTTCCCCGGACGAACTGACGTCACATCAATCGTGGATTTTCAGGTTGCTCATCCGCTCGTCGGCAACGCCGGCGATATTCTGCTTGAGCACCAACTACAGCAAGACGGCGAACGGCCGCTGGTGAATTGGCGTCCTGCTAATGATGAAGCGAGAGCCCGTGCAGAACAAATGGGCTTCGTTGATGTAGATCACAATGATATGGTACTCGATCCCACCCAGTCCCGACAGTGGAGATATAGGGATGGTGAATGGCAACGTGCAACCAATTCTCCGATGTATCTCTCCAAAGTCAAAACGCCGAGTGATGATGAACCTTCACCAGGGTCCGATTCGGATGGAGACTTTATGTGACGTGAGATCTCCACCAATCGATTGAGGTGGAGCAGGAGCGCAGACCAACCGACACCTGCGGCTTACGATCGAGGGTTGGATGGAACGAAGCCGAAGTCAAATTCGGCTCAATGCGTGAGGTGCACTGTACTGACCTCACCGCGGGGGTTTAGTAGAGTTGTTGCCTATAATAGCACAAAAGAAAATCCCGGCTTCCAACCGGGGTTTTCGACTGTGGCCCGGGCGGGAGAAGCGGATTGCCTATGGCATGCGCGAGCTGACAAGTCAGTATTCGACTCGCTGGCGGGCGAATGCGTCGTATCCTCCCAGAAATTGAGCTGCTGCCGGTTTGATGGACACCGCGATTAGGTGTTTCATGAAGTCGGAGGTGGGCGACGAAGAGACTGCCTTGCCAGCCTCACTCCTGCCCACGCTCCGCACCCTCAATGTCATCGGTAACCAGTTGAGCAGGCTGCCGGCCCAGCTTCCGGGCGGACTCCGGGACCTCTACGCCTCTGATAACCGGCTGACTAGTCTGCCCGACCTTCCAGCCAGGCTCCGCCGCCTAGACGTCAGCGAAAATCAGCTGACGAGCCTGCCCGATCTTCCAGCCAGACTGCGCTACCTGGACGCAAGCAACAACCAGCTGACGAGCCTGCCCGACATCCCGGCCAGGATTGGATATCTGGACGTCAGCGAAAATCAGTTGACCGATCTGCCCGGGACACTCCCGGTCGGGCTTGAAATGCTCGGCGCCAGTAACAACCAGCTGACCGGCCTGGCCGCGACCGTGCTGACGCAGCTCGGCAGCGCGTCCAGCATTGACCTGCGGTCTAATCCGATACCGGCCACGGTGCTGGCCGATTTGGCGTCAGCCACACGTGGCGCGGATTATGCCGGTCCGCAGGTCTTGCTATCGATGCCACTACAACCGGTGGAACATCAGCCGCGGCTACTGTTGTCGCGGATTGGCTCGCCGACGAGCCCGGCGCAGTGGACGCGTGGCAGGGCTTCGCCGAAGAGCCCGGTGCGCAGGACTTCGCACTCTTTCTCGAAAGTCTCGCGGGCACCGTGAACTATGGTCATCAGCCGTTCCGCGACCAAGTAGCCGAGAATCTGCTACGAGCCGCGATGAGGCCGGCGCTGCGCGAGCGGCTTTTCGAGCTGGCCAATGGATCGACTGCGTCGTGCGAGGACCGCATCACTTTGACCTGGAACGGCATGCAGACCGCACGCCTGAACGCTGATGTCAATGAAGGGCTCTATGACAATCGGCTCGATCAACTGCTCCAACACGGCCGTGTTATGTTTCGTTTGGAGGCGCTTGACGAGATCGCACGCGAGACGGTCAGCTCCCTCCGTGGTGCCGACCCGCAGGCAAATATCGACGAGATCGAGGTCTATCTTGCCTATCAGACCCAGCTACGGGATCAGCTGGAACTGCGCCACATCGCCCCGGATATGCGCTTCTTGAATCTTGCTGACGTCACGCCTTACGACGTTGCCAGGGCTGAGACGTCGGTGCGGGAACAGGAAGAGACGGGTTTGGCGGATTTTCTGGCAACGCGCTGGGAGCCTTGGGATACGGTGGTGAGGCGGATCGCCCCCGATGATCATGCCGCGATGCGGGACCGGCTTGCCGATGCCCTGGAGGATGAGTTTCCGACGCGCTTGAACGAGCGGCTCGCGGAGCATGGCCTGACGGAGGATGTTGATGCCCGGCGGGTGGTCGGAGCACAGATCCTCAGCGAAATCGCACGTGAGACAAGGGCGAGCTAATGGACAGGGTTCTCCGGGAGCACGGCCTCGAGCTTTGATCGATGCGATAGCCGCCCCGATCACGCGGTCTCGTTTGGAGATTTCGGACGAGCAATTGGTTGTCGTCCGTGAAGAGCGGCTACCCGTGCCGCGGTTGGCAAGAGATCACACGTCCACGCTACAACGGCGCGGACGGGCCCTTCCGCACCTCCAAAAGCGCCGCCGAATTGCGCGACAACGCGCTCAATGTCGGTCATGGTTAGTCTGGACACGAACAGCAAACACGCAACGGCTTTTTGGGCTCGCAAGGTTGAGTGGAATCCATCGGCTACAAATTGGCCCAGGGCGCTGATCAACCAACCCGAGAATCCCTGCTGGTGCAATTCGGCAGGCCAAAGCTGCAGCTCCTTTTGAGTACTCTTATTCATCGGAAACAGCACCTGAGCCGCTTGCTGCAATGGCTCAGATCAGAGCGCTCGTGCGGGAAAAGCATGGCGGAAGAACTCTTCGCCGCTGAAGAACTGGAAACATGGGTCGCGAACCCAGCGCTCGCACACACCTCTCAGACAGCCCGTAAATGTCCTTGAGCCGCAAGACGGATCATGAAGTGGGTCTCGACCCAAGCCGGCCGTCCTCGCTGTAAAGCGGAGCGATCTCGCCGTCGAGCCAGTCCCACTCGATCTTGTTGGCGAGCTGAACCAGCTCGTGCTTCATGTTAATGATCTGATCCAGCCGCGCCCGGAACACATCGTTCGATCCCGTCGTCTTGTGCTTCTTCGGCGCATCGTCCCCTTCGATGCGCTACTGAATCATGTCCGATGAGCTCATCGAGGTTGAGGCGTGCCGCTCCTAGGCACCGCTGGTCGGAAAGAGGAATGCTCGACATCGGGACAGAGCATTATGGAGCGCCGCTTCGCGGAAGATCCTGATCTACATTCAGTGCCGTGCGCGGGCTCTCTTGGTCTTGGTTTCCTTCGGGCTCGATCGTTTGTCGTGCGGCGCTGGGGAGGAGCGGCCTGTCCCAACTACTCGCCCGACGATCGCTCGTGCCAAGCCATCAGCGGTTTCGAAGCGAGGTATCCCACGGCGAATGCGAGCCCTCTCAGAAAACGTCATGGTTCGTTTTGCTTTCCCGTCAGTGAAGAGCAGTACGTAATCGAGCACCGACTTGTTATGCTCAGCCATCCTGGCTGCGGCAATCCAGCCGTGAGGCAGGCGTGTCTCACGCTTTATAGACCAGTACGGTGCGCGGTTTTGCCTTCCGCACCAGAGGGCTACGCGAATTGAGATGTTGATCGACCCGTTCACGCGCAAGTAACCCGTTCCTTCGCGAGAGGCAGTTTGGCCACCTGTCTTTCTAATAGCCATGCCGATTAGCGAGCCGAGCTTTGCCGTTTCCTCAGCCCACTGGGGACGCGAGCCAAGAAACTCATAGCTTCGCTTGGGAGTGTAGCCGATTAGCCGATACACGTTCATCATGCCACCGAAGTGGTTTTGATAGGTCGAGGCGCAAGGGAGGCCTACCGTGCTGGCTATGATGGCAGAGCTCAGGCGTCCCTCCTTGAGCAGCGTCTTGCGTAGACGGGCAAGCATCTCCTCTTCAGTGAGGTCGACACGCCGTTCTTCAATGATCTTGTTTACCTTCAGGAAGGTTTCGCGTTCGACGATCGGCTCGATACATCCCTCGCTGGTGATCCAAAGCTCGGGAGGATTGCAGGTGCAGTTCCGCCGCAGCTTGCGTGATCGGCGGTTGAAGGTCATGTTTCCAATGTAGTTCTCGTTTCTGAGCACCGCGTTAACCGCTGCACGCGTCCACCGAACTCCTGTGCTGGTGAGTATGGCCTTCCGGTTTAGCTCCCGTGCGATAATAGCTTCAGACTTTACCTGCAGAAATCGATCGAAGATCCACTTCACCACGGCTACTTCCTCGGGAGTGCCGGGGCGCACTCGGACATGATCAGTTGAGAGGTACTTCTGATCACCGTTCTTCAGTACGCCTCGCGACCGCTGACTCTGATCGACAAGTTCTCGCAAGAGCGCATAACCGGGGCGACCTCCGACCTTGAAGCCAAGCCGGGCGAACCGGCACTGCGCAGCGTGAACCTTTACCGAAAGCTCGCGACTGTATTCCGCTGCCATTACGCGCTTGATGTTCTTGATGATGCTGGAGAGCACGCTGCCGTCATTGTCAAACTGCTCCGCACAATAGGCGATGTTGATGCCTGCCTGTTTGCAGAGGAATTCGTAATACGCGCTCTCGTCGACATTCTGAAAGCGGCCCCACCGGCTTACGTCATAGACCAGAATATGACCAAAATCGGCTTCTCCTGCTTGGACATCCTTGATGAGCTGTTTAAGGCCGGCCCTGTTCTTGATGATCAGGCCGCTCTCTCCCTCGTCGCGATAGGTTCGTACAATCATCAGGTTATGGGCGTGCGCGTATGCTGCAATCACAGCAGCCTGATTCTCAATCGAGTATTGCTGCCGTTGTGTCGACATGCGTACATACTGTGCGGCTCTCATGCCGAGCTGCGATCGTACCGGGTGAGCCTTATAGATCTCGAGCGCGTTGGCCATCATTCTCGCTCCCGAACGTTACACCGGAGCGAATCAAACATTTATTCGACATTGCAGCAAGAATTACTTCGATTGGAAGAATCCCCTCCATTTCCGCCGTTGTGATGTAGTTGGGGCGAACGCCTCGCTCCGAAGGCCTTAGGGCGTCAGACTCGATCCGGGCTTGGCCACGACGGAAGACATCGATCTGCTGTTCGACGCGCGCGGCGGGCTTACGTTCGTCGCAGACGACGCCGTCTCTGAGTCATCGCTCACGAAGATACTCAAGCGAGTGGGCACTAGCTTCGAACGCGCCAAGCAGACGTTTCGCGCTGTAAACCGAGACGGCTATCTCGCCGATTTGATTAGGCCCATGCAGAGCCCGCCTTGGCGGAAGGCTTTAGATAAGATCGGCTTGGACCCGGAAAAGTTGACCGCTGTGCAAATCGAAGGACTCGATTGGCTGCAGAATGCTCCCGCGTTCGAGGCGGTCGCGATCGACGAAAAGGGCGAACCGGTACGCATCGTAGCTCCGGATCCGGGGGTTTGGACCGTCCATAAGCTATGGCTGTCCCGTCGGGCGGACAGAGAGGCGATCAAACGCCAACGACAGTAGCACAGGCAGAAGCCGTGGCGTTCTGGTGGTGAACTATCTCCCGTTTGACGCGACAATTAGGGATGCTTCCGAAAGAGGTGGTGGACAGCGCGGCGCCTCTTTTCGCCAAGAAGGATGGCGTTGCGCGAGCCTAGCGGGCAGGGTCGGCAAAAACGGGTCCGACATACCCGGCGCCGCCGATCATCGCCGGCACCATGATGATGATCAGCATCCAGCTGCTCATCGACTTGCCCAAGATCATGATGTCGGGCATCAGCACCAGCTTGAGCATTGGTGCCGCTGGCAGCCCAGCGGCTGGAGATCGCTTACGTACGTGGCCTTGATATCCCGTCTACAGGCTTGGTCGCTGATTTCAAAGACGGGATTCGTCCATCATCTCACCGTCCGTAAACGTCAGCAGCCTCAGTACCTCGTTGTTAGAAGCGGAAGCGTGCGCTCCAGCAATTCAGTAACGTCCCGCCTCCCGGCGGTCGAACCACGCGTCTGCGCTTATTGCGGGGGTGGGTTTGCTCGTCCTGGACCGGACCAACCTTTCGAATGCATAGCTATTGCGGTCTCGGTCGGCTTGAGGGAACCAGCAGTCCGGGACGCACGTAAAGCGCAAGAAACCAACGCTTTTCATTAGCCGTGACACACCAACGGAGCGTGGAAACGATTGCTCTGGATCAAGCGGATCGCGATGGCTGGCCATCCCAACTATTTTCCGATGCGGTCGACAAAATCGCCAAGTGCGGCCTGGCCGGTGAACGAAAAGAGCACGTATCTGGTGCGGTGGTTCCGATTCGGCAAAATGGTGCCTGATAAGTTATTATTATTATTATTGAGTTGTCTGGTGGGCCCGGCAGGACTCGAACCTGCAACCAGACCGTTATGAGCGGCCGGCTCTAACCATTGAGCTACAGGCCCAGTCCTGGCGGCCACCGAAAAGCAGCCAGCGAGGTTGAAGGGGATCGTCTATCGGGTGGCTGGCATTCTTGCAATGCCAATTAGAACAAGTGCGAGGCTAAGTCTCACCGCGGACCAGAACAGGCAGATCGGCCAGGCGAGCATCTCGCCTTCCTACAGCAGGAGCGCCGGCACTCTCGCCGAGATACGGTGAGCACGGCCGCTCACCGCGTCCTTTGCTCCCGTCGCAGATGGTGAGGTCGACGTCCGCGGCAATAGCATCCACCGGGGTCCGAGCGACCTCGCCTGGCAAAGCATGAAGCTGCCGAAAAGCCAGTGGTTAGCTGCTGTATTGCCGTGTCGCCCGGATACCTGCGCTCCACGCGTATAGCAGGGCTCGTCATTCAATTCGTATCCGCCGATCGCGCGGAGCTTGAAGTTCACCGGGGTGTGGGAGGCGATGGTGCGCGCGTTCCGCCAATGTCGGTTGATCGCGAGTTCTCGGAGATCAGAGAAGCTCCGCCGACCTCGAAAAGCTCGGTCGTCGCGGCGAGAGATGACAACTGCGTCTGTGCTGCGGCGAGTTCAGACGCATCAAGCTGTTGCGAGTCCTGTTAGCGGCTGTCTAGTGTTCTCGCGAGCTCGTCGACGCCGGCGAGGACTGCTGCACGCGCGCCAAAAGCAGCGCTGAAAAGCTTGCCGATGACCCGTTGCACCAGGGATCGTTCCGCGGCAGGTCGGCAACCGGCGTGCGTGAACGTGCGGGTTCGCGCCTTAATCCACTCCGTCGTGTCGCTAGCGACGCGCCGCACAATTCCAGCGAGGGTCGCAAGCAGGACCAGTTGAACATATGCCGTTCCAAAAAACCGGCTCTCCGTCCTAAATCCGGAACCAAGAATTCGGTCCTCGGGGATCGCCTACATTCTTGAAATCAGTTGTACCGCTCGCGGTGGCAGAAGCCATCCCAATCGTCGTGGATGCTGACGCCGGGCTGATTGGTGTCGACGAGTACGGCGATCCGCTTGCCGCTCTGGTCAGCCGCTACGATCAAGTTATCGGCGTATAGCGTGCCAGTTCGTAATACTTCGTGCCATTGAGCCGCATTCCGCCTCCGTCCGACGTCATCGCCGTCAGGTAGCGATCGGCGGCGCCGACGCCCAACGCGGTCGTGGCGCCCCCGATCAGCGCACTGTTAGCGACGGCTTTGATCTCATTTCTTGGTCAGCTCTCATTCTCGTGGAGGAATGCCGCAATGAATTCGCAACGAATTGCACGAAACGATCGTGAACAGAACGCGTATTAAGAAAGTCAATGATTTAGAAGATGTTCACTGCGTTCGGGACGCAGGGCATCCCTCCGTCAGATCGCGACTTGAACCGAATGTCGGTATCGGTGGTTGCGCCTCCCCGCAACCAACGAACGCTGCGAAAGCAAGCTTCGGTGTTAGCTAGGCGCGGCAATCGCCCGGCGACTCTCGCAATTCCACTGGCGCGGTCGAAGCCTATGGCGAGTTGCTTGTGCCCGGCTATTTTCTTGAGCGGGCTATTTTACTTGCTTGCGCTACTTCAGCGCCCCTTCGCTTCAGACTGAAGCGGCCGGCGACTTCACTCAGAGAAATGGTCCGTGTGTAACTGGGGAGCGGATATGCCGCGTGCGCAGCCCCTTCGGGGAGGTTATGGGACCCAGGAGTGTCGATCCAAGATAGAGCATTTGATCTCAACTGAGAGCGCCGTCGTGAAGGCAACTGACGAAATCGACGAGATCCTCGATCACATCGACGATGATACGTTCTCAGCAAATCACGCTCTCTCTCCTGGCTAGAACTTGTCGGCCTGCTGTCCGATGGGCTGGGATCGTGCGGAAGCTGGATCAGCCCATCGATATCACTCCAATTCGATGAGCAGATCCTTAGTCTCGACCTGGCTGCCCGGACCGACATGGATGGCCTTCACTCTTGACGCCCTGTCCGCGTGCAACCCAGTCTCCATCTTCATCGCCTCGATGCTCAGCAGGAGATCTCCGGCCTCGACGGCTTGGCCCACGGAGACTGCGATGGAGGAGATGGCGCCCGGCATTGGGGCGCCGACCTGGCTCGGATCTCTGTCCGTGGCCTTCGCGCGGACCGCTATCTTGCTCTTGAGTTCACGATTTGGAACGCGGACTATGCGAGGTTGACCGTTCAGCTCGAAAAAGACTTTGACCTCGCCTTCCTCGGAATTTTCGCCGATGGCCTGAAGACGAATTTCGAGCGTCTTGCCAGGATCGATCCCAACCGAGATCTCTTCTCCGAGCTGCATCCCGTAGAAGAACGTACGAGTCGGAAGCGTGCGCACCGGGCCGTAGATCTGATGGCGTTCGATATAGTCGATGAACACTTTCGGATACATGAGGTATCCGTGTAGATCCTCGTCATCCGGAGCGAAGCCGTCCAGCGTCGCTGCTAGTGTCTTGCGGGCTGCTTCCAAATCGACGGGCGCCAAGCCAAGGCCGGGCCGTGTCGTCAACAAGGGGCCGCCTTTCAGCACCTTTCGTTGCATTCCCTCGGGCCAGCCCCCATGCGGTTGGCCGATATTTCCCTTCATCATATCCACCACCGAATCGGGGAAGGCGACCTCGACGGAGGGGTCCTCGACTTGCCCGCGGCTCAGGCCCTGGGCGACCATGACCAGGGCCATGTCGCCGACGACCTTTGAGGACGGCGTGACCTTCACGATATCGCCGAAGATCAAGTTGGCGTCCGCGTAGGCTTTCGCGATGTCGGGCCAGCGCTCGGCCAGGCCGAGCGAGCGAGCCTGGGCCTGCAGGTTGCTGAACTGCCCACCGGGCATTTCGTGAAGGAAGACCTCCGAAGCAGGTGCGGTTAGACCAGATTCGAAGGCGGCATACTGAGCCCTGACCTGTTCCCAATAGTTTGAGATTTCGCGGATGGCCTCACTGTCTAGTTCCGCGTCACGGTCGGTGTGTCGAAGCGCTTGGACGATTGATCCAAGGCAAGGCTGCGAGGTGCCGCCCGAAAAGGCATCCATGGCGGCATCGACCGCGTCGACACCGGCTTCGCAAGCGGCGAGGACGGTCGCCGCCGACATTCCCGAGGTGTCGTGCGTGTGGAAGTGAATCGGAAGTCCCACGTCCTCCTTCAGCGCCTTGATGAGGATTCGAGCCTGTTGAGGTTTCAGCAGGCCCGCCATATCCTTCAAACCGAGGATGTGGGCACCTGCCACCTTTAGCTCTTTTGCCCGATCGACATAGTATTTAAGGTCGTATTTTGGGCGCTTGGGATCCAACAAATCCCCCGTATAGCAAATGGTGCCTTCGCATACCTTGTTTGCCTCGATGACGGCATCCATGGCGACACGCATGTTCTCAACCCAGTTGAGCGAGTCAAACACGCGAAAGACGTCGACTCCGGACTTTGCGGCCCGCAAGACAAAGCTGCGAACCACATTGTCGGGATAGTTGGTGTACCCGACCCCGTTGGCGGAACGCAGGAGCATTTGGGTGAGGATATTCGGGATCGCGGCCCGAAGGTCGCGCAACCGTTGCCATGGACATTCCTGAAGGAAGCGATAGGCCACATCGAAGGTCGCGCCGCCCCAGCATTCGATGCTGAAGAGTTGAGGGAGGTTTGCGGCATAGGCGGGCGCGATCCGGAGCATGTCGATCGAACGCATTCGCGTGGCAAGCAGCGATTGATGCCCGTCGCGCATCGTCGTGTCGGTGATCAGCACCCGCTCCTGAGCGGATAGCCAGTCCGCCAGGGCCTGCGGTCCGTCCTTTTCGAGAATGTCGCGGGTGCCGGGAGCGATAACGCCTCGTGGCGGGGGCAGCCTGGGCTCGGATATCCCGGTCGTCGGCTTTGGGCGCGTCTTGGTCTCGGGATGTCCGTTGACCGTGACGTCCGCGATATAAGTCAGGAGCTTGGTCGCTCTGTCGCGCCGTTTTGTGAACCTCAGCAACCCCGGCGTGGTGTCAATGAACTGAGTCGTATACCCGTTGCTCCGGAATTGCGCGTCGTTGAGAAGGTTCACGAGAAATTCGATGTTGGTGCTGACACCCCTGATACGAAACTCGCGGAGCGCGCGAACCATCCGGTTGGTCGCAAGGTCTTCTGTCGGAGCCCAGGCTATCACCTTGACCAGCAACGAGTCGAAATGTCGTGTGATGACGGCGCCGGAATAGGCGGTGCCGCTGTCCAAGCGGATGCCCATTCCCGTAGCCGAGCGGTAGGCCGCGATACGACCGTAATCGGGGATAAAGTTGTTCTGTGGATCCTCCGTGGTTACACGGCACTGCAAGGCATGCCCAGTGAGCCGAATGTCCTCCTGTCTGGCGACACCTGTTGCTTCGGCAAGCGTAGCGCCTTCCGTCAGCAACATCTGCGCCTGCACGATGTCGATACCGGTGACTTGCTCCGTTATCGTGTGTTCGACTTGGATGCGCGGATTGACTTCGATGAAATAAAATCTCCCGGAGTCCACGTCCATCAAAAATTCGACCGTTCCGGCACATCGATAACCGACGTGCAGGCATATGCGCCTCGCAAGCTCGCATACTTCGGAACGTTGTTCCGCCGAGAGATAAGGTGCAGGGGCGCGCTCGACCACTTTTTGGTTCCGGCGCTGAACGCTGCAGTCGCGCTCGAAGAGATGAAAGATGTTGCCGTAGCTGTCGCCGAGGATCTGGACCTCGACATGGCGCGCCCGCTCGATCAGCTTTTCCAGATATCCTTCGCCGTTTCCGAAGGCGGCTTCGGCTTCGCGGCGGCCTTCGAGAACTTTGGACTGAAGTTCTTCCGGGCTATAGACTGTACGCATTCCCCGACCACCGCCGCCCCAGGACGCCTTCAGCATCAGCGGATATCCGATGTCGGATGCCTCCTTGCGGATAGCGTCGAAATCGTCGCCTAAGACACCAGTTGCTGGCACGACGGGTACGCCGGCTTCGATCGCAACGCGACGAGCGGAGGCCTTGTCGCCGAGAAGACGCATCGTTGCGGCCGTTGGCCCGATGAAGGCGATGCCGGCAGCCTCGCACGCTTCCACAAGTTCGGGACTCTCAGAGAGAAGTCCATAGCCGGGGTGGATTGCGTCCGCACCCGACGATCGCGCAACGCGGATGATCTCGGGGATCGAGAGATAGGCGCCCACGGGCGACATCCCCCGACCGATCAGATAAGCCTCGTCGGCCTTGAACCGATGCAATGAAAGCTTGTCTTCTTCGGCATAAATCGCAACCGTCGTCTTGCTCAACTCGGTCGCTGCGCGCATGACGCGAATTGCGATTTCGCTTCGGTTTGCGACCAGGATCTTGTTGAACTTGCGCACGTTCAAGTATCCTCTTGCTCAAGGTGTTGGACGGGAAAGGAAGACGGGCACGACAACTGACGCCGTCGTGCCCGTCACTATGTTTCCGTACTAGACAGATGGCGTCGCGAAAGTTCGTAACGTCCGATGCTATGGCAAATTACATCGTAATGGCGATCTTTCCGAAGTGTGCGCCACTTTTCATGTAGTTGAAGGCGTCTGCAGCCTCGGACAGATCGAAAGTCTTGTCGACGACCGGCTTGATTCCAGCCACCTCGATCGCGCGATTCATGTCAACGAAACCACGCCTCGAACCAACGGCGATCCCTTTGACGTTCACCATTGGGCCGATCAACTGTCGGATGTTCAATTCCGTCGAATAGCCGGCGACAAACCCGACGACACTGATCGTTCCCCCAAAAGCAACCGCGCTCAACGACCTGCCCAACGATGATCCAATGGTCTCGACCACGATATCCGCGCCACGGCCGTCGGTGAGCCGCTTTACTTCGACATCCCATTCCGGAGTGGTGCGATAGTTGACGCCAAAGTCGGCCCCAAGCGCTTTCGCCCGCGCCAGCTTTTCGTCGGATGACGACAGAATGGTAACTCGGGCCCCCGACAGCTTGGCGAACTGAAGTGCGAAGAGCGAAACACCGCCGGTTCCCTGGAGCAGAACGTCGTCTCCGGATTTGACGTTTGCTTCGTTCAAAGCCGACCACGCTGTAAGACCAGCGATGGGCAGCGTGGCGGCTTCCACGTCGGTCAGGTGCGACGGAGGCGTGACCGCGTCCTCTTCCGGGATGAGGATGTAATCCTGAAGAACGCCGGCCAGCGGCGCACCGAGGGTGCGCTTCGCGCGTTGCTCCGGAGTAGGTTTGCCGTCGTGCCAGCCCTGGGTGTAGATGGGGACGATTCGATCTCCCTTCTTGAACCGGGTGACGCCCGGTCCGATCTCCGCCACAGTGCCGCACGCGTCGGAGGCGGGCACATAGGGCAAAGGAAGACCCTTGATATAGTCACCGCCCAGTACGGCCAGGTCGCGATAGTTCAGCGTCGCCGCCTCCACCCTGAGCAACACCTCTCCCTTTCCTGGCGTTGGTATAGGGACCTCGGTCAACTTGAGGCCCGAGATCGCGAACTGGTGCGCTTGCATAGCCCGCATTGTCGCCGACATGATTGCTCCTCGTTTTTTTTGTGGCGGTTCCGCGCTATCGGATATCAGCGCCGCCTGGTTAGTGATCAAGCGTGCTTGATCACGACTGTCTTCAGGTTCGAATAGTCGTCCATCGCCACAAGACCCTTTTCCCGTCCATGGCCGCTTTTGCCGGTGCCTCCGAAGGGCAACTCGATGCCCGCGCCGGCTCCGTAACAGTTTACGAACACTTGGCCGGAGCGCAGCCGCTTCGCAAGATGCATTTGTCGGCCGCCATCCCTGGTCCAGACTGCTGCCACAAGGCCGAATTCAGTTCCGTTGGCGATGCGTACCGCGTCATCCTCATCGTCGAACGGAATGGCGGCCAGCACGGGGCCGAACACCTCCTGTTGCGCGAGCTCGTGGTCCGTCGGCACCGGCCCGAACAGCGCGGGCCGGACGAAGAACCCACCCGGGTCGACGCCCTCCGCAATCTGGCCTTCGGCGAGGAGGGGGAGGCCGCTGGTGGTGGCGCGATCGACGAAGCCCAGGACGGTCTTCTTTTGTCCGGCGGTGATGATCGGACCGCAGTCGAGATCCATCTCCGGGCTGCCGACCCGCACGGCCTTGAATCGCTCGCTAAGTGTCGCGATGAAGTCGTCGAAGATGCGCCTTTGAACAAGGACGCGGCTTCCGGCCGAGCAGGTTTGGCCACTATTCTGGATGATGGCGGCGCAGATCGTCCTGGTGGCCGCTTCGAAATCGGCATCTTCGAACACAAGCTGGGGCGACTTGCCGCCGAGCTCGAGAGTACAATTGATGTAGTTGTCCGCGGCCAACTTCTGGATCTGCTGGCCGACCTCGGGTGAGCCGGTGAACGAGACAAAGTTCACGCCGGGATGCGTCGTAAGCGCTACGCCCACTTTGCTTCCAAATCCTGTCACGATGTTGATCGCGCCGTCGGGAAGGCCGGCTTCCGTCGCGAGCTCGGCGAGCCGTAGAATGGAGGCGGATGCGGCCTCGGCCGGCTTGAGAACAGTTGCGTTGCCGACCGCTAGCGAAGGAGCAAGTGTCCGGCCGAACATCTGGGCGGGATAGTTCCAGGGAAGGATATGCCCCGTCACACCCTTTGGCTCACGCACGACGGCGACGAAATGATCATTGAGGTACGGAATCGTGTGTCCATAGACCTTGTCCGTTGCGCCACCATAGTACTCGAAATATCGAGCGACCGCGTTGATATCGTTTCGCGCCACCGTCATGGGCTTTCCGGTGTCCCGCGCTTCGATGGCGGCAAGCTCCTCCTTCTTCTCGAGGATGCGCTGCGAAATGGCGATCAGAATGCGTCCCCGTTCCGCGGCGGTCAACTTGCCCCATGCGCCGGTTTCGAAGGCGCTGCGGGCCGCCTTGACGGCCAGATCGACGTCCTCACGGGTGCCGGCGGCGATTTTGCCGTAGGCCTTCCCCGTGCTGGGATCGATCATATCGGTCGTCTCGCCATTGGATGCGCCGACCCATTTGCCACCAATGAAGTGCTTCGACATGATGTCAACTCCTGTCTGTTGCCGCCGCGATCTAGAAGCACGGGCAGGAGGGTGGTCTCAATGGCGTCTACGATCTACCTGCTATTATGTTGCCCTATGGGTGCGATCGCATGGCGCGTCCCATTTGATTGCGTCGGACGGTAATCGATCCGAAATCGTCAGTTATCGGCCCGAGACAAGATGGCTCGCGCGATACACTCGCCCGAGCCATCGAGGGAAAGCGAGAGCCTATCGGCCCGTCGGCGAAGGCCCCACCTACGTCACGCGTGCGAAAAGCAACGCCGCGTATGGACTGGGCGATGAGGTCGCCGTTAGTTTCCGACTTGCGGATCGGATGCGAATTCTCGGGCGTTCCCCCTGGTAAGCACTCTTGTCTCGAGGTCGATCCGGGCTTTGGGCGTCCCGCCCTTCAGCGTGGTAACCATGGCATTCATGCCCTCGTAACCCATTCTGAAGGGATCCTGCACAATGACGCCCAGAAGCTTTCCTTCCTTGATCAGTTCGTAGGCGCGTGCACTCAAGTCGAATGTCACCAGCTTCACGTCCTGTCGCTTCGCGGCCTCCAGGGTCGCGGCGGCACCTTGAGCCACGATTTCGTTTTCGAAGAAAATCCCGGCGATGTCCGGCGTCAAGGAGGCTACCGTGTTCTACTTCTGGTTGTGATTAGCCTTCGCACTGGCTCGCGTTTCGAATCCGTACGTCGGCGCGGATCCGAGACGTCGCGTTCACGACTACTTCGCGGTTTGCGCTAGCGAGAATTCTCTATTCACCTGAACGAAACTCGGAGACGATCTCATGAAGTTGTCATCCGGACCGCTCATCCTGGAACGCTTGACACGCGTAGCAAGCCAATCCCCCCGGCCGATGAGATCCCATGCGATGTTTGTCAGGGTTTCGGCAGCCTTGACGGACGCGCGCGTCACGAATTGGGATGGATTGCGCGCCAGGAATATCCCGCGCCGGAAGACGGGCTTCACGATCCGGGCTGCGGACAACTCGCCTCGTTTCAGTTCTTCGGAGATGGCCGCGTGCGCGAGCAAGGTATGGCCATGGCCGCTCTGAACCAGGTGCTTGATGACGGTGAGGGAGTTGATCTCGTGTTGGATGTTGAGCTTCAGCTGGGACGAGCGTGCGCGCTCGTCGACGAAGCGCCGAAGGCCGTGTTGCCCCGTCGGCACAATGAGGGGGAAGCTGTCGACTGCACTGAGATCGACGGCGTCATCAGCAAAACCGTGCCGGTCGCAGTGCTTAAAGGCGTTCGGAGGACCGACCAGAAAAAGTTCTTCGACGGCGATTTGTTCCAGCAACAGATGCCGGCTGTCCTGAATCCCGTAGAGAATGCCGACGTCAAGGTCGCCCTTGGTCAGCCACTCGCGGATATGTCCTGACATCGCCTCGATTAGTCTCAGCTGCACGCGAGGTGTCTCCTGTGCAGCTGCAGCAATAAGGGGAGCGCCGATCAATGTGGCAAAAGAGCTCGGCAAGCCAATCGTGACCTCCGATCGGACATAGCTATCCTCCGCCTTGATCTCATCCCGAGCGCGCTCGATGTCCGAAATGATGTTGCGCGCGTGCTCGCGGAAAACCTGTCCGGCCTCGGTGAGCACGACCCCGCGTGACGTTCGTTGAAAGAGCTTCGAGCCCAATTCCTCCTCGAGCCGGAGAAGCATCTGGCTCAACGAGGGTTGGGCAATATCCAGGCGCTCGGCGGCTCCGGTCACCGAGCCCGTCTCTGAGATAACCAGGAAGCATTTAAGTTGGCGCTCGTCCATTGCGCCGCCCTCTGAATCCGAGTCTAACGCGCCTTGCCGCCTAGCCCATCGTCGGCCGGCCAAATGAATCGCTCCTCATAGGCGATGACTCCGCATATCGTAGAGGTGAAGTTGGGGAGATCGGCCAACAATGTCTTCCCTTCGGGGCTCGAAAGAGACGCGTCATGGGCCTCCTTGCTTTCGAACCAGAGCTCCGAAAAGCCGTCGTAGGCCGCATTGGGATAGGCATCGCGATCAATAAAGTTGATCGCGTAGCGCTTGAGCCCCGGGATTTTCTTGCACAGCTCCGCATGAACGGTTCGCCAATGCTGGACGAACTGCTCTTTCGTCATGTCTTCGCGCTTTGTGAGAAAACCGATACGTTTCGCGTATTTCGCGTTCACGTCGTTAACCTCCCGATGCTGCTTATTGCGCCAACTAAAGGCGCCTTGTCCGAAGCCGGTACCGTAGCTGGCAACTGACTGTTATTGGAATTTCTTCTAGGTTGGAATTGAAGCTAGGCCATTTTCCAAACGAACCAGAAGCGGTATGTTCCGAATGAAGCGTTCGTCAGAGCCGAACGCGGGCACAAACTTACGGCGGAAGATGCGTTACGATCTGGTCGATTTGAGAGTGTTTCTCGCGGTTCTAGACGAAGGAAACCTATCGCGCGGTGCCCAGCGGTGTAACCTGGCGCCATCCTCCGTCAGCCAACGTATCAGGCAGCTCGAAGACGCTCTCGGTACCCCCCTTCTTGAACGAAATCGCGAGGGTGTCAGCCCCACGCCTGCCGGTACAGTTCTGGCTAACTATGCTCGCAAGTCGTTTGAGCTGCTTGAGCAGATGCACGCCGATATGCTGCCATTCTCGGCGGGTATGCCCGGGAGGATCACACTGTTTGCGAATACCAACGCAGTTAATTCGTTTCTCCCCGATGATCTTGCAATCTTCTTCAAGCATCATCCATCTGTCCGTATCGCACTCGAAGAGAAGAACAGCCACGACATACTGGCCGCGGTCGCAGACCGGCGCGCCGATGTCGGGATCGTTGCGCTTCAGGCCAACCATAAAGAACTAGCCTTCTTTCCGTATCGTGATGACGAGCTGGTTGTCCTCGTGCCGCTGAGCAGCCCGATCAATAAAGACAGGCCGGTTCGTTTCGAGGAATGTCTTCGCGAGCCATTCGTTAACCTGCAACGAGGCGCAGCGATCAACGCCTTCTTACTGAGCCATGCCGCAGCTCTTGGCGCGACGCTCGATATTCGCGTGCATGTTCCCGGCTACCGGGCCATTGCTCATCTTGTCGCGTCAGGGGCGGGCGTTAGCATTGTGCCCCGCTCGGTTGTTGAGAAGGAAGACGAGAAGCGACTGGCGATGTTGCCTCTGGCTGAGCCATGGGCAGAGCGAAATTTGCGAATTTGTGTCCGGCAGGACGCCCCGGCCAACCATCACCGCGACGAGCTCGTGAGGATCCTTGTCGAGTGCGCTGCCGCAGCGACGACTGCGGCCTAGTCGGAATGCGCTCGTCCTGTTCGTTGGCCAGGTCATGGGAGCCGCGGTCGTAACGGTCTCTGTTCAGCGCATCGAGTCCCTTCACGAGCTTCGCGCGAGGGGATACGGTCGGCGCCGATCGGCTGAGCGATCGGTGAGGGTGGGCTCGGGAGATTCCTGAGGCTCCCCACCCCCCGCAAAAGGGGGTGGGGTTGGCTCCTGTCGTGGTCCGTCCCACGGACTACTGCAACAATGTAGATACTTATTGTCGCGGCAGTGCGCCGATGCTCGCGGACCCGATGTCAAAGCCGATAGACGCGTAGAGCGTTATCGTGAAAGAGCTTCTTCTTGTCGGTATCGGACAAGTCCTTCACGATCTCGAAGAAAGCCTCGTAGATCCGGTCGAAGCTGGCGTAGATCTTGTCGACTGGGAAGTTGCTTGCGAACATGCACCGATCGACCCCAAAGTAGTCGATCGTCTTGAGGACGAACGGCCGGATGCTTGCGACCGTCCACTCAGGGTCGACCATTCCGAGGCCTGAGATCTTGGCATGGACGCTTGGAACGGACGCCAGAGCCCGCATGCCGTCTTGCCAGGTCTGAACGCCCGCCGCATCCCGCTGAAGAGGCATTCCGGTATGGTTCAGGATGATGGTCGTGTCCTCGTGGTCACGGGCAACGCGGGCTGCGTCCATCATCTGGTGGGGATAGAGCTGAAGGTCGAAAGAGAAGTCGTACTTCTTCAGCAGGCCAAAACCCTTCAGCCACTTCGGGTCTCGCAGCAGGTCCGAACGTTCGATGAAAGTGTAGCGAGGATCCTGATGCCAGTTGAGGATCTGGCGAATGCCGCGGACCGCCTTGCTTTCCGCGTGGCTTGCAAGAACGCTGTCGGCATTGTCGGCCTCCAGATCCGCGTGCGCGACGATGGCCGTCGGGAAACCTGTCTTGTTTTTCATGTCCTGAAGCCAACGTGTCTCGGCGAGAATGTCGGCCGAGAGCGCGTCGAGATGGACGTCCTTCACGACATTCCATCGTTTGGAATCCTCGCGGTAGTCCGCGAGTGAGTAGGATTTCATGATGGACCGGAGGCTACCTGCGATCGGAGCCACCGGTTCGCCGTTTTGGCAAAGCCAGGGATAGGAATAGTTTTCGAGATCCCAGAGGTGATGATGGGGGTCGATTATGGCGCTGACGGACATGACGTCTCTCCAATGGCTCTATCTATGGGTCAGCCCGCGACGTACCCGCCATCGACCATCAAGATATGGCCGGTAATGAAGGCGGCATCGTCGCTTGCGAGGAAAACCAGGGCTTTTGCGACTTCGTCGGGTTCGGCCCAACGCTTCATCGGATGCGCGGCCTTCACGGCATCCGCGCCTGCCTTCGGGTCGGGAAGGCCATTCAGATAGCGCGTGAGGAACGGCGTATTGATAGCACCCGGACCGACGGCGTTCACGCGGACGCCCGAGCCGGCATACTCAACGGCCAGTTGCCGGACGAGCTGCAGAACGGCGCCTTTCGAAGCGCAGTAAGCGGCCTGGGAAGGCAGTCCGACGACGCTGGAGATGGAGCCGGTCGCCGTAATCGATCCCTTCTTGGCGGCGAGCATGTTTGGAAGAGCTCGCTTCGCGGTCAGGAAGAAGGATTTTGCGTTCCCCGCGAGGACTGCATCCCAGTCTTGCTCGCTGGTTTCGTGCAGCGCCTTGGCAATCATGTAGCCGGCGTTGCTGATAAGGGCTTGAACGGCGCCGAACTTGTCCTCGCCAGCACCGAAGATCTTATCGACATCGACGCTCTTCGAGACGTCGCCAGTGATCGTCGTGATCCGGGCGCCGGAGAATTCCCTATTCAGGTCATGAACCTGATCGGCAATGTCCGTCGCGATGATCTTGGCGTCGTTCTCGGCGAGTTGACGGATGACTTCCTTGCCGACTCCCCCCGCAGCTCCCGTCACGAGCACGACGCAATCTTTCATACCATTCCCTTTTGCCTGCATGAGCTAGTCCTCCCAAAGGTTAGTGTGAGGATGCGACGTAATCCCAGGTGGCGCGCAGGCAGCTAGGCCGCATTCATTCTGATGGCAATTGGTACTGGCTATGGCCGCCTGCCAGCGGTCGGTGCCAGCGATATCAAATTCTAATCGGTGCCAGAGCGTAGGGATAATTGCCGATCGGGGGATCCAATCGCCATGCTCGGACCGTGCCGGCTTTGAGACAGGAAGCTGGCGTCATTGCCGTGAGGTATGGCGCCGCCGCTTCCAGAACAGAACGATCGGACGAGCCGACGGTGGCTCGGAGAAGAATATTCCTTTGCATAGGGAGGTGGGAATGACTGTTAGCAAGCGCGACGTATTGAAGTTTTCGACGCTACTCGGAGCGTCCGTTCTGGCATCGCCGTTCATCGGCAGGGCGATGGCCGCGGACAAGAAGTTCAAGCTCGGATATTCCCAGTTCTGGGGCACGAATACCTTCCTTCGCACACAGATCGCCGGCGCCCGGAAGGCGATGGGCGAATGGGAAAAGAAGGGCGTGTCGGTCGAGCTCTTGGTGACCAACGGCGGCGACACCGATACCACCAAGCAGGTCGGAGATCTCGAAGACCTTTATACGCAGAAGATCGATGGTCTGCTGATCTTCCCTGGTGACTCAGTCGTTCTCGCAGATCCCGTCAAGAATATCTACAACAAGAACAAGATTCCGGTTGTTGTCACCGATATCGGCCTAAACTCGGGCGACTGGGTGACCTACGTCGTGACGGCGAACGAATTGGGCGGTCGCATGGCCGCCGATCATATGGCCACTCTGGTGCCTAAGGGGGCCAAGGTTATCGTCTTCGACCATGGTCCGGCCGTGCAGTGCATCATCGACCGCAATCGCGGCTTCGAGCAGCGCTCCAAGGAGCTCGGCTTGACCGTCCTTCCGCGCAAGGTGATGAAGCTCTCCCTCGAGGACGGCCGACGCACGATGGAAGATACGCTGACCGAGATCCCGGACATCGCCGGTGTCTTCTTCCAGAACCACGCGCCGACGATCGGTGCTGAGGCGACGCTCGAGGCGGCGAAGCGCTTGGACGTGAAGCTCGTCAACTTCGATACCGATCCCACGGCCTACCGCCTCGTCAAGGAAGGCAAGATCGCGGGCACGATCGTCCAGAACCCCTTCGAGATGGGCTATGTCGGCATGAACTCGATGCTGTCGTTCCTGACGGGCGGAAAAACGGATAAGCTGGTCGAGTTGCCGCCGAAACTCATGACCAAGGCCAACGCTGCCGAGTTCGTCAATGAACCGCAGGTCCTCGACGCCAAGGTCAATTGAAGCGCGAACAAATCGTGGAGTGTCCGGCGAATGCCGGACACTCCGGACGGGGGAAACAATGAGTGAGTTGGCACTCGTCTGCAAGGACGTCAAGAAAACCTTCGGCAGCATCAAGGCTCTTCGAAGCGCAAGCTTCACGCTGGAAAAGGGACAGGTGGTTGGGCTCGTCGGAGAGAACGGAGCGGGCAAGAGCACCCTTCTCAAGATTCTAGCCGGCGTCTACCAGGCCGATTCTGCCGAGAGCATCAAGTTGCTCGGGAAAGATTACAGCCCACACAACGCGATCGACGCCCTCAAGCGCGGCATCGTGACCATCCATCAGGACATAAATCTTGTGGAAGGAATGACCGTCGCGGAGAACATTTTCCTGAACAATGAGCCGACGAGTCGTCTCGGCATTCTTACGGCTGGCAGCCTCAACGCGAAAGCGCAAGAGCTTCTCGACCACTACGGAATCGAGGTCGACGCAAGTCAGCAAGTCAGCCGGCTGCCGAATGACCTGAAGAAGATGGTGCAGATCATCAAGGCGATGACTTGGAAGCCAACCATCTTGCTGATGGATGAGCCCACGTCCTCGCTGACCGCAACCGAGGTCGACGTCGTTCTCAAGCTCATTACCGAGTTGTCTCGCAGAGGCGTCGCGATCGTCTTCGTTTCCCATTATCTGTCCGAAGTATTTCGGATCTGCGACACGATTACGATATTGCGCGACGGCCAGACCATCGCCAATCTGCAGAAGGAGTCGACCTCGATTTCGGAGGTTGTGCAGCATATGCTCGGACGTAAGCTGGTCGAAGTCGACGCCAGGAGCAAGCGAGGTGCGGTCGCGAGCACTGAGGTGCTTCTGTCGGTGCGGGGTCTGAGTGTGCCAGGGATGCTTCACGACGTTTCGTTCGATCTTCATCGTGGCGAAATCCTGGGCTTCACCGGTTTAACGGGCTCCGGTCTCACGGAGCTCGCAAAGACCTTGTTCGGCGTCGAGGGATATCAGCCGTCCAAGGGAACGATCGCGATCCGCGGTAACGTAAAGAGCCATTGGAATCCCGGCAAGGCCATCAAGGAAGGGGTGGCCCTGTTGACCGGTGACCGGCTGCGCGAGGGGATTCTGCCCGATTTCACCATCGCGGAGAATGTTGGGCTTCCCATCATCGGCAAGTTGCGCAATGCACTGGGGTTGCTGTCGAGGAGCAAGATCGACGCCATGGGAACGCGGTGCGTCCGTGAGCTCAACGTCAAGGCGCCGAGCGCGCATGTTCCGATCAGAACGCTAAGTGGCGGAAACCAGCAGAAGGTGCTGATTGCGAAGTGGCTGGAAACGCGCCCAAAAATTTTCATTCTGGATGATCCGACCGTCGGTATAGACGTCGGCTCCAAGGACGAGATCAGAAAGATCATCGAACGCATTGCCTCCGAAGGTGTCGGAGTCATCATAATCAGCACCGAGATGCCGGACATCGAGAAGCTCTGTGACCGGGCTATCGTGATGTTCCGCGGCTCCATCGTTGGAGAGTTTGCCGGCGCGCAGCTGGAGCACAATCGAATTCTCGAAACTTCGGTCAGTGGGAGGAAAGCGGCATGAGCACATACACGCTAGAGGCTGGGCGCTCGAATTTGCAGGAGAGTATTCGACGCTCGTACGGTCTCATCCAGTCCGTGGCTGTCCTGCTCGTTCTGGTCGTGGTGATGTCGATCGTCTCACCGCGGTTTGCGTCCGTGATAAACATTCAGAACCTGATGGCTCAGATGTCGGCAGCGCTAATCGTGGCTGCAGGCATGACCATCGTGATGATAAACGGCGAGTTCGATATCAGCGTGGGTGCCGTCCTGGCCCTGACGGCATCCATTGCCGGCAAGCTGATGCCCGAGATCGGAATCACGGCAACGTTTGCGCTTGCGCTGGTGGTGGGGCCCCTATTCGGCCTTTTCGCCGGCGTTGTCGTGACAAAGTTCGGCATCCCGTCGTTCATAACCACGCTCGGAACGATGATGATCGCCCGAAGCCTAGCGTTCGTGACAACTCAAGGACAGGTGGTGTCCAACGTCCCGGAGTCATTCAGGATTATCGGCCTTGGGCGACCCCTTGGCATTCCGATGCCCTTCATCATCGCAATCCTGACGATTCTGGCGGGTTACGTCCTCCTCAACCACACGGCTTTCGGAAAGAAGGTGTATGCCATTGGTGCGAATCGAAATGTGGCTGCGCTGTCCGGAATCAACGTGGATCGCATCAAAATCGTTTGTCTGATGATTTGTGGTCTTTGCGCGTCCTTCGCCGGGATGGTCCTGCTGGCGCGTATCGGATCGATCCAGGCCGACACGGCCCGCGGATTGGAATTCGAAGTGATTGCCGGCGTTGTTATCGGAGGTGTCAGCCTCAGCGGCGGGCAGGGCAATATCCTGCGAGTGATCATCGGTGTCGTGGTCATCGCGCTGATCAGGAACTTCCTCAATCTCGCTCGCATCGACATCTTCTGGCAGGACTTCGCGACCGGCTCGATCATTCTTGCCGCGGTCCTGTTGGACGCCCTCCAAAAGCGTATTGCGGGATCGCGTTGAGTCACCCATGGGGAGGGCCCTGCGCGGAAATCGGGGCGAGTACGCGCAGGGCCCGATGAAAAGAACTTGCGGGCGACACACCGCTATCAGGACAGCCGTTTGAAAAAGCCATCGACGCGTAAGCGTTGATTTGGAACGAGGAGGATGCCGTGAATACAGGCACGAAGGACATTGTGGACGCCGTTATCGTGGGCTCCGGACCGAGTGGAGCGATCGCGGCTCGTCGGCTGGCGGAGGCTGGATTATCCGTCGTTTGCCTCGAGCAGGGCGAGTACCCGAACTACACTTCGATCAATTTCGATGAGCCGACATTCGAGCTCAAAAGAGACCAGGTGTTCAGTTGGTACCCGAACAGGCGCATGAATGCAGCCGACTATCCGATCAACGACGAGGAATCAGACGTTGCGCCGTTCATGTGGAATGGCGTTGGAGGAAGTTCAGTGATCTACGCCGCGGCGTGGCATCGCTTTCAGCCGAGCAATTTCCGCGTCAAGACTTTGGACGGCGTCGGTGCGGACTGGCCGCTGACCTATGATGACCTGGCTCCGTACTACGCGCGGGCAGAGGAGCAGATGTCCGTGTCGGGAGTGGGTGGTGATCCATCCTATCCGCCGTTCGATCCACCGCTCCCGCCCATGCCGATGGGCGTGATCGACAAGAAACTATTCGCTGCTCACAAGCGTCTGGGGTGGCACATTTGGCCTGGTACCAACGCCATTGCCACGGTGAAGCATAACGGCATGAACCCGTGCGTGCGGCGCGGTGCATGCATGGCTCCGGCCTGTTTCGACGGAGCGAAGGGGTCCGTCGACCGGACGCATTGGCCCACCAACATCAAGCTAGGTGTGAAGCTCGTGCAGCGGGCGCGCGTGTCACGGGTCGAAACCGACCCATCGGGTCTCGCGACCGGCGTCACCTATATTGATCGTGAGTCGGGCAAGACGCATTTCCAGGCGGGGCGAATCGTCATCGTCAGTGCCAACGGCATCGGCAGCCCGCGGATCCTGTTGAACTCGCATAGTGCGAAGTTCCCCAAGGGGCTCGCCAATAGCTCCGATATGGTCGGACGCCACTTGATGATGCACCCCCACGGCATGGTGATGGGCCTGTTTGATGATCACTTCGACAGTTGGCAGGGTCCGACCGGACAGAGAGCCTATTCGCAGCAATTCACGGAGACGCAGCCCGGTGTCGGGTTCGTACGCGGCGCAAAGTGGCAGCTCATGGGCACGGGCGGACCGCTCGGGACAATTGGCGTCTGGCCGTGGGGTAAGCGCGCGGGCTGGGGAGCGGAATTCCACAAGACCGTTCACAAGCGGTTCGGTCGCTCCGCGATGTGGTCGATTATTGGCGAAGATCTGCCGAATCCCGAAAATAGGGTCGTGATCGATCCGGTCTTGAAGGATGCGGACGGAATTCCAGCGCCGAAAGTCATCTACCGGTGTGACGACAATTCCCGAAAGTTGGTCAAATGGCACGAGGAGCACGCCGCGATCTCGATGCGCGAGGCGGGGGCGTACGAGACCGTTATCGCGCCGGACTCGCGTGAAACAGGCTGGCACATTCTCGGGTCGGTTCGCATGGGGGCGGACCCCGCGACATCGGTGGTCGATGGATTCGGACGCGCCCACGATGTCCCGAATTTGTTCGTGATGGACGGCAGCGTGATGCCGACATCGGGGCCGGTGAACCCAACCGGAACCGTGGCCGCACTCGCTCTGCGCAATGCCGAAGCGATCGTGAACAGTCGTCGCGATCAGAAAGTCTCATCGAAAGTCGCCTGAGGAGCACCTTTTATGTCCACTACATACGAAGACATTCGCGCTCAGCTGGGGTGGCTGTGCGATGCCATGATCCCGGGGGACAATGAGCTGGGTATGCCCTCCGCGAGGGCCGCCGGCGTTCTGGAGACGCTGCTCCCGCGCGCACTCAAAGCGCGCCCGGATCTCGCGCCACGGTTCTACGAGATCGTCTCCAAGCTGCCTGCGGAGAATCCTCACGATCCGCTCGCGTTTGTCAATGCGATCCCGGTCGAGGAAATGGATGTCGTCGGTCGGTTCGTCGCGGGCGCGTATTTTTCGGGGGAAGAGGTATCCAAGAATCTCGGATTCACCGGCTTCCAGGCGCTTCCCATGAATCCCGACTACGACGAGATCATGGAGACGATCGAGCCCATTATTGCCCGCGGACCTTGCTACGTTAAGGTCTAGGTCAAGTCGCTCCGGACTTTGAAGGGGGTAGGCCGTCGTCCACGTGCGGCTGGCCTGCCCGTTGCTCCAATCCGGGCCCGTCGCCGAAGCCAAGTCCTGTCGCCAAGTGCATCGAGCGCAGGCGATCGAAAAGTCGTTCCGGCACACATCTCAGTCCAAACTGTCAAAAAAGATCGGGAGAATTCGATCGATGAAGATTCTCGTCGCGGTGAAGCGCGTCGTCGATTTCAATGTCGCAATCCGTGTTAAGGCCGACGGCTCGGGCGTGGACATCGGCAACGCGAAGATGTCGATGAACCCCTTCGATGAGATCGGCGTGGAGGAGGCGGTGCGCCTCAAGGAAGCCGGAAAGGCCACCGAAGTGGTAGTTGTTTCGATCGGCCCTGCCCAGGTCCAGGAGACGCTACGCACGGCGCTGGCTATGGGGGCCGACCGGGCCATTCTGGTCAAGCACGAGGACTATGTGGAGCCGCTCGGCGTGGCCAAGGTGCTCAAGGAAGTCGTTACAGCCGAAAAACCCGACATCGTGATTCTGGGCAAGCAAGCCATTGACGATGACTGCAATCAAACGGGACAAATGCTCGCCGCGTTGCTGGGCTGGCCACAAGGTACGTTCGCCTCGAAGATCGACATAGAGGAGTCGACTTTGACCGTCGTGCGCGAGGCGGATGGCGGCCTGCAGACCGTCAGGCTCAGGATGCCAACTATAGTTACGACGGATCTCCGGCTGAACGAGCCGCGCTATGCATCGTTGCCCAACATCATGAAGGCAAAGAAGAAGCCTTGCGACGAAATGACTCCAGCAGACTACGGCGTAGATGTTAAACCGCGCCTCAAACTGATCAAGACGGAGGAGCCGTCAAAACGGCAGGCAGGCGTGAAGGTGTGTTCGGCGAGCGAGCTCGCAGCAAAGCTCAAGGAAACGGGTGCGATCCGATGACCGTTCTACTCATCGCGGAACATGACAACGCGTCGCTGAAAGAAGCTACTCACAAGGCACTGTCCGCGGCCGCCAAGGTGGGTGGCGATATTCACGTACTCGTGGCGGGCTACCAGGCCGCGGCAGCGGCTGAGCATGCGGCAAAATTGACCGGCGTGACGAGGGTTCTGCATATCGACGCTGCGGAGCTCGAGCGTCCGCTGGCTGAGCCCATGGCGGCGAATATTGTCGCGCTTGCGGCCGATTACGATCACATCGTCGCGCCGGCCACCAATAACGGCAAGAACTACATGCCGCGCGTGGCCGCGATGCTTGATGTGATGCAGGTGTCTGAAGTGTCGGACGTGAAGGCAGCCGACATATTTGTCCGACTGATTTACGCGGGCAACGCCGTCCAGACGGTCCAAGCGACCGACGCGAAGAAGGTGATCACGGTGCGTATCGCCTCGTTTCCGCCGGCAAGCGAGACCGGGAACGCCGTCGTCGGGCGTAAAGAGGCCGTTGCTGACCCGGGCCTGTCCTCCTACGTGGGCGAAACCATCTCTCGATCGGATCTACCTGAACTCACTTCAGCCAAGGTTGTCATCTCGGGGGGACGGGGTATGCAGTCCGGCGAAAATTTCAAGCTGCTCGAAGCCGTGGCGCGGAAGTTGAACGCCGCGGTGGGCGCGTCTCGTGCGGCCGTCGATGCGGGTTTCGTGTCGAATGATTATCAGGTGGGTCAAACCGGCAAAGTGGTGGCACCCGAACTCTACATTGCGGTCGGCATTTCCGGCGCCATACAGCACCTCGCTGGTATGAAGGACTCTAAGATTATCGCGGCGATCAACAATGATCAGGATGCACCCATTTTTCAGGTGGCGGACTTCGGCCTGGTTGCCGATCTATTCGAGGCCTTGCCCCAACTGGAAAAGGCGCTGTGAGGATGCTGGAGTGTTGCGGTGAAGAAGGGACCGACAAGTCCCTTCTTTCAGGCGAGGCGCTGAAAGCCTCGGCATCGATCACGTTATGACATGCTTCTGAAGCAATGTGGCTTGCTGGGGCATGTATGCGTTTCCTTCGCCGCAGCGAACCAAACCATCTAGGGTGTGATAGATGCCAGCGGCGATTAAATGCGAAGCGCCGAGTTCATCAGCCATCTGATTGTAGTAGGAAAAATCCTTGCAAGCATTTGCCACGGTGAAGCGAAGTTGTTCCGTTTGTTCTTTTTGAATGTAAGGAATGAGCCGATCGAGCGCAACGCCGGCGCCGCCACCGCGGCTCAAGCAGTCCACAAGTGCGCCCATTGAGACGCCTCCTTTAGCGGCGCAGGCCACGGCTTCCGTGATCAATGTGACGGTGCCGAGTGACACAAAATTGTGGAGCAGCTTGAGCTGGTGCCCTGACCCGACGCCGCCGGCGTAAAAGATGTTTTCCGCGAACGAAGAAAGTAGAGGGTGCAAGGACTCGACCACAGCGGCGTCCCCACCAACCAGGAGGTTGAGCCGGCCCTCTTCGGCCTCCTTCGGAGTGCGCGTCATTGGAGCGTCGACAAAGTGGCAGCCTTTTGCGGAGACCAACTCCGCCAACCTGATCGTCGAGCTCGGAATTGCTGTCGAGCAGTCGATAACAATTGTACCGGGGCGGAGCGCATCAAGTACGTCGCCGCTCCCGGTCAGGACATCCTCAACTTGAGGAGTGCCCGTAACGCATAGGATGAGAACGTCGGATGTTCTCGTGAGCTCTGACGCTGAAGGCCACCCCACCGCGCCCTTCGCATCGAGATCGTCCGTCGGTTGGTTGCCCGCGTGTCTTAGATAACGGGTCTTCCACCCTCGGAGGATAAGATTTTTGGCAATGCCGTGCCCCATCAGGCCGATCCCGATAATACCTATCTGTTTCTCCATATCTGCTCCTCTCTGGCGGCAACCTCGCCGCAACCTTTCCTCGCGTTCTTTAATTCGCCGGTCGGTCCTGAATGGGCGGGCTCGCGGATGAACTACGATGCCAAGGGGGATCTGCGCACAATGGCGTCGATCCGGCGATGTATTCGGTCGTAGTCCTCAGCAATGCGTCTTGCGGTCTCGACAACCGGTGCATCCACCATCTTCCCGTCGACCCCGTGGGCGCCACGGTTGCCTGCCGCGAGAACCGCGCGGGCATGCTCGAGATCCGCTGCCGGAGGGGCCATGCCGCGCAGCGCCGGCACGACCTGCGCAGGGTGGATCAGCAATTTGCCCCGAAAGCCGAGCTCTCGGGCCAGGGAGGCATCGGACTCAATTCCTGCCTCGTCTCCTATCGAAATTGTCACGCCGTCGAGCGGCGCGGCCGCACGCGAGAGGGCCGAGGCGAACACGAGTTCCGACCGGGCCGCCAGCAGTGCGCGCGCCGAATGAGCGGCTCCGATCGAATTCGCATAGTCGATCGATCCGAACGCCACTCGGGTGCATAGAGGTGCGAGATGGCGGGCGTTGGCGATGCCTGTAGCCGTCTCAACCAGACCTATTGTCAAGCGACCCGGAAGCAAGTCGGCGAGGCGTGAGAGGTCCTCGCATTGCTCCGTTTTGGCGAGCATGACGCCGATCGAGCTCGGCAAATCCTCGAGGAGACGAACATCTTCATCGTGATCCGCCGTTCGAGGTCCGTTCATGCGGATGATGACCTGGCCGGGAAATTCCTGCGTTGGAAGAACGGCGCGCAACGTTCTCCGGGCAGCGGCGCGATCATGTGCCGCAACTGCATCTTCGAGATCAATGACGATCGCGTCGGCGCCGGAAGAAGCCGCCTTGTAGAAGCGTTCAGGCCTCGTGGCGGGAATGAACAAGGCAAGAAATGGATCGCTCATCGTCATGACCACCCAAAGGCGTCGTCGCGGAGGTTCGGGCAGCGTTAAGCATCCGCTTCTGCGACCGCAACACCGAATCGTTGACCTCTGATATTGCGAAAACCAATGACTGAAAGCCGCGGGACTCTCGATAGGGTAAGTCAATAGCACCCATCGGCACAATGCAGTTGCGGAGAAGGCAATTGGGCCACAGTCTTCAGGTACAGGAATGGAGGCAACGCACAATGACGGATCTCTCTAACATCATTGTTGTTGCCGTCGAGCACGCCGTCGCCGCGCCCTATGCATCGGGCAAGCTCGCTGACGCCGGCGCGAGAGTGATCAAGGTCGAGCGGCCGGAGGGAGACTTTGCCCGGGCGTACGATGCACTCGTGAACGGCCAGAGCGCTTATTTCGTCTGGCTCAATCGGGGAAAGGAATCAATCGCTCTGGACCTGAAAGCGACGGAGGATAAGGCGCTGCTCAAGAACATGCTGAGGCGGGCCGATGTCTTCATTCAAAACCTCGGTCCCGGTGTGATCGAATCGCTCGGTTTCAGCTCCGATGAACTCCTGGTGCTCAATCCGCGGCTGATCGTGTGCAATATCAGCGGCTATGGCCGCGAGGGACCAAGAAGCGAGCAGAAGGCCTATGACCTCCTGATTCAGGCAGAAACAGGCCTTTGTGCGGTCAATGGGATCGGCGATGAACCCGCGCGTGTTGGCGTTTCCGTCTGCGACATCGCGGCCGGCATGACCGCCTACCAGGCAATCCTTGAAGGCTTGCTGGGGCGCTCGAGGTCCGGCAAGGGCCGTGTGATCGACGTCTCTCTCTATCACGCGATGGCTGATTGGATGAACGTCCCCTTTCTGCAGCACAAGTACGGGCAGTTTACGCCAATGCGACTTGGGCTAAGGCATCCGTCCATTGTTCCGTACGGGAAGTTTGCGTGCCGCGATGGCAAGGACGTCCTGATATCGGTGCAAAATGAGCGTGAGTGGAAGTCCTTGTGTGCCGATGTCTTCGGAGCGCCGACGCAGGTGCTCGCTCCGGGGTTCGAGAGCAATAAGGTTCGCATCGAGAACCGAGCCCAGGTCGAGGCGTGGTGTGCCGACCAAATCGTAAAGCTTGATTCTGATGAGTGTGTCGCGCGCCTGTCACGCGCGCGCATCGCGTTCGGACATTTTTCCGAACTCAAGGATCTGATCGACCACCCGCAAAACAAGTACGTTACCGTGGCGACCGATGGTGGCGACATCGAACTCCTGGCGCCTGGTAGTTCGGTGCGCGGCGAGTCGAAGTGCTATGGCGGGGTCCCCAGCCTCGATCGCGATGGAAACAGGATAAGAGCCGAGTTTTCGCCGGAGCGCGTCCGGGTCGCAAGCAATGCGTGATGCCAGCAATTCGGGCCACGAGCTCTTTGGACAGTGGGCTCCAGGGACACTCCAAGGTTCCAGTGATACCAGACGGTTGGATAAGCGGATCGTCCTCTTGCCGTCGACGGCATCATTGCTTTCGGCTGGTCCCAGCGTTGCAGGTGGTACAAGGTCTAGGCAGACAAGCTTAGAAGACGCGTTTGTCGAAAGCGGCCTGATTGCGGCGCTAGCCTGCTTATCGTGCTAAGAGCGATTACCGCGCGCCCGTCAACGTGACGTCGACGTGTTTGAAGTGGCCGCGCGCAAATGCAATAAAAAAGCCCGGCGTAGATGTGCCGGGCTCAAGTCAGTGGCACCCAGGAGGATGCACGGGAGAAACGGCGAGAAGATGCCAGCCAAACGGCTCCCGACCAATTATTAAATCGTTCTCGTTGCCATAGTGGTTTGCAATACGTCCTCGCATGAGGTGTGCGTTCGCGTTGATCAACATGATGTCGGGCTATCTCGGAGAATCGAGCCGATGGATGACGATTTTCTCGTCGAGCGCGTGCGTCAGCTTAGGGAGATTGCGGGACGCCGATCCCTTCATTTAAGCGACGACTCCTGCATCTCGCGGGCAACTACGAGCGCAGAATTCTCCGACGCTCCAGCGTCACTGTCCCTCCAAACACGTCAGGAGAACCAAACGCGCGATCGAGAGGCTGACGACCGAATGATCAGGTGCTCCCGTCGGTCGGTGAGTGGCAGCATCGGATGACAGATCCTGGCGTCGTACATCGTCGCAGCACGGGTATGAGGACCGCAGGGCCTTCGGTTTCTGTGTCGGTGATGCCTGCTACCGTGGCTGTCGCGTGAAGACGGCCAAAACTCCGGCCGTTCTCGCAAGCTCGGCCGCTTGATCGGTAAATCTGCATAATTGGCAAGATAAGTCTGATTGTTGCGGTCATGAGCGAGACTAGATTGCGTCACTCCCAGGCCGAGCAGATTTGGGTGGCCGGTTTTGACGAGCCTTGAGGACGGTGATGAACTATCAACTTTTGCAGGGACTTCGCGTCGTGGAGAACTCGGCGTTTATCGCCGCACCTCTCGCCGGTATGACCCTATCGCAGTTCGGCGCAGATGTGATCCGGGTCGATATGCCGGGCGGAGGTATCGATTACGTGCGTCAACCGATGATGCCGCGAGGTCGGAGCCTGTACTGGACCGGCCTCAACAAGGGAAAACGCTCGTTCGTTGTCGACTTTCGCCGTCCAGAGGGACGAGAACTTGTCCAATCACTTGTGGTCGCCACGGGGGGTGGTGGCGGTGTGCTACTGACGAATATGCGACGCCGTGGTTGTCACACGATGTTCTCACACAGCGGAGACCGGATGTCATCACATGTTCGATCGAGGGCAATCCAGACGGATCGACGGCTGTCGACTAGCAAGAGTGACTTCTCGCAGCTTCCTCCGATTCCAACTCCGATGATCCCGGGCGGACACCAGCCGGCTCCCAGCGTCGGTATAGTGTCCAATATCCAGTCAACGACGGAATCGCTTGGATTGAGCGTGACGAACCGCGCCTTGTTCTCCGATCCGCCGCCCTTGGCGCAAAGCGTGATGTCGAGGTGTTCGCCGGGCACAAGTTCGGCATGAACCACCGCCGGCGAATTATCGCGCGTGTCCTACGAGCGAACAGCGGATCGAACACGATCGATGCTCGTAGCGGATTGTTTTGGTCCGTGTAGGCAAGCCTCACGCCCTCGTTGATCAGGTCGGAAAGGCTTCGTGTCGCCGCGAAGCGCGCGTTTATGCCCACTTTCACAAATGCACTTACCAAGCCCGTATCTTGGCACAGGGGCCGCTTTCCGAGAGCGGACATTCGCGAATTTACAAGAATTTGGGCGATCGCATCCTTCGCCGCGGGGCTCTTCTCGGTTTCATAGGCATAGTTCAGGTGACGAATGTAGTCTGGTGGATGGTAGTAGGAAATGTATTGGAGAGCGTCCGCGACGCTACGAATGACATCATCCTCGCTAATGAGCGCGGTCATAATAGATCTTCTCCTCCGGGAGGCCCAAATGCACAGTCGACGAAAATAGCTCGATCAAGGATGTGACCTAACCGCGGTCGGGGCTTTCACCGGAGCTCCAGGTCCTCGTCGTCGAGATCGTCGGCACCGCTCTCACGACGTCGATGACGGTGCCATCCCTGTATTCGACCACTGCGACGATCTTGTCGTTCTCGATGGCGCGCGCCGTCACTGGGCCTGCCTTGCGTATCGCTTCTTCCTTCAATCGTTCGATCGAGACCACAGGTATATTCGCGAACTTTAGGCGATCCAGCAGGTCGGTGCGTTGAGGATTGACCGCGACGCCGGATTCGGTGACGACGACATCGATGGTCTCCCCTGGCGTGGTCAACGTTTTGACGCGATCGACTATCTTCGGCACGTTACCGGCGGTCAGTTGCGTGGTTATCAATGTGAGCTTGGCTCCGGCAGCGGTGTCCGCATGTCCTCCCGATCCTCCGAGGATCAGGCCTTGATTTCCCGTTGTTACGTTGACATTGAAGGCGAGATCGACTTCGGCGGCGCCGAGGATGACTGCATCCAGCTGGTTCACCACACATCCGCGATTGTGCGGATTGGCGTACATTGAAGCCGACATGCCTTGATGAGCCGGGCTCCGCCGAAAGGATGCGACGGCTTCGAGGTCGAAGGCCTGTACATCGAGCAATGCACGAAACAGGCCCGCGTCGAACATTTGGACGATCCCACCGGTGATGCCTCCGGAAGCGAAGCTGCCTTGCACCTTGCGGTGAATCATGATGTCTCGGAGAAAGGCCGCCGCGGCAAGCGATACGCCGCCGGCACCCGTCTGAAACGAGAAGCCTTCGTTAAGCAATCCGGATGCCTGGATTATTTTGGCTGCCGTTTCGGCAATCTGCAAACCGGTGGGATTTGTCGTCAGACGCGTGGTCCCCGAGACGATCTGCTCCGGATCGCCGACGGAATCGATGGCGACGACGAAGTCGACGCAGTCTTGTGAAATCTCTATCGGTGTAGCCGGATATGGAACCAGATTGTCCGTAATGGCGACGACGCGATCGGCGTACTGAACGTCGGAAACTGCATAGCCAAGCGGACCGCAGGCGGCCCGGCCGTTGACGCCGTTGAGATTACCGTACGCATCGGCGGTCGGCGCAGCAACGAAGGCTACGTCGATGTGAAGTTCGCCGGATTCGATGCAGCGCGCACGGCCCCCGTGCGTAAACATCAGTACGGGTTTAGCCAGTTCCCCCCTTGAAACCGCATCGGCAAGCGGTCCATAGATGGTACTCGCCGCCAGTCCACTGACAACCCCACGATGGATGTGCTGGACCAGTGGAGCATGGACGGGAAACAGCGCGCTTGCCGCCACCGTAATGTCTCTCAACCCCTTCGCCGCAATTTCGGAAAGTACCAGATTCAGGACGCGATCACCGTTGCGGAGATGGTGGTGGAATGAGATGGTCGCACCATTCCGAAGCTCGCATGCGTCGAGCGCTGCCCTGACGCTTGGCAGTGTTTTTGGAACCCCACGCGTGGCGCTGCGGAGGACGGTCGCGGCGCGCGATATGGGACCGGGCACCCGCAATGCCCCAGCGAAGGGGTTCACGTTGCCGTAGCCTTCTATGGAGCTGGGTAACCCTCGTCCTAGGATGTCCGGCATCTGCGACTTTCCTTCGAGCAGTGCGGAGGTCTGCCATACAGCGTCGTTTGGCTTGAGAACGAGGACTAATAGCCCTGTGCCAAAATCCAGGTGTCATTTGCCATATGTGGTGGGGCGGAGAAATAGCGAATTCGCTTGAAGAGCTAGAGCAAATTCCAATGGCAGCTAGCTCACACTTAGAGGCGGACCGGAGCGGTCAGTGACCGCGCGCTGAAGGCGATCCGGAGGCGATCGTCGTGTATTGCTCAAATGCAAGGGGCGTTCGTGGGAGCCGGACATTTGAGCTCGCATTAAGCGACAGAGCCGCACAATCGATCAAATAAATGCGATTGTATCAAGGTGGAGTTGCCCCCGTCAGACCGGACACTCGGCTGGTTTGAGTGATGCAATGTACTCCCGCGGTGAGCGGTAGCCCAGCCGGGAGTGCGGGTGTTCTGAGTTGTAATCCTCCATCCATTGGTCGATCCGCTGTAGGGCGGTGCTCGCGTCAGGGATCGGGTTCACACGAACATACTCACGCTTGAAGGTCTTGACGAACGCCTCGGCCATGCCGTTGCTCTCGGGGCTTTCGACCGGCGTGAAGCAGGGCTCGAGGTTCAGGGCGGCGGCAATCTCAAGGTTGCGATAGGCGGCGAAGATGGATCCATTGTCGGTCAGCCATTGCACCTTGCGCGGAGCCCGGATGTCGGCGAACCGCTGTTCGACACAGTGGACCATCATGTCCCGGATCATCTCACCGGAGATCCCAGCTGTTGTGGCCACCCAGCTAATGACCTCGCGGTCGTGGCTGTCCAGGGCAAAGGCAACCGCACGATCTCGCCATTTCCAGCAGGTGAATTCCAGCGCGTCCGAACACCAACGCTCGTTGGAGCGGCTTGTCATGATCGTTCCGTCATGGGCCCGCGGGGTGCGGCGCCCTGTATGCCGGGCCAGCAACAAGCCGCTCTTCTTCATCAGTCGGTAGACGCGCTTGGCGTTGACAGGGTCGTGGCCGGCGGATCGCCGCTCGCGCTTGAGGAGCGCGGCGATCCGCCGGTATCCATAGCTTGGGCGGCTATCCACCAGGCGACGGATATCAGACGTGAGCTCCGCATCCCCGGCGCGGGTCTGGGGACCGCGCTTCGGACGCTTGCCACCCGCTCGCTCAATTAGGTTGGAGCGGGCCACCCCGAGGGTCTCTGCGATCCGTTTCACGGGGCATCCTCCGGTGCCTGCGATCGCGACAGCAAGGTCGGTTTTTTTACGCGTGCAAGATCAAGAGCCTCCTTGAGGATCTCGATCTCCATGGTCTTGCGGCCCAGCAGGCGTTCGAGGTCTCGAACCCGTTCCTCCAGCCGCCGGACCTCGGACGCGGCGACCACATTCTCGTCGGCCCGCACCGCTTCCTCAGCCGTCTCCATCGGAAGACCAGGCTCGGGGAGAGCCCATGGCGACGAGCAACATAGCTGATCGACATGCTCGGTTGCAGCGTCTCGTTGACGACCAAGAGCTTCTGCTCCGTCGTAAACCGCCGCCGCCGGGCAACGCCGGTGATGACTTCCACCTTCGAAAACGTGTCGGACATAGGCGTATGCCTAGGACTAGGCCTAGCTCCTCCGGCTAACGCCGGTGTCCGGTCGAAACGGGGGGCAGTTCACCAGGCGAGCTGGCCAGAGGCCGGTAGGTCAGCGACACTTATATCTGAACGAGGCGAAGTTTCGGCGCGCCAATCAAGGGAGCGAGCCGTTGCTGGATCGCGACGAACTTTTCAAGAGGGCGCCACTGGATCGACATCCTTGCGATCCGGCCATCAGTGTCGACGCTCAGATCATCAACGCCAGTGACCTCGGCGTCTCCCGCGCGGATTCGCAACATGATGGCAGCGCGGTTCTCACCCGCGATGATGTCGGTCGCCTCGAACTAGTCGATGCCCGAAAGAAGGACCCTAAGCACGCCCAGAGCCGCCTCCTTACCAACAAAGGGCTCCGTAAAAAATTGGACTCTCCAGCACCACGTGATCGGCGAGATGCTCGCCAAGAGAATCAGGGTTGCGAGCGCGCATTCCTTCGAGAAAAGGAGAAACATGGTCCATCATCATCACAGCAGCTCCATGTTGGGGAATTTCGGTATCATGAAGAAATAGGATCTCGGCTCCCGCCTTGCTTTTGGCGTTAGGATGTTCAGGTCTGCTATTTCGAGAGATGGCCGTCAAAGAATGACGCAATCTCCTCGAACACCTCGCGCGTCTCTGGCATGGTGTCATCGCGAAGATATTGCGCGTGAGACATGGCCTCGAAGATCTGGAGCTGTGCGTCCACACCGGACTGGCGAAGCTTGCGGTGTAGGCGTACCGTGCTGCTCAGCAGTAAATCTCGCGTGCCGCTCGTCAGGATCGCTGGCGGAAGCTCCGCAAGCTTCCCGTAGATAGGTGATAAGAGGGGATCAGCGACATCGTGCCCGTTTGCGTAGAGGCGAGCTGCCGGCTCGCAGAAGCCCTCGCGTGACACCAGAACGTTGTCAATCATCGAGTTGGTGGCGAAGCTGTCGCCGACACCGGTCAGGTCCGCCATCGGAGCGCCAAGCCCGATGGCGCCAGGAAGCGGGATGCCTTGATCTCTAACGCGCAACATTGTTGCAAGTGTGAGTGCAGCTCCGGCTGAGGTGCCGAAAATGGCCATTTGTGAGGAATTGCGAGTCTTGAGCGCCTCTTTCCAGACGGCAACCACATCATCAAGCGCAGCCGGGAAATAAGCGGTCGGTGGCATGCGATAATCGATAGCGATGACGTGATAGTTACCGAAGCCTGCCATCAAAATCGTCTCGACAGCCGCCGCCTCTCCGCCACCAAGAACGTAGCATCCCGCATGAACTTGAAGCAGCAGCCGATTGCGATTTTTCGGCGCTAGGCTGGAAGGCATGACATCGAACACGCGCACGCCGCCCATCACCATCGGTGTCACGGTCACATGCAGGCGCTCCGCCAAGGCCAGCGCCGTCTTGGTGCCGTTCGCCTCACTCGATCGCTGCCGTTCAGCCCAACCCTGTGGAGTGTTGGGCCACTGATTGAAGTCGGCCGGTGGTGGCTTTGCGACCAGCGTTTGAAGCGCGCTGCTGATGTCGGAAGGCGCAGGCAGGGGGCGGGCGGGCGCGACGCGGTCCTGCGCGTTCGCAGTGCCAAAGCAGACAGACAATGCGACCAAACCAGCAGTCCGCACGAATGAGGGCAGCGTCTTCACGAGGGTGCTCCTATCAGCCCTTCACGAGGCCGGCAATTTTTGCGAGTGCCGCATACTGAGTCTTGAAAGCCTCTAGAACCTCAGGCGGTGCGCTCTCGGGGCGGCCTGAGTGGAAGGGCGGGTCAGGCTCGTACTCCATCAGCAACTGGACGACTTGAGCTTGGACGGGGCCGCGCAGCATGGCAGCTACGGTTAAGGCGAAGTCGATGCCGGCCGTTACTCCTCCGCCGCTCATGTAGCGGCCGTCAATGACGACGCGAGCGGGGTCTGGGATGGCCCCATACTGCGGAAGTAAATTGCGCTGCGCCCAGTGACAGGCACTTCGTCGCCCCTTCAGAAGGCCGGCTGCTCCAAGGATGAGCGAACCGTTGCAGATCGAGGTGACGTATTTTGCCCCGTCAGAGAGGCGTCGCAAATCCTGCTGCACATCAGGCGTCATCATCGTCGAGCGATCCGTGCCGCCGGGGACACAGATCAAATCGCAGCCCTGCACGTCTGCGAGCTTCTGGCTTCCGCCGATCGAGACGTGCGTATCCGAGATGATCGTGCCACCCTGCGGACTTGCGATACTAACCCTCACATGTGGAAGGCGGGCAAGTACCTCATTTGCGCCAGCAAAGTCCTGGAGCGTGAATTTCTCGTACAGGACAAACAGGATGTGGAATGGGCTGCCGGCATCGATGGCTTCGGCGGCGATGGCTGCAGGCAGCGGTAAACCGCCGAGGACCGCGGCAGCCCCGGCGAGACCGCCGAGCATGAGCGCGCGGCGCGAAAGATCGGCCGACGCCGAGACGTTTAGCTTTGACTCGATGTCTTCGGCCATGTGCAATGCTCCAGTTGTCACGTCAGCAGCGCCGAATTGCGCTCAAGCATTTTTATCGTGATCAACGCCGGGCCCAAACGACATCGTTCCCTCAATTCACGCCATGGCTCAGGGCCAATTGTGCGGGTACCGCAGCGTGTCCGGAAGTCTTTCGTTCAATTTGGGCGATGTTTTCAGGAGCTGAACTGGTGCTGCATTCGGCTACTCGAGGAGGTCGTCAGTTCTCCAAAGAGCCTCGCAGCGCAGATCCCTCAACAAATTTGCTTATCCATGCTCGTCCATGTGGCAACCAGGACAACCTCTCACATCGGGTGGAAGCCGCTCTAGCGGCCAGGAATGAGGGATCTACGTCGTTTTTCGGCGGTAGCGACCTTGATAGGTTGGCTGCAAGTACTAGCGCTTTCGGTGACTATTAAGGCAAATCATGACCGGAGAAACGCCGGGAGACTTGGCGCACATTGAGGATATCAAGCGCCTCAAGTCTCGCTACTGCCGCTTCATAGACGGCAAGCAGTGGGGCCGCTTGAAAGAGCTGTTCACCCCCGAACTGCAACTTGAAGGCTTCACGATTGTTGGCGGTAACGGTGCAACTTTTGTCGATGATCTGGCTCGGCGACTCGAAGCCTCAATGACCGCCCACCATTGCCACACCCCTGAGATCAGATTGACCGGACCCCACACTGCCGAAGGCGTGTGGGCGATGATGGATTTGGTTGAGTGGCCCCATCCAGTGGACCTCAAGAACTTCTCCGGTGCGACGGGATTTTACGGGACCGGGTTCTATGAAGAGCGCTATCGCTGGGACAACGGCCAGTGGCGGATCGCATTCATGCGCCTGACGCGAACCCGATTCGAACCTCTGATCCATGGCGCGCGGCCACCGGGCTTCGACGTATTTGCCGGTCTTCGCGGCTTCACGCCACCTTCGTCCGATTGGATGCGCTGATGCGCGATGCTTGATACTCACGATATAGAGAGGACCGATGATCGAACCGCTTAACAGACGCTCCGTGATGACGCTCACCGGTGCTGCCGCCGGCATCGTCGCAATCGCTCCGCCACGCGCAAAGGCGCAGGATACCAAGAAGATTGCCGCAATGAGAAAAACAGTTCTTGAGATTCCAGTAGACAACCCAACCTTCGCAGCCAGTATCGGATCATACGACAAATTTGGCTACTCGCCCGCCGTTCGGGCCGGCGGGCTGCTCTTTATCGCCGGTCAAATCGGGCGCAGGCCCGATGGAAAGATCGGTGACACCGTCGCTGAGCAAACGGAACTGGCGTTGCAACGAACAGCCGAGATTTTGCGCCTTGAGGGTCTGGATATGACCGACTTGGTCGAGGTCGTTAGCTACCATGTCGATATCCAGCATAATCTCGAAGCCTTCATGGCGGCGAAAGAACGCTATGCCGTAAAGCCGTACCCCGCGTGGTCGATCATTGGCATTGATGCGCTAACCTCGCCCGATTTCAAGATTGAGCTGGTCCCGCAAATCTGAACAGCGCGATAAGTGGAGTTTCTGCCTGACGGCGGGCAAGATTGACCCGCGA
>NZ_QZMV01000024.1:0-51564 GCF_003957705.1 Bradyrhizobium sp. LVM 105 | reverse complement strand
CGCACGGCAGCCTAACCCCGGCAGAGGCTCCACTTATCGACGCGGATATTCTGTTCAGACAACCGGGGCCAGCTCAGGCAGCGTCATCATAAGTCGCTATCGGCGACCTCACGCTAGAGCTCAGTGGTACTTCTGACCTCTATTGTCAAAGGCGATCTTCGTGCCTTCCAGCACATCAACGACAGCCCTGTTGATTATTCCATCCTCGATAGAACCTGATTGATACGAGATGCGGGCGCCATTCTTTCTGTCGAATGTTGCGTGTATGATCTGCTCGGCATCGCACACGACGGCCAAGTTTGGATTATGCGTTACCATGATAATCTGTCGCGATTTCTTTGCTTCGTTGAGAACCGGAACGAGCAAGCTCACAACCGTCTCGTTGTCCAGATTCTCCTCCGGCTGATCGAGGACGATCGGATTTCGTCCCTTGTCGACCAAGAGATAAAAGATCAATAGAAGAGCACCGCGCTGCCCGGGCGACAGCCGTTCGATGTGTGTGTCTTGGAACAGCAGCGTATACTTCGGTTCCAAATACTGAAGTCCGAATACATAGTTGTAGACCTCCGACGGGGCCTTGTCCTTCCTCATCAGTGCCCTGATCCCCGGGACATTGGGCGCCGCCTTATCGGCGCTCTCGGTCAGCAGGGAAGTGACCTCTTCGGCAAAGCCAACCGCATCGGCCGCATCTTCAAAGGCATACTTCTCAAATCTGCTACGGATCGCGACGAAGCTCTCGTCTTCGCCCCGCAGCTCTCCAATGTTTTGCTTGATGGCTCCAAAAAGATTCGTCGCTATGGCGTCAGGCGAGCCGAGCAGCTTGGCTTGAAACTGAAGCTTGTAGTCGTCTCGGATCAGCGAATTATTCTGAATCAACTGCTGCAATGGGGCGAACAATGCCTCCCGCGCTGCGCGCTGTTCTTCGAGTACTGCAAAAATCTGGCTGGTAATCTCCCGGCGCGCCGCCCGCCTTTGTGCCAGTACCGTCGGAAGTTCATTTAACTGAGCGAGCCGTCGTTGCAATCCCTTAAGGCTTTCCGGCTCCGTTTCGGATCCTTCAATTGCCTCCAGGGCGACCTGCCAACTCTTCAAGGCTTCCGTGTACGCTTGGTACTTTTGCTGCGGGTCGTTCAATGTCTGCGAGAGCTGCTTCTGCTCAGCGACCAGAGCCGCTTCCCTCTTAGCGGCGCTGTCGATCCTTTCTGCCATCTCTGCGTCGCTCGCAAGGATCGTTTGCTCAAGCTGAATCAGTACGTGGCGGTTGACTGTCAAGCTAATCATCTTCTCCGCTGTCAGGTCGACTGCGGCGAGGTCATCCGCGATCTCTGATACGAAGGACGCGAATTGCTTCTCAAACAGACTAATACGCTCGCCGATGTTGCGGAGCGATCTCTGCTTTTTGCCGATCAGTCGCTTAGCATCGGCAACCTTCTTGGCCTCAGTCTTGAGCTGCTCCAGCGCCGCGCCGATCTCCGCGAGCCTTGCACTTGCCGCTTGCTGATCGGCAGTAAGAGCCGCCGTAGGTTGTTCGACCTGTGCAGGTCTAACTGTCACGTGTTCCTCGATCTGCTTCGCCTTGAGCCTGACCTGCTCCTCGATATTTTTCTGGACGTTGGGATGGAGTTGATCCTCAGTTTCAACGATCTGCTCGTTGAGCGCCCTCAACGTTTTGCGAAGCTCGCTCGTTTGAGCTCGGAAGACATTCTCCTGTTTCTCAATAAGCTGATCGAAACTGAGAGCCTCCAGACGGACGCTGTTCGGAACGTGTGAAAAAATCACCTCGCGCAGTTCCTTCTCGAACTCGTTTGTCTTGCCTGACACGTGATCATTGCAAAGGGCTTCGAATCGTCCCTGAGGTATGTACCGAACAAGTTCAACCCGTTCGGGCGATGGATCATCGGCAAGGCTCATCACACATGGATCGCCAGCTAGCCAGTATAGCTTGCCGATGAACTGACGCGCCGGTTCACCCGCCTTCCCGCGAAATCGGTCGCGTTTGAGAAACGAGAAGTGAGCATTCTGCTGCGAGTTTCCTAGCAACGCCACGATGTCCGCAAGGGCGCTCTTGCCGCTTCCTTTGTTACCAATGATCGCGATGAGTTCTGGGTTCAGAAGGATTTCGGTTCCGTGCAACCAAGTGTCGGGAAGCGCACTGTCAGGTTTTTTGTAGACGCTAATCCGGTCTATGTAGAATGTTTTGTGGCCATTGATCCGCTCTAGCTTCGGCGGCAGCTCGCCTAAGAACGAGCGTTTCGCAGGTTCTTTCAGCACCTGTAACAGCCCCTTCCAGGTGGGATCGGCCTTGATCCACGTACGCTTGCCGGAGGGAAATTGACCGTATCCGCGCTTGTCGTTGGTCCCGCTACCTCGGAAGCTGTGGGCATCGCTGCCGGAGACCGCGAGTCGAGCAACGCCCTTCAATGCCGCCTGGAAATTATCGAGCCATTTTTTGTTTCCTTCTGTTTCAACACCGCAAAAGGCGGCCCAATAATCCGTGCTTCTCGTTTCAAAAATGGGAGAAGATTCGAACAGACCCAGCGCATACGCGTAGTGATCCGTCCAATTTATTGAATCAAGTCCGTCGTAGGTCGAGAACGGCATGAAGCCAACTGCGCGACCACTGGGAACCTCGCGTATCGCCTCCTTGTACGAGTCGACCTTCAACTCCGCGATCCTGCATCCAGCGGCGAAGGCCTCCTCGTCTTCTGAAACAACCCTGCTCTTGTCAATTCCATGTTTGGCCAGTTTGTCCGCGCCCACATAGCGGGCGTACTCCATCAACGCATCACGAGATAGCGGTTGATTGATGAGTTCAAGCTTGAGCCGCGAGAGAAAGTCTCTGAGGTGCTGATCGCTGATTTCATCGGAGAAGAGGACGTGGGCATTAAGCCGGCCCTGCATTGGCGCTGCCAACCGCAGTTCGATACCAGGAAAGACTGTTTTCAGAAGTGCCGGAGCGCCTTGTTCGCTCTGTCGCGCCTTTAGCGCGAACCGGCCATCGAACGTCCAGTAGTCCATGAGCCCGAACGCCACTGGAGCAGCGTCATTTAGGGCACCGATCATCTCGTCGACGAGGCGACGGTTTCGCACCTTGTCCGTACCGAAGCGCTCGCCGTCCCAATGAAATGAGGCTGGCGAGTGGACATGCAGATCCCACTCGCGCCATTCGGAGCCCCTCGCAAACATACCTGCAATCCTTCCAGTTAGTTTTTCTTGAACGAAACCCAATTAGTTTTAATTCCGATGCGGCGATCACACCTAAATGTCGATGCTCTCGATACGAAGCGCTGACGGCCGGGTCGTCTGCGCGAACAGATTTGTTCAAGCTTGCCGGATTCACGTGCTTCCGATCGGCCATCCGACAAGATTCCTGAGACGGTATGACGCATCCGCCCGCCAGCGTTCGAATACCGACTCGTCGATCGTCTCGTTCACATTCACGGGGCGCCGCCGTCTCGAACGTCCGACTCTTAGCCAATCGTCCGATAATTCGAATAGCTGACGGCCCTCTCTACAATTTTCACGAAACGCTTCATTTCCCCTCCCATACAGCCCGACGTTTATCGAAGCCGACATAGCTCCCAAGAGCCTCTTGGATACGACAACGCAAGCAATGCAGCAGCCGTCGTAGCCCCACCCGTTCCTTATGGCCCCAAGCCCTCAGATTGTTCGATTACAATCGGAGGCCGCAGTGAATCGACAACGCTTCGTTCTTATTCGGCTTCTGGTGTGCTGTACGTGCCGTTTAGAGCAATCAACGCAGCCTTTCGGCGCGATGAAGGCATGATTCGCGGCAAGCAGCCCGACACAGAAAGCCTGCATATCGTAAATTTCGGATGATGAGGGGAGCACAACTCCGGGCAGATGGCGTGACTGTCATATAATCAAACACTCTCGGTTCCGCGCGCTCAACATTTCGTGCTGAGCGCGCTCACACTTGCTGTCTCTTTTCGGCCGCCACAAACGCGTCTGCAAACAGCCGAATAGCCAGGCCTTAGTAGGGATACATCCAATAAGTCGTGTTGGAATCGTCGGGCATCGATCGCAAGGTCGGAGTCCGCTGCGGCGGTTTAAGATGCGCTGAAGAAGAGATAATCCGGCCAATGTCATCGAGAACTGCGCGGCTCGTAGAATACGTACTATGGTTGAGAGCAAACATTTCGCTTCCGACGGCCGAAACATCGATTGTTTCGATACCGGGCACGAGAGTTGGCCCGCTGTTCGTCACGAACCCCATTCGAGACTTGGACTGTGCTTTCTTCAACGAAGCTAGCAGTGCCAGATCCGTCGAAGAGGCATAGAGAGTCACGGCCCCTGCGGCTGCCTTAATTTGATTTGCACGTTGCAGATAAAGATCGCGGTCCACGTCCGGGGCAGCAAAAATCAACTCGGTAATACCAAGCGCCGTCTGGCTTAAGGCAGCTTGCTGCAAGGCGCCAAGGACGACTTCGCTACCGAGGCTATGTGCAATGACGATGATTCTGGAGACCTTGCCCTCCTGCTTGATCAGCTGGAGAAGGTCGAAGAGGCCATCCGGCGCGAACAGAGCACTCTCGCGGTCGTAGTCGTAGTCCTTCCATCCGCCCTTGGACGGCCAGGAATACATCATGACGCGGCCTTTGTAGTTGGCGTCAAAAGCGATTTGGGCTGCCTTGAAAGCCGCGTCATTAAACGCAACGTTATAGCCATGGACAAAGAGCATCAGGCTATCTGCCGGATTAGCTATAGCAGCCGCGAACTCCTCGCGTGAGAGCCGATTCAGCTTCTGAATACGGAAATGTTTACCGTCCTGCTCCGCCTCTTTGATTCCCAACCAGGTCGTTCCAGGTACTTCTACTTCGCCCATCTTGTGAATAACAGGAATGCTGACCGTCACATAGCCCAAGGTGTTGGAAGCGGCCCGGCCATACGAGATCTGGCTCAATTCTAGACCGGGCCCGCCCGTCACAACGCGATTGGTGGCAAAGTAGACCGGTACCAAGCCCTTGATCGCAGACTTGTTGACCACCACCTCGGCTCCGGTGGTGCTCTTGTTGGGAGGTGCCTCCTCGCTTGCCTCACCCGTCGCCGGCCGCCATGGCCGATAGCCATGATAGTGTCGAACATGGTGGTAGTATCCAGGGCCGTAGCGGTAGCCGTATCTCTTCAACGCGCTCCCATGTTTCTTGGGGGCCTTGTGGACATGTGGCTTGAGCGGCTGTGAGGCCGGCCCCTGATGGGCGCAACCGGTCGCGAGCGCGCAGAACAAAACAATGAGCACTGTCCGGAGACGTCGGCAAACCTCTCCGATCCGTTGCAGACGGTTCGAGGCCCGAATTTGCGATGCAAGCATGACCATTCTATAGACACCTACTTCGCAAGGACCTGAGACACATTGACCGTAGCCCCCAACCATCCGCGGTACCTGTCCACGGCGGGCCCGCTGGTGAGCTTATAGGTGAAGCGCGCCTGCGCTCCGCCGTCGTTGATCGCGCAAGCGATATTGCTTGCGCCATTTGCCGTCTCGACATGCCATTTGCATCCTGTGATGCGGTAGCCGGGCTCAGCCGGGAAGTTTTCGGTATAATCCGCCGAATGCTCGGCAAACACGACCGGGTGATCGTCCTTGGTTTTGTTGACCGTATACGAGCGATCGATCTGCTTCGGCTCGACGAGCTGCGATGCTGGCACGTTCACGATGAGGCGACGGTCTTCGGGCACGAGGGTGTGGATTGCTCCAGCTAGAATCTCGGGGATCTTCACGCCAGCGTTGGCCTGGGTCTGCACATGCGTGGAGTTTAGCTTGCTCCAGTTCTCGAATGAGATCGTTGTGTCCACCCATTTCGTCCAGCAAACGGACGGCTGGGGAATGGCGGCGATCATGTTGTAGAGTGGGCTTGCCGTGATCACAGTCGCGGGGATGATGAAGTTGACACCCGAAACCTGGGCCTCATTCCACTTGACGATACCGCCGACCGCGATCCCGAGCAGTGCGCCGAACTCGTTGAAAGCCGGCCCGCCGCTGTTGCCGACGTTCATCACCGTATCGGTCTGCCACCGGCCGTTGGGGCTGGTTTGGTTGCTGATCAGGCCGCTCGATATGCTGAGATCCAGATCGAGTGGGTAGCCGAGCAGATACAGCTGGGTGCCCATCGGGGCCTGCTGGTTATCGTCGATCACAGGCATCGGGCACCGCGAGGCTCCGCCGCTGCTTCCCGCTGGCTGCGCCAATTCGAGGAGTGCCAGGTCCCGGGTATCGTCGCGATGCACGGCAGTGACCTTGATCGGGTTCGCATTGCGCGATCCGAGCCGGGCATCAACCTCGAAGGTCTGGTAATTCTCCTCGCGTCCGATCACATGGCTGTTGGTCAGCACGAGGCTATCGCCGATCAGTAGCCCGGAACCACCACCGACTTCCTGCTTGCCGTTGAACATCACGCCAACGAACTGGACGTGAACCGTCCTGACGTTGTAGCGCGCGGCAATCTGCACCGCCGCGCGGTCCGCTCGCGCCGGCGCGCACATCAACGTAACGACGCCAAATGTCAGGACGGATAGAATGTCCTGACAGCGGCGATATCGAGTGGGCTTAATTGTCCGTTTCCGTTCCATGCTGAATTACAATAGTTCATTATTGAATCGGGATCGTATTTGGTGACTTTGTAATCGCCGACCGAGCCTGACGCTTTTTCTTTGCGGCACTGCTCTGGAGCATCATCACGATTCTGCTCATGCGTGAAGCCGAGCGCGTGTCCGAATTCATGGACCGCGACCGCGCGAATGCAAAATTCGCGTTTGTCTTGGCAGCCTTTGCTCCAATGATTGAAACTGAAATTGAGAGTCATGCCCGAGGATTTGCCGTCCAGGTATTTTCCGACAACGTCCGTGTGAGCACCCTCGTCGGCGATCCGCACATGAATGCCCGACGCGCCGTCGGTACAGGCGGGCCACGTCTTCGAAAACCGGACGCCCCCTTGCGCTGCCGTCTCCCAAGTCTCCGCAACCGCTTTCCGGACGAGGTCGGCATACTTGCTGTCCTGCGCTTTGAGGTTTTCCCAGCAGACCGGGATTTCCTTGATGTCCCATTTCGAACCGCGGATGACCGTGCCGTATAACTCCATTTCGGACACGCCGGAAGGAAGCGCAGGCTGAGCATTCGCGCTCCAAGACAGAGAGAGCGCGAGCAGCAGTACGAGTCTGGGCAACCAAAGGCGAAACACGCTTCTTACTGGGTCGGAGTTGGGCTCGGCGGGAAGACTGGCACCGGCGCCACAATGAAACCATTGGTCCGAGGTCCGCCCCCAGTGCGGCGACCGCCAGCTCCCGCTCCTCCCGGGAGTTCCTGCGATTTCTCTCCCCCTGGCAAAGGGGCTGTATAAATGGGGTTATCTTTTGATCCGAGCGGCGGCGTTTTTGCCGCATAGCCAGCCGAGCCGGACTTGGCTCCATTGGCAAGCACGGCATTCGGACCATTGATATAAATCCCGAGATTGCTGAACTGCTGCGCGGAGGCAGAAGCCTGGACTGCAGCGGGGGTCCAACGCACCGAAGTGAGCGAGTACTTTGCCTCGACGCCGCCGGTCACCTGAACCGAGAACGTGTAGGTCATTTGCGCTGGCTCCGCGCTCTCCGAAGGCATGGCCGGCGTCAGATTGTTGGCCGAGATGAGAACAGCGTTGTCCCGCAACCACGTCGCAAACGGCTTCGAAGCATCGACAATGATGCGCTTATAGGCGACCCGCTCCGGAAATTTATTCTCGGCGAGGGCCTCGAGCTCGGCCAGATCAGTCGGCGTTCCACGATAGCAACCACGTTCATAGGTCCCAGAACCGGCAGTGGCAGGAGTGGTATCGGACGCAAGCTGGGCGTTCTGCTTCATGAGGAATGACCAGATCAGGTCATAAGTGTCCTGGGCCGAAGCGGTGGGGCCTACATGAGTGATATCGCTGCTCGTCGCGCTTAGAATCCGCTTGTAGTCGAATGCTGTCCCTGACCCGAGTCCGCCGGTATCGGTCACTTTCAACTCCAGGAAGAAGGTGCCATACAGGAAGGGGTCGATGTCAAAATGGGCGTACCTGTCGAACGCTTCTTCTGGCCGGGTTTTGTAGATTTTAAGGTATTCCTTCCGCCTCTCGCGCTCGATTTGGTAGAAGGTCACGACCTCACACCTGATTGACTTGAGAAAATACGGCAGCTCGCCGGCCGTGATCACGCCGGTCTGCGGATCATGAATATGGTACAGGCTCGTGCACCCGCCCATGGCAAGGCAAATGCCAGCGCATGCCGCGGCGCGGCTGAATTTCCACATGATCGCCCCCGTCCGCGTCGCTGACCACGCGCGGATCTCCCGCTAGATTGAAAAACAGTCGCATCAGTTCGTCAATAGCATCGTGACCACATTGCAGCTTTTCGTTGCCCCCCGAGTTCTTGGCGCAGATTTTCCGCGAGCCGCGACGCGTCATCGAAAGCCGAGCCGAATCACCGGACAACATCGAGACCAAGAGGTGTGAGCAACGCGTCGAGCCGATTGCAAACAGGCTAACGCGCGCTTATCGAAGAGACATATTGCTTGCGTGATTTGGACCAAGATTTTGCCCGGACCCGTCGACAACCGAACCGAGAGAGAGGCCTTTGCTGCCTGGAAAAAGGCAGCCCAAGAGCTTGCTCACGGGAACGAGGCGATTGCGAATGCAAGTCGCGACGAGCTCAGGAAAGCTCTGGTTGATCTTGACGCGCTGTTTCGCAGTGCTCCCGGCAGCGCCCACAAGGCCTACCGAAATCTGACGGAAAGGCGGATCGAGAAGGCGCGGGAAGCGTTCATCGACTCGATAGGAGACGGCCATCTTTCGTGGTCGCTATCCGATGAAACGCCCGAATTGGCCGCGTTGAGGATGGGCGGCCTCGTACGGTAAATTGACCGGGTGCTTGCCGAGCGGCGCTCTCACTGGCCGATCGCGCCAAGTGAGTGGCACCTCGAGGAGTTCGGATGCTGGTTCATTCCGCGGCAGGGCGTCAGCGCATTGCGACCTGCCCGACGGGGGCAAGCCTATTCAAAGCGAGGAACACTCACCGAATCCTGCCCGCAGCGATACAGGGCTACTCTGTCCATGTGGTGGATACCCGCACATTGGCACATTGCATAGTTCCGCGCCGGCGATTGTTTGTGGGGCTGGACTATCGGACTCAGCTCCGCTGTGGCAGCAATTTTCCTTTATCCTTTGGTTGACCAGAGACGATCCATAAGGCGCCCGCATTCGATCGCCATCCGGAAATGCAGGTAGCAGCCGCGCTGGAATCAAGTGGGAAAAGTACCATTCACGGTAGCCTCCTGCTTCTTTTAGCTGCTGGTTGCGGCCGTGCCACCGCCTCCGCTGCTAGCGACCTCGTAATATGCCTTGGCCTTAAGATGGTTCTGCAAAGCGAGGGGCCTGTACGGTGCAAAGCTCGTAAAATTGCGCACCGCCTTCATTGACAGCCGCTCATAGACGGTTGGGTGAAGCTGCGCCGTGTCGGGCACCTGTCGCACTGCCTTTGACCATTTGAGCGCGGTGCCACCCATACCCACCATGCATTCATCGTGCATCATGCCGTCCGCCGACGGATATAATCTTAACCGGTCACTATCGACCAAGACGCGACCGGCCTCCGGAATCTTCTGGGTGATGAATTCCACCATCCAGGCCAGCGTGACATCTGACAGGCGAGATTCGTTCTCGGGATAGCTTCCACCGATGTCGGCGTGATTGCCGGCAAACCAGATCTGGTCGAACTGCTCGGGCTCACCCTCTCGGTCTGGCCACTTCACAGTACCGCTTCCTCCCCAGGGTACCCGCTTGAAGTCCCTCCGGCCCTCATCGATTGATTGCAGATGCCGTGCGTACTGGATATCCGATGGAAAATGTCGATCGTAAGCCCAGTCTGGAAAGAAGCGTTGCCAACCGATCGCGGCGACAGCGTCCCAAATTCCGATAAAATAGGCGGAAGCCCCTGCACGACGTCCGACCTGTGAGCTGTAGGCATTGCGAAACTGCGCCGCCCGCTTGTCGGCTTCCGCGGCTGCCCTTGGCATTCCAAGCCAGTAGATCGAGGAGACCGCCTCCTTGGTAACTTTCCTCAAGGAAGCCGGATCAAGACTGATCGGCTGACCGTCCCCCTCCTTCGTCGGAATACCGCAGAGCTCGAGCACGTGCGCGAGGCACCTTGCCGTATAGGCGCCGCGGCTGAAGCCGAACAGGTAGATACGATCTTCAGGCTCCCGACGCCGATAATCGCGACATAGCAATCGATGATCTTCTTCGTGATGCCGATCCGAACATCTGCTGGACAGTCTCTTTCAACCTGCCCCAAGCGTTGGTGTGTCCAGGCACAGGCGTCCCAATCCGGGAATGTAGAGTGCTAATTGCCTCTCTGGGTCGATGATCGAATCCGGCCCGGTACGCGTAGCGCGGTATAGCTTATAGACCGTGCGGCTCTCGTCAGGCAGGAGACCGCCTTCGTTGCCCGTGCCGTCCGCGAACACCAAGATGTTCTTAGCCATGTCAGTCTGCCTTTATCATGTGACGAGAGGTTCGAGGGATGCATCAGCGACGGTAATGCCGGTCGCATCGGTGAAGATGGCGGCTACATCCCTGGCTGTCTGACGGTATGCGTCGTAGGTGCTTTGGCCCACGAGCGGGATCGCCTCTGCCAGGCTTATCACCTGGCCCTGCTTAGCGGCGATCGCGGCGGCCTTGAGCTTCTGCTCTTCAGAGCGGAGACTGGCAATGGCCGCATTGAGGTCGGAAATGTTCGTGGGTGTCACCAGCTTGCCGCCGATGTAGACGAGCTGGCTAAGTCCGACGATGCCCAGGATCGTGTCCGGAACGACGAAGGTCGAAAGCTGGTTTACGCCCGCCGCGATCAGCCCACCGATCACGACCAGCCGAATATAAAGCTTTGGTAGCGGTACACATCGAAGGCACCGTCAGTGGAGAAGAAGTCACGCCAGCTCGCATTCGACGGATCGACTGACGTCTTTGCCATCGGAAGCCAATTGCGGCGCAGGAGCCATGCCCGATTGTCTGCCGACAACGTATTCCGTTGGCTGTCAGTGCCCTTTGCTATGGTTGCGCCAATGCCGCTAATGCCCAAGAGCGTCAGGATCGATCCGGACAGATCAACCAACGTTCCGGTCTGAAGGAGAAGCAGCGAAATCAGGGCAGCAACCGCCAGAGAGAAAGCCAGTGTCTGGAAGGTCGACAGACTTCCTTTGCCGTCCGGGCCCGCGGAGACCTGTGCGGGGTTCAACGCGCGCAAGAAAGATCCCAACGTGTGATCCTTCTTGCGGAGTGCAAAGGCTATCCAGAGGTAGAGAACCAGCACCTCGACAAGGACGGTCCCAATACTGAACCAGTAGGGACTGAGGCGGACGCTTACGGATGATACGCGCCAGGGCGACTGACCGACTGGGCTACGCTGGCGCGGCAAGGGAAACCATCCTCCAAGACTTGGAAATGGTCGAAGCCCGTTGAGAGCTGATGACCCGCAACGTGCAGAGCTACCTGGCCCGCGTCGGAAACGATGCGGGGCACTTTCTTCCCGTCTAAAATGTCACTCTGGCGATAGCATCTGCGGCACCGAATGGCATTTCACGAGTGACAATCAGCTAATTAGCTGATAAGCTTCCAGAAAATAGGAGAGGTCTACGGTATGGGTCTGGATATGTCGTCCTTTGGACGTGCAATTGCCTCCGCGCGCAAGGAGAAGGGCATGAGCCAAAAGGAACTCGCCACTAAGATCGTGAAGGAGGACGGCGAGGCAATAACTCCGCAGTACTTGAACGACATCGAGCACGATCGCAGAAGCCCGTCCTCAGACCATTTGGTGAGCGAGTTTGCGAAGGTCCTAAAGATAGACCCGCTGGCTTTGTACGGCGTGATCGGAATGCTGCCCGAGCAGGACAGAAAACTGATAAGAAAATCCACTCCTGACCAGGTCAACCAGGCATTCGTTGCGTTTCGGAGACACCTGAAAGGATAGCGCTTGAGGTACGTCCGCGACACGATGCATGGTTTTCGGGAGAGGCCTCACTACGAGCCTGCCGAACTTGATTCCATGTTCGAAAAGCTCGTGGCGGACCACCTGCGGAGCAAGCACGGCAAGGTCGAGTTTCCTATTTCGACTGACGATATCACGACCTTGATCGAGCGGGACGTTACGGATCTGGACCAGCATGCCGACCTGACCATGTATGGCGCCGGCGTTGAAGGCGTCACTGAGTTTGCCCGCGCCGGAAAGCCAAGGGTCTCGATCTCCAATGACGTCCACAGGTTCGAGAACCGGCTGCGCACCACCCTTACCCATGAATACGGGCATGTGATCCTGCACGCCTACCTTTTCGCGCTCGAGCAGCGCCAGCTAGCCGTGGACGGCAATCGGAAGCCCAATGCCATCTATTGCAAGCGGGATACGATGGTCTCCGCGAGCAAGACTGACTGGATGGAATGGCAGGCCGGCTATGTATCTGGCGCGGCCCTTATGCCAAGGACTTACCTCAAGAGAGTCGTGGGCGACATCCAGCAGCAGCGGAACATTTACGGGCCCTCGTCACCAACCAGCGAGAATGGCGTCGCACTGATCGATGCAGTCGTGAATGGCTTTGCCGTCTCACGCGAGGCGGCCACCGTGCGCCTGAAGATTCTGGGGATTCTCGGCCAGGAACTAGCCTCCGGTAATCTTTTCTCCTGAAATCAATAACTTGGCGCCCAGTTGACTCGGGCGTCGTTCGGCGTAAAATACGCTAATCAGCATATCCGCTGACTAATTGATAAAGGAGACGGCAAGATGAGCGAAGCGAACCAGGAAGGTCATAAGGAGCCCATTGAGGCGGGGCCCAAGGGCCACGAGGCCTGCGGGCACGATGAAGTCAAAGCCCTGCACGATATCGAGGAGGCCAAGGCTGACATCGACAAGGCCAAGGACGAGATCCAGCACGGCATGCAGGACCTGGACGCGGCCGAGCACAAGCTCGAAGCTGCCGAGGAGGAGCTTGAAGAGGCCCACCACCATCCGAAAATCATCCATTTCTCGGTGGACGGTGAGGATTACGAGACAGAGCAACGCAAGTGGACTCCGAACGAGATCATCAAGGAGTTCTCGGGTCTGGATGTCGCGACGCACTATCTCGTCGAGACCGATCCCCACCACCAGGCCAACTTTCAAGGCAAGGGCGACGTCCCGTTCAGATTGCACGATCACGCCAGCTTCCAGGTGATCTCGGTCGGTCCCGCTCCAGTTTCCGATGGGACTGCAAGAACCGGGGTGCCCTGCTTCATCGCGGGTCTGAAATCGCTCGGTTTCAATCCCGCGATTGCACCCGGCAAGACCGAACATGTTTACTTCGACTACGAAATTCCGACCGGCAAATTCGCCGGGCAGCAGATCAAGCTGGGTCTGGTGGTACCGGGGGACTTCCCGATGACATCGCCTAGGGGAGTCCACGTATCCCCCAGGTTTTATCCCAACCAGGGCGGAGGCGAACATCCGAGGGGCGGCATTCACGACAGCGCCGACTTTCAGAACGCGTTGGGTGGTGAATGGCAATACTGGTCTCGCCCTTACAAGAACTGGGGCGCCGCGAAGAAGGCGGTGGCTACCTACATGAGCCACGTCTGGAAACTATGGGACACGCAATGACAAGGGCCGTCCGGAGTGCGGCCATGTCCGAGGCGGTCGACGCGTTAGCGCGACGTCACCTGTTACGCGCCGACCGCCAGGAAGATCTCTGCTTCGCGCTCTGGCACCCGAGCACAGGGCAGACGCGGACGACCGCTCTGGTTGAACGGCTGATCTTACCGCGCGAAGGCGAACGGAACGTCCACGGCAACGCCAGCTTCGAATCCCACTATTTCACCCGAGCCCTTTCGGAAGCCGCGGAGGCTGGCGCAGGTCTCGCGCTCATGCACAGTCACCCGGGCGGCCTGGCATGGCAGGGCATGAGTCCGGATGACATCAACACCGAGCAGGGTCATGCAGCCGCCGTCTACGGCGCCACGAAGTTTCCCTTCGTGGGCTTCACGGTCGCAAGCGATGGAGCCTGGAGCGCCAGATTCTGGGAACGCACGGCACCGCGCCAGTACGCAAGGCAGGACTGCACCACCGTCCGCGTGGTTGGAGAAAAACTTCGCTCAACGTTCATGGAGGCTCTCGCGCCGGTCCCACGCGGGACAGATGCGCAGATACGAACGATCTCTGCGTGGGGCAGGAAGAAGCAGGCCGATCTCGCGCGGCTTCGGGTTGGCATCGTCGGAGCGGGCAGTGTGGGCGCCTTCATCGCCGAGGGCATGGCCCGTACCGGAATTGAAGACGTTACGGTGGTTGATTTCGACAGGATCGAGGCCAAGAATCTGGACCGCCTCCTCTACGCGAAGCGAAGCAATGTCGGGGTGCTGAAGGCGGAAGCATTGGCGGGACACTTAGGCGAATGCGCAACGGCAGCACGATTCAACGCCCTGCCGGTCGTGGCGGCTGTCTATGAGGACGCCGGCTTTCGCGCCGCGCTGGATTGCAATGTCCTGTTCTCCTGCGTCGACCGCCCTTGGGGAAGGCATGTCCTCAATTTGATTGCCTATGCTCACCTGATTCCTGTCATTGATGGCGGAATATCAGTGCGCACGAACCGACAGGAGGAATTGGCCGCCGCTGACTGGCGCGCACATACAGTCACCGTGGGACATCAATGTATGCAGTGCATCGGCCAGTACGATGCTGGGCTTGTTCAGCTGGAACGGGAGGGTTACCTGGACGACCCGACCTACATCCAGGGATTGGACAAGGGCCACCCGCTGAAAGCTCGCGAAAACGTTTTCGCCTTCTCGATGTCCTGCGCGAGTCTTCAGACGCTTCAGATGCTGGCGATGGTTCTCGATCCTCTTGGCCGATCGAACCCCGGTCAGCAGCTCTATCATTTCGTAGGCAGCTTCATGGAGCCGAGCCAACACGGGAAATGCAGCCCCGAATGTCTCTTTGCCGATATCGTCGCACTGGGGGATCACTGCGGGTTTGAGGTGACTGGCGCACCTCCTGCGAACAGAGACCATGTCCCAGAGAAGTTGCCTGAGCGGGTGCCAAGCCCGAGCCTGTTCCAGCGAATCTCTCGCGCAGCCAAACGCCTTTTCATCGGCTGATAAGTTAACCCCAGTCATGCGCTTCGGCCTTCCAGCAAATACAGACACGTTCGAGATACCGGACGATTGGTGGCAATTCGCCGAAATGGAACGCTTCCAGCCCGGTCCGGGAGGCTACTACCCGTACCAGGTGCGAGCCGGGAATGACGTGGACGTGGTACCTCTCGCCGACGTGGCGCCGCCTCAACGCAATCCCGGCGTACCCATGCTTAAGAAGTTCAAGCTGGTCCCGATACTCCTCGCATTCCAATCTCCCGAGTGCGCGCTCCCTCCGGTCGAGGTCTACCACGCCAGGTCGGGCCCATACCGCTTCACGGTCCACAATGGCTTCCATCGGTTCTACGGTTCAGTAGCAGCGGGATACGTGTACTTGCCGGTCCTCGTCCGCGAGCCGCTTGACCTTTGACGAGGCTCGCCGCCATCGTGCCAGCCTCTTGCCAATATCCAGGTGACCATACAAGATGACATTGGATGCCGCATTGGGGGGCACAATGGTTGCACCATCCGCCGATCCTGCTTGGATCATCACTCTCGTTCACGGCACCTGGGGACGCGGGTTCTTCAGTCTGGATAAGCCGACCAAGTCTCCACGTTGGTTTGAGGCGGGTTCGGAATTCCGGCATCACCTAAGCATTGAGTTGGAAACCCTGGGCATTCCTGCCCCGCATTTTGAAGTCTGCAAATGGTCCGGTTCGAACTCGATTGCTGCGAGAGAAAGCGCAGCGCGCCAGCTCGCGGACCAGCTCGAATCGCAACAGCGGTTGAATCCAGGCAGGAGGCAGCTTGTCATCGCACATAGCCACGGCGGTAACGTTGCGGTGCGTGCGACCACGCATCTCAAGAGTACCGATAAGCACATTCTGGTCGCGACGCTTGCGACACCGTTTATCGAGATTTTTCCGCGCTCAAGCATACTTTCGCCGAGTCCAGTTCTGACGTTTGTCTATCTTGCTGCCAATGTAATGCTTGGCGTCTTCCCGTTCCTTTTCCTGACAGGCATCATTAAGCCCCTGACGCAATTCTGGCTGGTGCTTTATGGTCCGCTGGCGCTCATCGCCATTGTCGCCCACTTCTTTTTTAACTCCACTCGCCAGAAGAAAAAGAGAGACAGGCTGGGTAAGCAGCTCGTACAGCACACATCTCACGAGGGACTAACCCCAACACAAGTCTGACCTTCTCATACTGCGAGGCATCGATGACGAGGCCACCCTATCAATCGCTGCTGGCGCATTGGGCCGGAGGCTCGCCTCATTCAATTCGAATCTGATGGAGGCTATCGGTGAAGGCGTACGGTGGATCTTTTTTCTTGTGTGTCTTCCGGTGCTAGGAATCTTCGCCTTTCCGAAGGCGTTGGTGGACAGCTTTATGCACAGCTTCTTCCTGCCCGCATCTTACATATTCTTTGGCGTCATAGCTGTTGTCTCACTAGCCATTCTCCTGTCAAACGCGATAGCGGCCATGTGCCTTGCCGTCTACGGAAAGGAACTGTTCATGAGTTCTGCCAATCCACAGGTAAGCACCAACTCTGCCCCCGATTGTCCAGGGCCGATTGCCATACACACCTTAACCCGCAATGAACTCAGGTCACCCGGTGGATTTCGTCACTTTATTTATAACGAACCCGGTTGCGCGGAATACGTCGTGAGATGGGCAGCCGCACGCATCGCCGGCAAGCACTACGTCGATATTCTCGTGTACGGCGAGGTTCAAGGCCGACACGACTGAAATATCCAGAGGATTCGGCGCTCATAGGTTGCTTGAATGAGTCCAACGAGCAACCGACGAGTTAAGCGGCAAACGACCGAAATTGTTGGTCGGCCGATTATCACTGCAGGCCTGCCTCGATGCACGGCAAGTTTGGGAAACTGGGCCTGAAGTGCGCCATGCGAAGCGTTGATTTCTGACCAAGTGAACCGTCCGCAACCCAAGGCGAACTCAAACACCAATCTTTCTGCAATAGTCGTTATTGGGTTGCTGTTTCCCAATAAGCTTGGCGGGTAGCCAAAACCTGTGCACCTTACCTTGGTGACACCAGAGATCGCCGACTTTGACGGCCTCATTTCTGTCTAGAAGACGATAGCCCGGCAGGAAATCATATCCGACCGTCGCGTACGTTTTGAACTGCTGCCAGAACGTTATTTCATACAGTGCAGACCGCTTGTCTCCGTCGAGCACGGCGCGGCGTATTTCTAGACCCTTCTCGCGTTTGATTCTTTGCCCGCCTTGTCAAGCAACTCCTTGACTACCTTCGCTGCCTCGTCCTCAGCGATGAAGGTTTCAATCTTGTAGGGAGCTTCAATGAACTGCCCATCCTCGCGATAAGCCAGCCCTCGCACTATCTTCTCGGTCATCGCGTCAAAGCTCGCGCGGGGAATATTGATAGCAAGCTGTTCGGTCTTCGGCCGCCCCCAACGTTCGCCGAGCCCTGGCATGATCTGGCCTTCCGGGATTGCCTCCCCCTTGAACATCTCTGCAAGCATCTTCTTGCCTCGGGCCGCTCGCGCGGCCGCGTCCTTCTCATCCCGACCGGCCTTGGGGTCCATTGCCCTCAAAGCGGCGTCGGCCAGGCCTTGCGATGCTTCGTGCTTGGTGTCGAGCGCAAGAGCGACGCGATTCAGCAGATCACCTTCGATCTTGCTGAAGCGCTGGTTGCAGCCGAAGCAGCTTGGAAATGTCCACCTCTCCAGGGTTTCTGGCGTTGCATAAGGATACCAGGCCTTCGGAAACATATGGTCCGACGTAAGTTCAACGCCTTCCTTCACGCAGTGGACGCACTTTCCGATCTCCCTCTTTTTCGCCATGTGCTCTGCCGCTCCTGAATGGGAGCGTCCGTATAGCACACCCGCTGACGTTGTGCTCTGCAATAGCCGCGGAGCGCCGAGGGCCAGCGCCTCCTATTCGTCCAGATCACCAAGTCCATCCGACCAAAGAAAAGCATTCTGGCGCCGTCCTATTTCGTCTCAGGCCCATCTCCAGTTGCGCGTCTGTCCCCAAAGCACTGCGAGAAGGCGGGCTCCGGAATTTGATAGAACGACTATCAGAGGTTGAAATCTTCCCGGCACCTGTTACGCTTACGCATTCACTTTATCTTTTCAGGGAGGGCGCTCGCATGGCCAGCCCCAAGATCATTATCCTGTCCGACGGCACCGGGAATGCCGCCTCAAGCGTCTGGCGCACGAACGTCTGGCGGATGTTCCAGGCGCTCGACCTGCAAGGCAACAGCCAGGCCGCGAAATACGACGATGGCGTGGGCACCTCGTCCTTCGTTCCGCTCGCTGTGCTGGGCGGCGCATTCGGATACGGCCTCAAGCGCAACATCCTCGACGCCTACAAGTTCATCTGCCGCAACTACGATCACCAGAACCACTCAAAGATCTATCTCTTCGGCTTCAGCCGTGGCGCGTTCACCGTGCGTGTCCTCGGCGCGATCATTCTTCAGCAGGGCCTGGTTGTGGCGGATACCGAAGCAGAGCTGCACAACGGCGCGGTCAAGGCTTACAGGGCCTACCGGGCAAAGGGCTACCACTCGATCTTGCGGATCGAGGTGCTCTTCCGCGCCTTGCGCGACTACGTCCTGGTGCCGGTGCTCGACCTTTTGCAAGGCAACAAGCCCTACGCCAAGATCGTCCGCAAGGACATCCCATCCATAGAGTTCGTCGGTGTGTGGGACACGGTCGCGGCCTACGGCCTGCCCATGGACGAGATGACGCGCGGCGTCAGCAACTGGATCTGGCCCCTTGAGCTTCCGAACCGGGTCTTGAGCCAACGCGTCAAATGCGCAAGGCACGCGCTTGCGCTCGACGATGAGCGGACGACCTTCCATCCCGTGCTCTGGACCGAGGAAGGCGAATCCAAGCCAGCGGTCCCCACCACCATTGACGACGAGCGCCTGGTCCAGGTCTGGTTCGTCGGCATGCACGCGAACGTGGGCGGAGGTTATCCCGACGATGCCGTATCGTTCGTACCGCTGTCCTGGCTTGTCGACGAGTCGATCAAGCGTGGTCTCGTTTTCAAGGAGGCCCCCTTCGCAGACCCCGACTCCATTAAGCTGATCAGTTCAGCGCAGGATAAGGACGGCCGCCTCTATGACTCGCGTTCCGGCCTCGGCTCCTACTATCGCTATGGCCCGCGGAAGGTCTCTGACCTGTGCAATGACCCGTATGTCGGCGTCAGCGTCAAGTTGCCGAAGATCCACGAAAGTGTGTTCGACCGTATCGACAGCGGCTGCAATGCCTATGCTCCGATCGGCTTGCCGCCGGAGTACCTCATGGTTTCCCGCAACGGCAAGCTCACGCCGCTCGGGCCGACGACATTCGAGACGCCAGCAGGTGCGACCGCCCGCTTTGCGGCACAGGAAAAGCTCTGGAATTTCGTCTGGATGCGTCGGCTGGCGTATTTCGCCACCCTGGCCGCCACGCTGCATCTTGCGGCGTTCTGGCTTTTCCACGACCGCATCAAGGAGCATGAGTTCGAGTCACCGATCCGGATGGTCTCCGAAGCCGTGCGGTTCATCGAGTCTTTCCTGCCGAAATCATTTCACTGGTGGACGGACTGGTACGCCGCGAACCCCGAATGGTTCGCCGGCGGCGTCGTCGCCGTGATCATCCTTATGGTTCTTGGCGGCAGCCTTAGCAGCAAAATCAAGGACCGGATGCGCCTGCTCTGGCGAGACCGGGCGGCGCCGGTGCCGCTCTCTGGCCTGATGCACGACGCCATCTACGCGTTCAGGACCCACCCGCTCTATCAGTTTGTCATCCGCGCCGCGAAGCGGCACGTCCTGCCCCTGTTTTTGGTGGTGGTGATGGTCTGGTTCGGCGCGACGGTCGCGAGCCATTTCCTGTTCAACGTCGCGGACTCGATGGGTGCATTCTGCATAGGCACGGCAGAGGCCAGGCTTATCCCGGTCAACAAGGGCATCGACCAGGACAGCGCGGACTTCGCGACGTCGGCGATCTGTGCGCCAACAGGCCTGAAGGTCTTTTCCGGCCGCTCGTATGAGATCAGGATCGCGGTCACAGAGCCTTGGACCGACGCCGAGCGGCCGACCACACCAGGTGGCTTCCGGACCTCCACCATAGAGCTTGCCAACCGGTGGAAGTTTCGCGGTGCGATATTCCTCCGTCGCATCCTGTTCAGACCCTGGTACCGCATCATCGCGCGGGTGGGCGAGACCGGCGTGGACGAGTATTTCCTTGACCCCATCCCGCTTCCGAACACGACTCCGCAAACGTACAAGGCAACGTTCAAGGCTGCACGCAGCGGTGAGCTCTTTCTGTACGTCAACGACGCGGTGATCGGCCTGCCATGGCTCAGCGACACGTTTTACCCGAACAACGGAGGCAAAGCCAAGGTGACCGTGAAATTGTTGTGAGGCAATCAGACCCCACAGTGTTGGCTAGTCCGACGTCCGGGCGAAGAACCTTCGACGGATGGAACGTTCGGTGTTGCCAAAGTAGTCGCGCCACCAGTCACCGGTCTCAAGCGGTTTCGGCGGCGTCTTGCGCCACTTGAGCGACTCCCGGAAGGTGTGGTGCGTGTACAGCCGCATGAACTCTCCGAGATAGATGTCGGCCACGCGCGTATTGCCCCGGATCACCAGCATGTTCTCGTCGTTGTCCGTCGTGGAGGCGTCGCTGAAGTTGGCAGAACCCGCGACCACGATGGGATCGTCGGTCAAAGGATCGACGAGCATGAACTTGTTGTGCACGTAGCGAACGTTGGTGTTGAGGCCGGTCAGCCGCTCCTTCACCCAGCCATCGTATTTGTTGGAACGGATGAAATCGCCGATGGCGAACGTGTTCTCCGGCATCGCCCTCAGCGCCTGGATGTCCTTCAGCTCCTTGGTTTTCTCGGGGCCATCCTTCATAGGCCGCGTGGCTTTCTCCAGCAACGCGAGCCTGAACTGAGCATTGTTCTCGCGGTAAACCTCCTTCCAGATCTTGTTCATGCCGAAGGCAAAGGTCATCATGAGCCCTTCCTTTGCCCCTTTTGCCAGTGTGGCATACCACTGAAGCGCCGCCAGGTCGTTTCGGGGACTGAACACAGGCGTCACGCCCTTGGGCAGTTTTCCCTTCGGAAGCGGGGTCATCAACTCGACCTCGTTCCGCTCGGCCGGCGTTTCCGGGTCTTTCGCCAGCAACTCCCAATACTCCAGGAATTTGGCCGCGACGTCCTTGTCCTCGACCAGGTGGCCTACGTTCGAATGGCCGAAGATGCCGCCGTCCGAGAAATTGGTGCCGCCGGTCCACACAGAGACCGGCTTCTTGTTGTGCATCCGCACCATGAACTTGTTGTGCGAGATGTATGACTTGCCCTCGGTGCGCGGGATGCAGAACGAACCTATCCCTGCCGTCTTGATCGCTTGCTGGTTCTTCCTGCCGGGCTTTGCTCCCCGCTTGTCGTAAACCACCTTGACGTCGACCCCGCGCTTCTTCGCGGCCTTAAGAAGCTTGAGGAAGTCGGGGTAGTGGAATTCGTATGCTGCGATGCGAAGTCCGTCGCCCTTCTTGCAGGAATTGACGAACGCCTCAATTGCCTCGTACAGCCCGCGGGACAGCCAAATCCAGGCCTGCCCATTGGGGACGTTCTTGGGACTTTTGTCGCCGAACCTCGCGACATAGGCCTGGGAGCCGGCAACGCCCCGGTTGAAGTAAACGTCCTCGTCGCCGCCCTCGGGGCTTTCGGTGGAGATGTCGACGCTGACCTCCCGGAAGACCTCAAGATCCTTCGGGTCTCCCTTCAGTGCCGACACAGTGTAGGTATAGTCGTGGCCTGGCTCCGCCGTGTAGTCAGCCCACTGGAAGCTCTGAATGGGATGCTGCCGCGTCGAGTAGTGCGCCGGGGCCGGGAAGCCGGGGTCGGTCTCTGCAAACGCCTTCATGCCGGTCATATATCCGGCCTCTTCGGATGTCTGATCTACGCGGTGTATCGCGAAGCCGCGCAGCCCGGTGCACGACTGCTTCGGCAGGTTGATACCCAGCATGACGACGTAGGTGCCCGAAACGGCGTTGACCTTCAGGCCGTTCCTCGTCCTGTTCTCTCTCATGGATGCCCCTGAAATCGCTGAATGAAAATGACCGGGCGGATGACGAGAGTCCGCCCGCAAAAGGGCAGCCTCCCCAGATCTCCTTCCCGATCCCTATTGATGCACACTCTGAGCCGGCGTTCAACTTTACGTTGCTCGGAAGCCTGTCATTTCTCAGCCGCGAGCTTCTTCTCTACCGCAACTTGGGGTGATAAGCTCCAGCCATATTGTCTTGGCGTGAGGTAGCCGCATGCGCCGTTTTTATTTAGCCGCTGTTCTCCTTCTCGCTTTCTGCACCAGCGCCTCGGCATGGGGCGACGAAGGCCACAAGATCGTCTGCGAGATTGCCTACCGGCTCGCTCAGCCGGATACGCGCGCAGCCATACGCAAGCTGATCCAGGCGGACCAAAGGTTCGACACGTTCGCCGACTCCTGCGTGTTTCCCGACCATCCGCGCATTCGCCGATCGGAGCACTTCATCAATCTGCCCCGCGACGCGCGGGGGGTAACAGGGGACACCTGCCCGAACGCTCCGGAATGTGTGCTCACGGCCATCCTCAACGACTCGAAGATTGTGAACTCGAAGCACGCCAAGCGGGCCGACAGGCTTATTGCGCTCAAGTCGCTTGGACACTGGGTTGGCGACATACATCAGCCTCTCCACGTGTCCTTTGAGGACGACCGGGGAGGAAACAATATCAGGGTGAAGGGCGAGTGCTCGGGCAATCTGCACGGCGCCTGGGACAGCTGTCTTGTGAATCATGCAGTCGGGCCCGATGTCGATGAAGCGGCTTCAGACCTCATCGATGCGATCACTCCTGCGATGAAGACCAAGTGGACTTCGTCGGACCCGAGCGATTGGGCCAACGAGTCTTTTGCTATCTCGGAAGCCGCGAAGACGGGCTATTGCGTGATGCACGGCTCCTACTGCGACCAGCCCGAGGGCAGCGTGACCGTCAACACCGAATATCTCGCCGCAAACGAACCTATCGTGAGGGAGCAGCTTCAGAAGGCGGGCGTTCGGCTCGCGAATTTGCTCGACAGTATCTTTGCCGAGTAGGCCCGCTCTTCAATACGGAAGCACCACCAGCGGTATCGCACAATTGCGTGGGCCGTATCGACCATACGCGGCCCGTCGGATGGCTTTTTTCTTTTTTATATAGAACTGGCGTAGATATCTGAGAAATGCATGGGTGCCGGCATTTTCAACCGGCACCCCGCAACACTTGTACTTTTTAGGCCGTGAACCCATAAATCTGCCAGCGCACGGCTTGCCAGAGTCCGCTATGCCTCGATAGCGACTAAATTCTCCAGCGCAGCTAAATGACGCGAAGGGCCAATAGCGGCCCTTTCCTTTTCAGTCCGGTAGAAGAACTGCAGCTTGATCGGTGAGTTCGGTGCTGGGAGCTGGCTTACTCGAGCGTGCGAAAATGATCCGAGACATAATCGGTATTTCGGCTTCGGCTCTACCGTCTTGGCCGATTAGGATCAATCCGGCACCGCCATTCGCCACATTTAGAATAACCGGCTCGCCGCTCCACGTCTTGATCGGATCCATTCCGATGATGAGAAACTCACCAATCGGCTGGTCGAAATATTGAATGCGCAATTGCGGCCCGACTTCGGCTGCTGCAAGTTCAAAGCCCAAGTTTCGAGCGCGCGTGTAAACGTCAGCCAAGGTCGCAGTATCGGACGTGAACCCAAGCTGCGCTGGTGATACGAGTGCAAGCTCGATGTTCGTCTTGCGAGTGGCAATGAGAAACGTCGGCCGAGCGAAAACTTCTGCGGCTTGCCCACCGACACTGCAGCCTATCCGGTCGAGCTCGTTGCGAAGCTTCAGTGAATCAGCAAAAGTGCCTATTGCAACCCTTCTCCACGTCACAACATCGCGCTCGGACTTAATGAGTTGTTGAGACGCTTCGGCAGGGCGCATCTTGAGCTTCAGCTGTCTTTCTAAAACGTCGCGAGCCGCGCACTGAGCTTGCGCCGCACAGGTCGCTAAGTGAGCGATGCCAGCTGCAACTATCAAGACAAGGAGGTAGTGGCTGGCCCGATTCGCGCTAAGATGACGATCAATCGCGTTTAATTGCGCACTGGTTGTCAAAAGAGACATGGGGAAATCCTTTTTCAATCAAGCTTGATAGAAAAAGGCCCGCCTCCGAGTCTGGGGAAGAACGGAGGGAAATGACGTCCAATAAACATTTCCCGGCCGACTTAAAAATGCGTCCGGAGGCGGGGCCTATGGCTGAAGTATTCCCATTTTCAAAACGCAGGCGGCAGTCCGTAAGCCTGATTACCCGCCCGCCATCAAAACCGAAAAAGGCATGATGCGGCTAAAGCATAGCAGCATGGTTGGGTCGGCTCAATAGTGAAGTCTGCTGCGGGTCATTCGCGACTGGGGCGAGCCGGGAACGAGTAAGGTCACCTCCGTTGCGCCGTCGAAAGCGGAAGTCAATTCAGAGCATTAGCGACATGGTGACGGGGGCATTGCCGCACGCAATTTGATCGAACGGTTCTTCAACAAGATCAAGCAATGTCGGCGTATCGCGACCCGATACGACAAACTCGCAGCGAACTATCTTGCGTTCGTCAAACTCGCATCAATCCGAATTTGGCTGAGTGCTAATGAGTCCGCGCCCTAGTCGGGGTTCTCTTCACCTAAAACTCTTCACCCTATTGGCCGATCATTCTGCCGCCAGGTGGGGTAACGCCAGGGCCATCGGAGCAATGCCTTTCGTCAAAGTGTTTTTCCACACTATCGCACTGGACCTCAGCGGCTCCTTCGTAAACGACCACTAATCTGTAATGTGGCGCGGTTCTCCTGCGTCACGCCCACTCTCCCGTTGCGCGTCTGTCCCCAATACACGGCCAGGAGGACGGGGAAACTGGAGCCGAGGCGCGTACGCGCAAGGCATCCAACCGTATCCCTGAAGGGTCCCTCGGCCGGACCCTCCGTTGCGCGCCCGCTATCTCCTCGTCTCCCGAAATTTCCCGTCCGGCCGCGATTGGCGCAGCCGGCAAAACCAAACGGGAGATAACCAAATGAAACGCAATGAAAAGACCCAGCGCCCCCACAGTGTCTTTGTGGTCGAGGGCGAAGGCGACAAGGCCTTCTGGACCAAAATCGGCGCAGCCTGGGCGCACGAAGACGGCAAGGGCTTCAACATCCAGCTCAGCTGCCTGCCCTTGAACGGCCGCCTGGTCATTCGCGAACCGAAAGCCGACGCGGAGGCGGGGCGATGAGCCCCGCCGCCACGCGGCGCTTCCTCGTCAAGTGCTTTGATTACGAGGAATGGGGCGTCATCGTCGAGGCCACGAGCCGCGAGGACGCCATCCGCAAGGGCGAGGCCATCTATCTCACCGACAGTCTCGGCTCGATAGACGGTTTTGAGCTCATCCGCAGTGAATCTCACTGGAGCGCGCAGCCGTTGATCCAGGAGGTGTGCTAATGAGCGTCCTCCCCACTCACCTGATACGCCACACCGTGCTTCACGGTGATTGCGTGGAGGTCATGCAACGCATGACCTCCGGGTCGGTGGATTTCATCCTCACCGACCCGCCGTACTTGTGCCGGTACAAGTCGCGCATAGGCCAGACCATTGCGAATGACGATCGCGATGGATGGGTGGGGCCAGCGTTTGCCGAGATGTACCGACTGCTCAAGCCCGACGCCTTCTGCGTCAGCTTCTACGGCTGGAACGCTGTCGACAAGTTCGTCGCCGCCTGGCGCACGACGGGATTTCATCTGGTTGGCCACATCGTCTTCAGGAAGCGCTACGCTTCGGCCACGGGTTACACCGAAAGCCGACACGAGCAGGCCTACCTGCTCGCCAAGGGGCGGCCGGAGCTGTCTGGCTCACCGGTGCCAGACGTCATGGACTGGGAGTACACCGGCAATCGCCTGCATCCAACTCAAAAGCCCATCAATGTCTTACGCCCGCTTATTGAAGCGTTCTGTCCGCCCGACGGGCAGGTGCTCGACCCGTTCTGCGGGTCGGGATCGACGCTGGTGGCGGCGCGGCTTGCCGGACGTTGTTGCGTCGGTATTGAGCTGGAGACCACGCACTGCCATACGGCTGAGCTGCGGTTGAATTCGCAGCTTCATGCGGGTGCCCGTAAGCTGGCTGGCTAATGCCGCGGGCGCCGGCCTACCGCCGCAGGCGGTAGGCCGAGTTTTTTGCCGAGGCCGGCGCTTGACCACACGCCATGTGCTCGTGGAAAGTGTGCGTGGGCTGATGGGGCTCTGCAATGAAGTTTATTGTCGAATTATCGCATTACGAAAAACAAGCTTTACAAGTGGCCCAACGCAGCGTGCTGGAAGGCTGGGCGACGAGAAAGCTACTTCCCGGAGAATGCGAGACGGGTCGGCTGCCTTCAGAACTGGCAGGACTTCCTCAAGGGCTAATAGGCGACCTGGAATCCTTCAACCCGGCAAGACACCGGGACGCGCTCCGTGACCGCGCACTTAAGGCCTATATCCTTACCGAAGGGCGAAGGAATGCCGCCCTTCGATCGATCTACTATTTTCGCACGAAGTTCGGTGCGGATGAGAAACTTACGTTCAGCAAGGTTGCCGCCGTGATTGACGCCGACTGGCAGCAATGGTGTAGGCCGCAATCGTTTTCCAATACGGAGCCAGGCAAGGTGCTCCGCCGCGAACTTCTGCCAGGCATCGGGGACGATACGACGCGTCTTTGGCTGGCCAGGTTCTGCTGGCTCTTCTTGATAGCACTGGGCCGCCAAATGGCGACATACGACCCGATCGATCTTAACGACAATAGATTGCGGGACACATTGCTGATGACGCTTATCGAATATTGTTCCGCACTTACAGATGACGACCTTGCGCGAACAGTCGACGACATCGGACGCATCGTAGATTGCAGGGAGCCGGCGTCAATTTGGCCATATACCGATATCCTCTACCGCCCGGGTTGGAAGGAAAGAGCGCTGGCCGCGCAGTGGAAGGTTAAAGAACATGCCGCTCGGCAAGCTGCCGTTGCTGCTGAACAGGCCACCCTTGCTGCCGAGAAGGAACGTGCCGCCGCCGCTGAAGCGGCGAAGCTAGTGGCGTACCAAAGGCGGCTGGCCGAGGAGTATTGTAAGTTTGAAATCGAAGAAGAATGTATCGACATACAACCTCGCGACTACCCGAAGTTAGAAAGAGGCGGAGGTGCGAGGTTGCTGACCAATATGCAGGTTGCGTTTAAACAGGCACGAAGGGTCCGAATTCGAATGATATGGAAGGACCGAGAGTTTTCTGCTGTTCGGTCTTTCGCATCCATGAGCGCGAAGCATCTCGCGTGCCTGAAGATTGCTCTCTGGGGTAACAGGGCAGGCATCTCGAGTCCAACCGCAGATTACCTCTTCTGGCTCCTCAATTGTGACGGTCGGGTGCAAGTCAGAGGTAGCGACTGGGCTTGCGATAACTACATGGAATATCAGGAGGGACGCGAAGTCGATTTGGAAAAAGAATGGTCGCACTACCTCGACTTACTGGATAAGTGGATTGATGATGAGGGGCCTAGGGGCGAACTCATCAGATGGTTTGTGGAAGATCGAGACAGCGATAACGGCTGGGCCACGTCTCGCTAATCATTTTCGATGGAAACGCTTTTGCGTTGGTCTGTTAGTCGCCCCTTGAGGCGATGATCTTCATAAGCCTTCATGGCCTGCAGCCGCGCCGGACGGCGTCCGCCCTCCAGGACAATTACTTTATCCACGTATTCAGGCCCCATCAGTTCCTGGGCCGTGGCCAACGGCTTCATTGTGCCCGTCAGCAGGTCGCGTCTCGCTCCTAGCTCCTTCGAAAGTTCGTGTGCTGTTGTAGCAGTCGGCTCCATGAAGCATCGCACAGCCATCAACTCCAGAATTCGCTCCGCGTCGCCGTAAGCTTTCTGCAATTGTGATCTACCCTGCGCGAAGAGCCAAAGTCGCAGGCCGGACTGGCGGCCGAGCGCGAGCATCTGCTCAATCTCCTGCATGTAGCCTAGTTGGGGGAACTCATCGAGGAAGAAGGTAACGGGCGCCAGGTCCCACTGATCGCGAGCCTCACGTATGGAGTAGAAAATGTGGCCAAGCAGGGTTCGAATGAGGGAGCGATACATCACCAGCTCTTCTGTAGTGACGCAGAGGTACAGTGTGCCGTTGTTCCGCCTGAAATTGTCAAAATTAATCGTCGTATCCGAAACCACCGGCTCAAGTTGAGGAGCCCCCCAAACGTCCACATGCCGGAGTACCGTCTCAAACAGGTTCGAGCGGGTCTCTTCATCGGCACCGGCGAGCTGGTTGCCGATGCGCATTAGACTTCTGACGCCGGAACGCTTCAGACTCAATCCGTAGCTTGAGCTGTTCTGGTGACGCCGAGAACCAGTCCACCACCGCTGACATGTCTCGTCTGCCATCAAACCCGCGGAGACAAATGTCATAGAGGGCACCTTGAAGGAGCTGGGCCGCCCGGCCCTCCCAGAAGCTTTTTGCCGATTGGGAATCTGTCGGTACCATGAGCAGTGGCAAAAGGCGCCCAATGGCGGTGTAAGCGGCTATTGGGTCATTGGGGACGGCATCCAGCGGGTTAAAGCTCTCTGATCTTGCCGCGTTGCCGGGCATGAACACCTGTACCGGGCCTACGTTCTGGCTCCGCCAATCGCTGGTCAGATCGGCTATCTCCGGCTTGACATCCAGGACGATGGCGGGCGCTTCCAACTGCAGGAGGTTCCTGACTACATGGGCCTGCGTTTTGCCGCGCCCCGGCCGGGCGATCGTGATCAGGCTTTCTGCGCCATCGAAGATGTATTCCTGACCGGTCTCCTTGAATACGCCGAGCGTCAAAGGCGCCTTGCCCACCATGTCCTCTGCCCCATGTCCCGCGCCGCCGGGCGCGTTCTTCGCGGCTCGCCACTAGCCTCTAGCGGTCGGTCCGCCAGCGTACCCTACCCGGCCGCGCCGCGTCGCGCCATTCCGTCGCGCCGGCGCTTCGGCTTGAGCGTGGCAGCGCCATTCGGCGGTTTGGAAATGTGCTGGGGGAGCCGGGACATCTGCGAAAGTGTCGCGGTCCGTGGGCCCCCGAGGCGCTTGCCAACCGAATAGCCGAGGTTAAACTTTCGGTAGTGCGCACTTATGGGTTTGCAGGCAAACCCGCGCCCATACCCGAGGTGTTGATGGCGATTTACAGCCTGCATCACAGCTCGATTGGCAAGTCCACCCAGGACGAGCCCTACACCGCCGCTGCGCACATCCGGTACATCACCCGCACCCGCGCCCTAGGCCGCATTGACGGGGAGCGCATGCCGACTCAGGCCTTTGCAGGTGTAGAGATAGAGATCGACCCTACTCCAAAACCAGGCCAGATCGTCGCCCATATTCAATGTGACGATGGTCTGATCGGGCTCGAGCAGATGCTTCTTGACTAAGGCGTCCGATTCCGTCGCGCGGTGGGTGACGACGTCTTGCCGCTTAAAAAGATAGGTCTCGTCTCCGTAGTCGATGCCCGCGAAATAGCGCACATCATCGACAAACGGCGCGCGCACGCCAACATCGACCCGCTGGTTGGTGGGCAAGAAGTTCGTGGCCAGGACGATTGGGGAGCCTACAGGATTGCGACCAAATCGAAGTTCTACAGCGAACTCTCCGGGCTTGACACATTGCTTCTGCGGATCGCTCGGCGCGATCTGAGGGGCGTTAGCGCCCGCTGACTGCGCAGGGCTCTGTCCGTCACCCTGTGCCGGCTGAGCCTGCTGCCCTCTCGCCGGCGCAGAGAGAAACAGAACCGTTAGCGCCGCGACGTAAACAGCAAGGATACGGGATTGAGCCATTTATTTTCACCGGCAAGCAAAACATCATCATTTACCGGTGATTGTAGAAGCCGCGCAAGCCAACTTACATGTTTCAGCTTCTTTCTCCCCGACTAAAGCCATCAATTGTCGCCGCTGAATGTCTAGAGCTCTAGCCGCAAGCTCAGGAATTCTGTCGATGGAGTCGAGTAAAGGCCTCACCATAGCTTCGACACTAGCGGGCACGACTGGCGCCGCACATTGCTGATCGCGGTAAGCAATAGCCTCCCGTGCTGCGTAATACCAGTTCGATAGTGATTCGCGGCGACCAGTAGAGATTTTTTGCCGAATATCTGCATCGCGTTGTGTTATCGATGCAAATCGGATCACGCAGTACTGAAAGCATTGCGTGGCACCCCAGCCGCCATCGTTCTCGGTATTGCCGCTGGCACCTGAATTGACGATCAAGGACGTGCGCGACGCATTCGCAGGAGCTCCGGTAAGCCCCTCACGTACCGACACAGGGCTTGATCGCGCCGAATATATTCTTGGTTGGAAGGAAACTAAGACTATGGCGACTTACCGTGTTGATTGTGTTCGCAAGCCGAACCGCATGAGCCAGCATGAACACATCACGGAGGTGGTGGACCCAAGCCCGAAGGAGGACGATGGCGGGACAAGGTGGAGAACGTCGTCCATTCTATCGAGAACAAGTACCATCGGTTCTATACGCAAACCGGCAATTCGACGGCCTGGGTTGCCGTGCGAAAAAGCCCCTCGGGACGTAAATTCATTCAGACTTATGCCGATAGGGTCTGGAACGACAATCTTCTCGCCCTCGACGACTGTTCGGCCTAACTCAGCCGCAGTATAGACACGCAATCGATGCCTTGACGAAAAGTCCGGGCCAAAGTCGCTCTCCAACTCGCGATCAAAACTCATTCGGCGCAAACGTCAACGAGCCGAGTAGCGGGGCAGTCATCGCCAGAAACCATGTGGCAAGTAAGAGTGTGGGACTCAACTGAGCCCTGCGCCGCGATCCAGCGTGAGTTGGGGCATGCGCGCCGCATTCTGTTGTCGAATGCACGATATGAGCCGCGAACGTGACCTCAGGTTGTACCAGACTGCACGGTGTTTCAAGTCTGTTTGGGAGCTTCAATATGAAGAAACTTCTAGGATTTTTGTTGCTCGTTCAATCCGTATTGCTCTCCGCCGAGGCCATGGCGCAAGGGCTTCCTGCCCCCTCTTACTGGAAAAATGAACGCGGCTCTGAACTGTTTGTTTGGTCTACCAATGGCGGGGTACTACAAGGGACCTTCACAAACCATGCCCAAGGTTTCGCCTGCCAGGGCATACCGTATCCTGCATCGGGATCGGTTAGTCCAACCGGCTTGTATTTTGTTGTCACTTTTGCCCAGTGCAATTCCTTCACTCGCTGGGTGGGTACAATCAAGGGATCGCAGATGCCAACGTCATGGACGCTGTTCTACGTTGACAACAAAGGCAAGCCGCGCAAGCTGAAGGGCGCGGATATATTCAGGCGCGTATGGTAGTTTTCCACCCTAAAGCAACGCAGGCGGACGAGAGCTGAACTGCTCTCAGAGGGTCCGCGCTCCGAAGCAGCGCGTCGGGCTCAGTCCGGCGCATGAGCGCCAGTGGCGCGCCGAACGCGGCAAACTTGGGTCTACTCTCATCTCGAAGCAGACGAGCTTGAGCATAAGGTCGATCCGCGCCGACCTATCAGAGCTCAGCGATCGTATTCGGCGGTCCGGCTGCCTTCCGTGAACGCTGGTCTGCTGCAGACCATACATCAGATCACCTGCACAACATTCTTGCTTCCAGCTCTGACATTTCTAGTCGTTCCTGACAGAGCCTCACGAGCGATGTGCTTCAGACGCTCGCGTGCTTTCTCACCTGTATTGGCCGCCTCTAAGATCTTTGCGGCAACGTGAGCGCGAGCGCCGGTCTCATCGCGGGGAAGGCTCGCACAGACCTCATCGAGGACGGATCGTAGAAGCGCAGTTATGGCGGCATCAAGCATTTTCGAGATCTCCCAATGGTGACACAACGATGGACCAGGAGGCTGACGAAAACGCTACAGTCAGATGTCTATTCGAAACTTTGGCACCTTTTCGTTAAACTGAATGAATCAGGTGGACCAGGACAAGGATTGATAAGCCTGTTTGGAGCGAGTTTATTTTCAAAGCCCCCTGGGCAACGCTGCTCGACGTGTGAGATAGGTCCTGCACTTTCTCGGGACATCGTCTTAAGCTCGGAGATTGTCCAACGGCAGGAGGGACAGCCACGATCAGGTAGCCGACTGTACCGCCGATACACAACACCGATCACACGTATATCAGGCACCCCGAACCGCCGGACTGGCGCTCCGCGAAATCCCTGTGGCAAGCATGAATGACATCGGCTGCACGCACCGCTTTTCAGATGCCTGCGGGTCTGCCGTCGAACACCAGCACGACGCGACGGCATCAAGTTCAAATATTCCGGCCGGCGCAGATCTGCCCTCCGCGCTGGCTTGGGGCGATCATGATCGGCCCGAAATCGCGATTGGTGGTGCTTCAGGCTGCTGCCTGTGGCTTCCATCGCATGAGGTGCCGCTCCAGACCTTGAAGCATGGCATTCAACGCGAGGCCGATCACGGTGATGCCCAAGATACCGAAATACATCTGAGGGATCAGGAAGCTGTACTGACTGTTGATGATGAGGTAGCCAAGGCCAGCCTTCGCCCCGACCATCTCGGACGCCACCAAGACCAGCATCGCGGACGCGCTCGCAAGGCGGATGCCGACAAAGATGGTCGGAAGCGCGGCGGGAAGAATAACTTTGCGGAAGAGTTGCTGCGGCGTCGCCCCCATGGTTCGCGCCGATTTGATGAGGAGCGGATCCACCTGCTTTACAGCCGCGACGGTGTTGAGGAGAAGCGGCCAAGCGCAGCTATAGATCACCATGGTGATCTTCGACATCTCGCCGATGCCGAGCAGCAAGATGAACACCGGCAACAGCGCGAGCGGGGCCGTGTTCCGGCAGATCTCGATGAACTGGTTCAGGAGATTGCCGAGGCGCGAATACCAACCGACAGCGAGACCAAGTGGCACGATCAGCACGACTGATATCAGGAAGCCGCTTAAGGCCCGTAGCAGGCTCGCGGAGACATCATCATAGAGCTCTCCAGTTTGCGCTAGCTGCCAACCTGCGGCAATGACCTCCGAGAACGGCGGCAAAAATACTGCGTCGATCAGGCCTAATCTCGGAGCCTCCTCCCATAGCATCAAAAGGCCGATCAACAAGATCGACCGCTGTCCGTAGCCGACTAATGATCGGCTAACCGCAGCAACCCGGCGCAGGAGTAGCGGCGGTGGCGCCCCTGCCCCGGCGCGCTGGCTTTGACGTCCCTGCGTCAGCTCGAGCAACCCCAGCACTTCGCTAGACATAGGCAACCTCCTTCACTTCGCGCATGACACGGTCAGCGCCAGCGCCCGCCTGCTGTGCCTTCTGGACCTCCTCGCGCAGCGAGCTCCACAGTTCATGCCGGATGCGCCCGAACTCCGGCAGAGAACGCACATCCTCGTGCTCACTGCGCAGCCCCTCTGAAACGTCGATAATCCTTTTGATACGCCCCGGACGCGACGTCATCACAGCCACGCGCTGTCCGAGCACAATCGCTTCATCGATCCCATGCGTGATGAACACGATGGTCTTGCCGGTCGCCCGCCAGATCCGTAACAGCTCGCCCTGCAGCGTCTCGCGCGTCTGCGCATCCAATGCAGCAAAGGGCTCATCCATCAGCAGGACCTCGGGATCGTAGGCGAGACTTCGCGCGATGGCGACGCGCTGCTTCATGCCACCGGAGAGCTCGTGGGGGTACCGGTCGGCGAAGCCGGATAGCCCGACCAGGTCGAGGTAATGCAGCGCGCGTTCGCGCCGCTCCTTCGTCTTTAAACCAGCGATGTCGAGCCCAAACTCGACATTCTGTGCGGCCGTACGCCACGGAAACAACGCGTATTGCTGAAACACGATGCCCCGATCGCGCGCAGGCCCCTCGATCACTTTGCCGTCGAGCAGGATCCGTCCGCTGCTCGGCCGGGTGAGGCCGCCGAGCAGGTCCAGCAGGGTCGACTTGCCGCAGCCGCTCGGTCCCACCAGCGCCAGGAATTCGGCGGCACGGACGTCCAGCGTGATGTCATCCAGAGCTGCCAAGCCCTGCGCCGGCCTGCCATCCTTGCCGCGGACAAGGAATTCCTTGCGCACATGCTCGAAGCGGATCTTGGACGTGGTCATCTGGCCTCCGCGGTCTTCCCAGGACGGAAATAGTTGAACGCGTTGGTATAGGTATCTGACGCCTTGATCTGACCCGGCTTGAACAAGCCATCCTCCACAAGCCAGTCGATCCACACCTGGATCTCGGCATCCGAGATCACGCCGCCTTTGGCCGCAACGCCCGTGCTCTTCCAGTATTTGATCGAGGAGCCGTCTTCATTGCGCTTGCGATCTGCGATGATCCGCTCGAACCGCGCCCTCACCTCCTCAGCCGGTGCTGTCTGTGCCCATCCGATGGCGCGGGAGACGCCCTCCACGAGCTTGCGGGATGCTTCGGGATTGTCCTTGATGAACTTCTCCCGCAGCACGTAGGAACCGCCGGTGAATTGGCCGAATAGATCAGTGTCGTTGAAGAGCGCGTGGATTCCGCCGCGCTCCAGAGCTTTGTCGCGCAAGATGCCGCTCAGCGTGCTCACCTCGACCTGTCCCTGACGCAGCGCCTGCTCGCCCGTGACGGGCGGCACCGCGACCAGGGTGACCTGCTTGGCCTCGCTTGCGCTAAGGCCGTTCCGCGCGAGATATTCGCGAAGGACGAACTCCAAGTGGGCGCCCAGCGTATTGACGGCCACCTTCTTGCCAATCAGGTCTCGCGCCGTCTTGATCGGGCTGTCGTCCTTGACGTAGTAGCCTTGGTAAGTGTTGGCGTCCGAGCCGTAGTAGCCGACGACGGCCTTGATCGGTGCCCGCGCCGAGATCAGCTTGAGGATCGCGCCATAGAAGGCGCCCCCGATGTCGATATCGCCGGTCACGACAGCCTGGATATCCTGCGGCCCGCTGATGGTGTTGCCGACCCATTTGAGCTTCAGCGGCGCGAGATAGCCGAGGTCCTCGGCGAGCTCGATGAACGTCACCTGCCCGGCCCAACCCTGGTAGCGGATCTCGGTCTTCTCAAGCGGTGGCTCAGCGAAAGCCGGGGCCATCAGGCCAAGGCTCAATGCACCTGCGAGCAGAAGCCGCGCGGCGTCGTGCCCCGCACGAAGGAATTTGATCATTGCATGCATCCTGGTGGTTGCTCGGATCGGATCAGGCGGCCTTCGCCGCCTGCGGCTTCGATGTCTTGATGCGGGTCACGCTGCGGCGGCCATCGACGCTGAGCGGAACGTCGCCATCGATCGTGGCGCGGCGGACCACCCGGTGCTGATCACCGTAGTCGTTGACCGCATAGTGCTGGGTCGCGCGATTGTCCCAGATCGCGACGTCACCGGCTTTCCAGCTCCATCGCACGGTGTTTTCCGGCGCCGTGATGTGGGACTGGAACAGGTTGAACAACTTCTGCCCGTCATATTTCGGCAGGCCGACGAAACGCTGGACGAAGTTGCCGAGCACCAGCGTCCGCTCGCCGGTCTCCGGATGAACCCGCACCACCGGATGCTCGGTCTCATAGATCGTGCCGGTGAAGACTTCCTCGAAATGCTTCCTGTCCGCCTCACTCGCGCGGGTCCTCACCGCGTAATCATAGGCATTGCTGTGAACCGCCCAAAGCTCCTCAGCGAGCTTGCGCAAGGGGGCCGGTAGATCGAGATACGCCGCCGCGGTGTTCGACCACACTGTGTCGCCGCCGAAGGCCGGAATCACAACGCCTCGCAGCACGGAGATCTTCGGATAAGCATCGACGAACGTCACGTCCGTGTGCCATTGGTCCGCGCGACCGCCGCCGCGCTCCGAATCCAGCTCCAGAATCGATGACGTTCCCTTGGTTGCGCCCACGGTCGGATGCGGCACCAGCTTGCCGAGCCTGACGGCGAAGCGCTCCTGCTCCGCATCATCCAGATGTGCCTGATCGCGGAAGAAGATGACCTTGTGCTCGAGCAGCACCTGATTGATGGCACGAACAACGTCGTCGGGGAGATCCCCTGACAACCTGACGTTCTTGATTTCGGCTCCGAGCCGGGCCGCGCGCTTGACGATGTCCGCACGGGGAATGACGTTGTCGATGATGGTAATATTGCTCATGATTGTGCTCTCGATTGGGATGTCTGAACAAAGCTCCGCCGCGCGCTGGTCGCCCGAGCAACAGCGGAGTTAGGGATGGAGTTATTTTCTGGCTTCGATCCTAGTGGACCGCGATGCGCTCCGGCGGTCGGCGAACAGGCCGCTGTAGCCGATGCGCGGTGATACAGCTCTCCGTCGTCGCGTCTGCACAGCGCAGCGCGTTCAGAGCCGAAGCCGGCTGCAACGCTTTGCGAAGGACGCAGATTTGATCGGATTGCCGCATGATGAACGACCTCGTTTGGACACCGCAGATCGTAAAAGCGATCGCAATCCAGTCAATGAAACGAAATCAGCTTTGTTTTTGCTGCAAGGCAATGATCGCTTCGCCCGTGACCCAACCGCTGAAAGATTTGCAATCGTGACCGCCCGGCCCGCAATTTCGATTGCTTCGCGGACCACAAAATCGGACCGAATGACGCGCGGAAGCACCTCAATCTATGCTGTGTCTCGTGCGCGCGCACGCAGTCGTCTGCGATGGATGGCCATCTCACGCGGTTCGTGCTGGCCCGCCACACAACAAAGCAAATTCATTTCATCGACAGGTTTGTAATCGCCGACGTAGAGTTTTGTTCGGGCGCACGAGACAACGCGGCATCGGATCATTGGCGAGGCAGGCATGAGCAAGCGGCAGCTATCTCTCAATTTTTTCATCTATCCCGACGGCCATCACGAAGCCGCGTGGCGCCATAAGGCTTCGACGACGGATCGCATTCTCGATGTCACCTACTATCAGGAGCTGGCGCAGCGAGCCGAGGCGCACAAATTCGGTGCGGTGTTCTTCGCCGATGCCCCGGCCCTTGCGGACAATGTTCGCTATGCACAATGGTTCCGGCTCGAGCCGATCACGCTTCTGGCGGCAATCGCGTCCGCTACGAAACGAATTGGACTGATCGCGACGGCATCGACGACTTACTCCGAGCCATACAATCTGGCACGTCTGTTTGCCTCACTGGATCACATCAGCGGAGGCCGAGCCGGCTGGAACATCGTCACGACGAGCTCGCCGCAAGCGGCACAGAACTTCGGGCTTCCCGAGCATCCGCCTCATCATGAGCGCTATGAGCGCGCACGCGAGTATCTGGATGTCATCACCAGGCTTTGGGACAGCTGGGAAGACGACGCACTGGTCAACGATCCGGCTTCGGGGATCTTCGCCGATACGGCCAAAATCCACAGCATCGATCACATCGGCAAGCATTTTCGTGTGCGCGGGCCGCTCAACGTCTCCCGGCCCCCACAGGGGCGCCCCGTCTATGTCCAAGCCGGCTCCTCCGAGGATGGACGCGCTTTCGCGGCGCGCTTCGCCGAGGCCATCTTCACGGCACATCAGACGCTGGCGAGCGCGCAACAGTTCTATGCCGACATCAAGCGTCAGGCACGCGCGTTTGATCGCAATCCCGATCAGATCAAGATCCTGCCCGGCATCTCGCCGTTCATCGCCAGTACGCAGCTCGAGGCTGACCGGTTGCCAGGAGGAGTTCAATGCGCTGATCCAGCCCGAATTCTCGCTGACTCAGCTGCGCCAGATGACCGGCCTGGACCTCACCGGCTTCGACCTTGACGGTCCCTTCCCACGCCACCTGATTGACACCAACGGCGCACATGGCGTTGCCAGCCGCTTCAAGCTCGTGATCGGCATCGTCGATCGCATGGCGTCTTAAGGCTCCCTTAAAAGGCTTATTGGCGCCTTATGGCACCGAGAAATATAGCACCCCCTCCCTGCAGTCAACTGCTTGGCGCCTTAAGCTACCGCAAAGCCACATATTGGCGCCTTAAAACGCCAAGCGCTCCCTAGAAAGGCTAAGAGTTTACCGTGTGCACCTTGCGCCTCAACATGGGCCCGCTGATCCGATCCCCGACATGCATCAGATGGGAAACCAATTGACGGCGGCCGCGAGTACATAACAGGAACATCGAAGACTGCCCTTTCAACCGCTCAATGTGGCAAAGCCAGTTCTTTGCTAAAGAGCGGGCGATTTCTGCCCGGCTCAAAAGTGCGGATTGCGTGGATATCCTTATGGACCGGGAACGATATCGGCAATGTCCCCAGGGTTCTCCCCGAGACAGTAAGTCGCCACTCCTCCGCTGACTCGAATACTGCAAAGAAGTTGCGCGATTGAACGATTGCCTCTCCTTGCTCAGCTAGCTGGCGGATCTTTGATGAATTTAGGCTCCGGCATGGTCGCGAGCCGTCCAATTCCGCGACACCAGTTCTCTCGCGCGGCGAAGCGCGGTGCGAGTCAAAAAGAGCCGCTGCCGGAGTTTCCAGCAGCGGCGCCAGTCGGGGAGGAAGCAGACGAGCCGGTCTGCTAGCGGATCCGTAGGGCGCAGATAGCTCGCCCGAATTTTTTACCCGAGACGCTTCATGGCCCTCTTTCACCGCGAGCCGAGCTCGCTCAGTAGCCTGCAGCAAATCGCATCCGGCACTCAGGACCGCGCGAGAGCCCAGTTAAGCAGCCAGGAGGAACGGCGCCAACGACCATTCCTTCCGATAACGATTGACGTCGTGGTCTAGACCTGGATGAAGCGGCGTGTAAGATCGGCGGAAGCATCAATTGGGTAGGGTTGGGTAGAAACCGTGAGAGCCAATGTCTTAGGTCGCCTTGCCGTAAGTCTCTCTTCGTCTCGCGGTGATCAGATGACGATCTATGCGCCGTCACTGCGGACCCTTCCACAAAACGCCATGCTGGTCATGGCCACGCTTCCCGTCATCGACTGGAACGACCGTCTCCTGCGGGACTTGCAAGGGGGGCCCAAAGTGCCCCCTTCCTGCTATGCAGCGATCGTCATGATTGACCCGTTTGCATGCTGGGAAGATCTTGTTGATTTGTTGGAAGGCGCAAGGATGACCGGAGTGACGAACTTTCCGCCTGCCTCCATGATTGAACGGACACCGGCAGGAGTGCCGCTCGATCGCGGTCAGGAACTCGAGCTTCGCCGTATGGAGTGGTTTGCAAGCCGAGGGTTCAAAGTCCTGTTTGTTGCGGCGGACGAGGCAAAGATGACAGTAGCGGAGCAACGCCTAGGCTCGCAGCTGGATGGGTCCGTCTATCTGCGACCCGAGGCGCTTGCGCTGCCGATTGGATCTGACATCGGGCTCGTGAGCCTTGGCTCTCATGGATCGTCGTCGGTACCGAAGTTCTCCCTGGAGCAGGCTGCCACGGCCAAGCAGCCGCTCCGACGGGCATGAGGCCTTATTCGAGGATCCGCAGTTTCTTGATTTTGTTGTAGAGGGTTTTGCGCGAAAGCCCGAGAGAGCGAGCAGTCTTGCCGCGGTGAAGCCGGTTTCTCTTCAGGGCCTCGATAATCCAGTCTCTCTCGGACAGGGAGGCGGCGGGCCGTGCGCCTGAAGTCGGCTCCAACAGCGGCTTTAGCATCTCACCGGTGATGTGAGTTGATGGCAGGGTCACGAGCTGGTTCACGACCTGCCGCAGCTCGCGCAAATTGCCTGGCCAGTCGTGCCCGGCTAGCGCAAGGAAAGCAGAGTTTTCGATTGTGAGCGTCTGGGCGCTGGAATCTCCTTTGGCTTCGACGGTGAAGTGTTGAACGAGTTGCGGCAGATCTTCAAGCCTGTCGGTTAGCGAAGGTAACTGGACATCCAACCCGGTAAAAAGGTCGAGAAGCCGCGCGCACAGAACCGTTTCAAGGCCAGCGCCTCGGGCCACCGTCGCGGTCGCAATGATCCGGGCGTGGGAACGCATGACAGTTACCCCGTTCAGAGGGGTAAACCCGCCTGTCTCCAGGTAATCGGCAAGGCGCTCCTGGCCTTCGCGCGAAAGCTGGTCAACATGCAGCAGCAAGACGGCGCCCTCGTTCGACGCCTCCAGGAGCGACAATTGGCGTCTGCCACTCTCAAGGCGCTCGGCGCCGAACAACGGGCCGAGTGTATCTATCGCCGGACCGGGTCGGCAATGAAACAGCGTCGCCTTGGCGTGCCTGCGGTCGCTGAACGCGTGAACCAGGCTAGCTATTCTACGCTTGCCGGAGCCGGCCTCTCCCCAGATGAGGACTGGGCTTGGGGTTGCGGCAACGCGTTTGGTGATCTCTAGGACGCGCTTCATTGCCGAGGACTGCGCGATCACGCCGTGCCTGAAGCCACTCAACTGCAGCTTCCTTTCGAGCAGATCCACCTTCTCGCGCAACAGGTGGATGGTCTTGAAGCCCGACGTCACCTCGAGGACCGACATCTCCAGAGGCACGCGGTCCAGCGAAGAGCCTCCGATGAACCCCTGGATTCCGGTTTCGCGGCAGATGTCCAGGAGCTCGTCCGGCTTTGTGATCGGGCCGCCCCCAAGCAAGCAGATGGTGCTCTTGTTGACGGATTGAGCAACGCGCGCAACGGCATTCGTACGCGCTGCAAGTTCAGACAGGCTGATCGACGGATCGGACCCGCTTTCAACCGCGCGGTTTAGATTGAAGTTGATGCAAATGGCCTCGGCGCCGGCTTCGACCATTCGACGCGCTTCAGATTGAGTGCGAGTATAGGCAATCGTCATCAGGCCGCGTTTTGCAGCCTTCACAAGGAGCTCGATCTCCCGGGAATAGCCAAGGCCGGACTTCTCGAGCAACGACCTGCGATCATCATCGATGTGTATGACCGAAGGGAAGTTGGTCACGCCAGCAAATCCCCATTTGATGATCCGGTCGAGCCATCGATCCAGATCAAGCTCGGGGTCGAATGTACAGGTGCCGAAGAAGACCGGCAGTTTCGTATTTGGCAGGATCTCGGTCCGTCCGAACCCCGCTACGAACTCGTTACTATTGCGGATTGGAAGAATCGAGGCGGGCGAGGCCCCGCCCATGGCACGAAAACGGCCAGCATTGAGTGCGAGCACGAAATCGGCGCCCGCCCGCTCCGCGGCCCTGGCCGTCATGCCCGATCCGATCCCCGCACCAAGTACAAACGAACGGGAATTCCGGAAGAACTGCCTGATGCCGGCTCCCTTCACCTCAGTGGTCCGCGTGTCGATCCGGAGCCGGCATCATCGCACGGCTCAACGTCAAGACTAGCTCCAAGTCGCAGGCGCTTGCAACCGCCGAACCGCCTTTCCATTGCTCATGAACAAGTGGCAATCGGCTGGAGCGGCGGTGAGGGTAAGCTTTCCGGCGCCTTTGGGCGAGCCGGATTTTGGCGCCCTGGCGACGACCGTTTCGTCTCCAACGTTGCCATAGATGTACGTGACGCTACCGAGATGCTCAACGAAATCGATCTCAAGTCCAATGGAGATCTCCTGCTGCTCGGGTGCCGGCGAGGAGAAGTCATCCGGGCGGATTCCGACAGTGACCGGCTTGCCAACTAGCATTTGGTCCGGCTCGACCGGAACGGAGATTGTAGAACCAGCCTCCAGTCGGACGTCCAGGCCTTGCTCATGAGCTGCCTCGACCTTGCCGCCCAGGAAGTTCATCTTCGGCGAGCCGATGAATCCTGCCACAAAACGCGAGGCCGGATTGTGATAGAGATCGTGGGGGCTGCCAACCTGTTCGATGTTGCCGTCCTTGAGGACGACGATCTTGTCGGCCATGGTCATCGCCTCGACCTGGTCATGCGTCACATAGATCATGGTATTTCCGAGCTGCCTGTGGAGCTTGGCGATCTGAACCCGCATTTGCACGCGCAACTCGGTGTCGAGGTTGGACAGGGGCTCATCGAACAGGAACACTTTTGGTTCTCGCATGATGGCGCGCCCGATTGCGACGCGCTGGCGTTGCCCGCCTGAAAGCTGTCGAGGCTTGCGATCCAATAGATGGTCGATCTGCAATAGCGACGCTATTTGGCTATCTTGGCGGCGATCTCGGCTTTTGAGGCTTTGGCCATGCGCAGGGGAAAGGCCAGGTTCTCTCTCACCGTCATATGCGGATAGAGAGCGTAACTCTGAAAGACCATGCCGAGGTTACGATCGGCCGCATCGATGTCGTTGACGAGCTCATTGTCGATGAAGAGCCGCCCGCCGCTGATGGGCTCGAGCCCGCCAATCATGCGCAGAAGCGTGGATTTGCCAGACCCGGACGGACCAACGAAGACGACAAATTCGCCGTGATCGATGGTCAAATCGATATTACGCAGGATCTCGATGGTCCCATAGGCCTTCTTCATGCTCTCCAGGCGAACGTTGGCCATTATGCCCTCCTCTGTCGCACCTCGGCCGCGCGAGCAGCACTTACCTCAATTTCGCGCAAGCTCGATACGATGAAGTCCGGGGCCATCAAGGAGGGATCCTGACGCATCGGCACGCCGGTTGTGACAAGCACCGTGGCAAGCCCCGCCCTCTTTCCCGCTTGAATATCCGTAGGAACTTGGTCTCCGATCATAATGGTCGAAGCGCGGTTCGTGCCGAGGCGTGAGAGCGCTGTCTCGATCATCGGCACTTGCGGCTTCCCGGCGATCGATGGCTGCACTTGCGTGGCGGCAGCCACAGCTGCAATCGTCGCGCCAGCCCCAGGCTCAAACCCGCTGGCCGTCGGCAGCAGAAGATCGGGATTGGTTCCGATGAAGACGGCGCCATTGAGGATCGCCTCAACGGCAATTCGCATCTTCTCGTGCGTGATATCCCGGTCAAGCCCCATTACAACGGCTTCGGGCGTTCGGTCAGTGACCTCCAGCCCAACATTGCGCATGGCCGTGACAAGTGAGGGAGCGCCGATGACATAGATTCGCGTCAAGTGCGGATAATTCGCTCGAATGAGGTCTGCGACGGTGATGGCGCTTGTAACCACTTTTGACGGTGCGATGGAAAGACCAAATCCTCTCAGCTTGCGAACGACGTCCTCCGGGGCATGCGTGGAATTGTTCGTTACAAAACAGAACGGCACGCCGGCTTCCTGCCATCGCTTAAATGCTTCTATCGCATCCACGATTGGGGTGCTGCCACGATAGACGACGCCATCCAGGTCAGAGATGATCCCTTCTATTGGCGGCCAGTTCACGTTTGAGCCCGTGCTAACCATGCATCAGCATCCCGCCATTCACATGGACGACCTGCCCGGTCATGTAGGAGGCCGCGGGGCTGGCCAGGAACACCGCTAGGCCTGCGATATCCTCCGGCAATCCGACCCGGCCCAGCGGAATTCGGCCACTGTGGCGCGCTTCGGTCTCCTCCCGCGGACGCCCGTGCATGGGTGTATCGATGATTCCGGGTGCAATCGCGTTGACGTTGATCTTGAGCGGAGCACATTCATAAGCGAGCAGCTTTGTCACGTCGTGTACGATCGCCTTTGACAAGCAATAATCAGCGCCGCCAGCCTGGTAGTTGAAAACCGCGCCTTGAGATGACAACGAGGACCCGACATTGACGATGCGGCCGCCCTTGCTCTTCATGAAGCGCTCGATCGCTTGCTTGGCACAGCGAAGCACCGCGACGGAGTTGATCTGTATGGTCTTTTCGATTCTGTCGGCATTGCCGGTTAGAAGCGGCTGAGCCGATTTTATTCCAGCGTTATTGATCAGGACATCGAGCCTGCCGAAGCGCTTGGCGATCTCATCAAGCACCCTGCCCACATCATCTTCTCGAGACACGTCCATGCTCATGGGCAGGATGCCATTGCCGTGCGGCAAGCGCGTCAGAATGTTCCGGACATTTTCCACATTTACGTCGGTTGCCAGGACGTTCGCACCGCCTTGACGGAAAGCATTGGCAATGGCTGAGCCAATGCCCCCGCCCGCACCGGTCACGAGCACGGTCCTGTCTGCAACTGAGAACTGTTCAGTCATTCCAACTCCAAGATCGTTTGAGAATTCAGAAATTCGTCGACGGCCCCACTGCTGGGCATCGAGCTCTGGGCCCCGCGTCGCGTCACGCATAAGGCAGCAACCGCGAGCGCCTTTTTAATCGCTTCTCGAATCGGCAACCGGTGGGCAAGAGAGGCTGCGAAGGCTCCGTTAAAGGCATCGCCCGCGGCGGTCGTATCAACGACCTTCACAGGAAATGCCCTGAGCGCAAAAGACGCGCTGGCATCGGCGTAGTAGGCCCCCTGCGCACCAAGCGTGATCAGGGCAGCTCTCGGCCCGAGATCGAGAAGCTTTCCGGCCGCTTGAGCTGCGCCGTCGAAGTCGTGCACCTCGACGCCGGTGAGCTCGAAAGCTTCCGTCTGGTTTGGAGTGAGGAAATCGACACTCCTCCACGCCGCCGCGGACAGGCCTGCCCTCACGGGGGCTGGATTGAAAATGAGATCGAATCCTTTGCTGCTCTTCATTGCAAACAGGTGATTGAGCGCGGGGACCGGCATGCCCATCTCGGCAACGACGATTGCGTCTCGCTCAATGAATTCGGCCGCCTTTTCGACCATGCTTGGTGTGACATTTGCATTGGCTCCCGGGTCTATGACAATGATGTTGGAGCCGTCGTCACCGACAAGGACGAGAGCAGAACCCGATATCTCCCCTGGGCACACCGCTATGGCATCGAGACGGACACCTGCCTCACGCAGCGCTTGCAGCAAGGATCGACCGGCCTCGTCGCCGCCAAGCCGGGTGTAGAAGCTCGGCCGAAGGCCCAATCGAGCGGCGGCGACCGCCTGATTGGCCCCCTTGCCTCCCGCATTCCGTTTCAAGCTTCCCATCAAGCTTTCACCCGGCATTGGAATCCGCTCGACGTTGAAGCAGAGGTCGAGATTTGTCGTGCCGAAGAACATCAATGGTCTGGGGCTCATTTCACGGCCCCGAAGGTAAGACCACGTTCGAGATGACGCTGGCCAAGGATGATCAGGACGACCGGCACAATCATGGTCACCACCAGACCCGCAGCCATCACCGGATAGAACTGAACGCCCGGATTGAGCAGCTTGAGCAGGGCGACGGTGACTGGTGCTTTCGTCGAACTGAGGATCAGGCCGAGCGCGAAGTTGTGCCACGCGAGCAGGAAGATAAGCAAAGAAGCGCCTATCAAGCCGGGCTTTAGAAGCGGAAGAACGATGTGCCAGACAACCCGGATTGGCTTTGCGCCATCCATGGCGGCCGCCTCCTCAACGTCCTTTGGGATGTCCTCGATATATGAACGGCTCAGCCAAATGATCATTGGCAGCGTGACGACTTGATAGACCCAGATCATACCGAAATAGGTGTCATAAAGGCCAATTGTCTGAAACACGCTGAACAGCGGTATGACGACAAGGAGTGCCGGCGCGAAGCGGAAGCCCAGAATGAAGAATGCGATGTCCTCCTTCATAGGGATATCACGCCTCGCCAGGACGTAGCCTGCCGGTACCCCGACAACGAGCGATACGAGCACCGCACCAAGCGAGATCACGACGCTATTGGTGACCGGGGTCAAGAAATCAACCTTGATAGTGCCGTAGCTTGTTGCCCCGGCGTGGGCGGCATCGAACAAAACGCGGAAGTTTTCAAATGTTGGAGTGAAGATAAAGCGCGGCGGCCAGGTCATGACCTCGGCCTGCTGCTTCACCGACATCATCACGATCCAGACCAGCGGAAATGTCAGGATCAGCGTACAAGCAACAATCAGGAGATTAAGGAACAAGCTTGCAGGCGTTGAGCGATTGAAACGCATGTCAGCCTCCTCTAGCTTACGCGCTGACGGACCAACCGCCACAATCTCACCACGGCAAAGGCCCCGAGAAGCACGATCATCCAATTGACAACCATGAGCGCGGCACCACGCCCGAAGGCGAGATTTTGAAAGGCCGTGATGTAGGCGCGAACCGAGAGCACGGAAGTACTGTCACCCGGCCCCCCCTGGGTTGTTCCGAAGATGATATCAAACTGGTTGAGCGATTCGATCAGCCGAAATACCGCGGCGATCAGAATGTACGGCGCGATGAGCGGAAGCTCGATATGGAGGAACGTTGCCCAACCCCGCGCGCCATTGACCCGCGCGGCTTCTCTGACCTCATCGTTGATGCCCTGCAACCCGGCGAAGATGATGAGCGCAAAAAATGGTGTGTAAGTCCATATGTCGATGAGTACCAGTGAGACCATCGCCGTGCTGGCATCCGAAATCCATGCGAACCGTCCGATCCCAACGAGCGAAAGCAAATAGTTCAAGATCCCAATCTGCGGATCCATCATTGTGGTCCACATCAAGGCGACGCTCATTGGCGGCAGAACCAGGGGAAGGAGAATGACGGGCCGCATCAGCCTGGCAAGGAACACCCCACTTGCGAACAATTTGGCGATCGCAAGCCCAAAGAACGCTTCGGCGAGCACGGCGGAGCAGGCATACGCCATAGTCGCCCGCACGCTATTCCAGAAATCTTGGGTCTTGATTGCCACTTCATAGTTGGTGAATCCAATGAAGCGAACCACGGGACGGCCAAACTTGAGATCGGTGAGTGATTGAAAGACCCCATAGAAAAACAGAAAAAGAAATCCAAGGAGGATGATGATTGCGGGGGCAATCGCAGCAAGGCTCCACCAGTCAAGAGCATTCTGCTCGGCCTTTTGCGCCCGCTCGTTTTTGGACGAGGCCAGCTGGTCGACCGATGATTGTAGCGTCACGATTGCGTCGATGCCTTGAAGGTCCATCGCTCACTTCTCAAAAGTTACTCGGGCGCGGTGGGGCGGCAAACCCTTATGCCGCCCTCCGACCGCCTTACATGGAGGAGCGGATCTCGGAGGCGAGGTCGGTCAACGTCGCCTTCACGTCCGCGCCGTTGACCATTTTCTGCATGGCGACTGCCCAGGCGTTCATTGCCTCGGCAAATCCTGCGCGCGGCGTAAAGGCCAATGCAGCCCTGTCCTGCACGATTTTGAAGGTATCCACGAAGTTTGTGAATTCCGGTTTAGCCGCGTAGTCGAGCCAAACCTTGTCGCTCCAGGTGGAGGCGCGCGGAGAGTTGACGAGCTTCCCGGCGACGGCACCGTTGAGCTCGACCTGCTTTGACGTCGCCCACTGGATGAACAGCCAGGCTGCTCCCTTTTTCTGAGAGGCCGCATTCATGGCGAGGGACCAGATCCAGATGTTCGATTCAAAATTCTTGCCGTTTGGAGCGCGCAGAGGGGGAGCGAATGCAATCTTGCCCGAAGCGGGCTTGCCGGCGACATTGTTCCAGAACCCGAACATGTTGGAATCGATCGCCATCGCTGTCCGACCCGAATTGATGCCATCGACCACCTGATACCAGTTGTCGTTGGCAAAGGATGGAGCCGCGCACTTCTTGATCATCTCCACATAATCCTTGTGGAAGGCGACCGACTCGGGCGAATCGAGACCAGTTTCTAATTTGCCGTCCTTAACCACGAAGTCGTGCACACCGTAAGACTTGGCAATCGAGATGGCGGCCGTGTGGATGCTGCTTCAAAAGCGGACTCCCCGCACGCCCAGGGGTGTGATCGCCGGATCCGCAGATTTCAGCTTCTCGCAAGCCGCGGACATTTCCGGCGGGGTTGTCGGAACCTTGATACCGTGCTTGTCCAGAATGTCCTTACGGTAGAATAATTGGATGTTTTCGAACCCGTGCGGGATAGCCCACACCTGACCCCGGCCCGCTTCGATTTGCCCGCCATCGACTTGCCACGTCAGCGCGTCACGCAATGCGGGGAAGAAGTCCTCGTAGTCATAGCTTGCCGAGGTGAGCTTTGGGTTGTTCAGATAGCGGTCGAGCGGCTCGAGTAGTTGACCGGGCGCGAGATCCCAAGCCGGCTGAATCCCCGTGCCGACGACGTCCCACGAGGCCGACTTCGTGCTCAGCTGGATTGTCAGCTTATTCCAGTAGGCGTCGTCCGGATAAAGCTCGGGCGTCACTTTGATGCCTGTCAACTTCTCGAACTCAGGCAGCTGTGCTGCAACGGCGTCAGCATATGGATGGATGTCGTAAGCCCACACGATCGAAGAGCCCTCGAACTGGCGCCAGTTGATATCCTCCGCTTTGGCCTGGACGAAAGATGCGGCCGCACCGGCCAAGAGCGTTGAGCAAATCAGAGCGGTTTTGACATAATGAGCCGAATGGCCGCGCAAAGCGGCTGGCGTCCTTGGCATTAGTCCCTCCTCTGGGCTCATTGGCCCGCAATTCACATGCCCCTCCTCTTCCAGGGCCGCGAGTGTTGGGAACGCTAACCGCCATTTTCCGCCCATATGCACCCCTTCAGATCGAAGTTGGGTAACATTGGGTAAGTCAAGAAAGCAGCATCACAGGACGCCATAGTGGAGATGATCAATGCAGGCGCATGTTCAGGCCCCGCGAAGCCAGCTCCGAAGGGGCGATCCTGGCCAACTGCTCGCGCTTTTGCATCAGTAGCTGGTTCAAATGCTCTATTGATCCCGCCGCTCGTCACAGGCGCGTCTTGAGTGGCTGCCTCAATAGAGACGACAACTCGCTGCAGAATAACGACACATTGTCGCAACCTTTCGCAATCTCCCATCGCACCGACGATCTGGTCTCTCGACTGGCCGAACGGCGGTGCGATAAGCGCTGCGCCCGCAGCGTGGGGAAGTGTCTGATCTGCTTTCCTCGAAGCAACAGCTGGTGCAGGACGGTGAGGTTTTCTGCCCAATCAGCGACAGAACCTTCTTCGAATTTCTAACGGGACGCGCTCACGCCCTGCACATTCATGCTACGCTGCATGCGGCGTTCCGATGGGACAAGGCGCGGCGCTTCACCAGCGATGTTATGGCAACAGACACAGGATCAAGAGGTTTCTCACCGCTATCTAGCCAGTTTTCCGTTCGCATCCTTGCGTGCTGCCAAGCAGCTCAATGACCATGCCGCACGCGCGAACATGACACCGTTTACCGCCCAGGAAATCAAGGCCATGATCGCACGGTGCGATGCGCTCGAAGGGCGTTCCGGAAAAGAAATGCACACGAATATGGCTGGGCCTAGGTAGCTCTCAAAACTCCCAAGCCCAACTTCGCGCAGATTGGAAAAGCCGCATCCTTTGACCATTGGCGGCCACGGTAGCATAGCAAAAGACAACTACGCGCCTGGGGCGGCGCGGCGCCGCGCAACACGAGCATGGCTGGCGCGCGAGACCATCTGGATAGCGATAAGGATGGCCGCGTTCTCCATGCTCGAGATTGGATGAGCGTTGTTTTCACTATAAACGGCCAAGTCCACCTCGACGCCAAACCCAGGGACAGCAACGGTCTGACGCAACTTTCTGATGCCAGTCACAGTTCGAGAGCAGATGAAGCACTCGCCGTCATATAAAATTCGGAATGGGATTCGTTGCTCGCGCATCATCACCGGCCTTGATAACTCATCGGAACTTTGGACGCCCGCGCTGCGTTCGCGCCTCGATATCATCGCTACACGTCGCGCGAAAACATCATCGCTCTCACGATATTAGCGCGATTCGCGCGCTATGATCGTTTGGTCAGCAGCCTCACATTGCAGGATTTCAGCAGATTAGCCTGTAGTTTTGTCCAATTCAGCCCCGTCCGGAGGCTTTGTCATTGACGAAGCTTCTCTCATACCATTCGGCTCTCCTAACATGTCGTCGGAGCAACCGGTCCTTCCACGAGTCTTACCAAGCCACGCCCAACGTCGCAGCCGGAGGCCACTGCGCCAACAGCAATTGCAGTAAATTGCTCTGAGCTGCAGATGCTGCTTCGGCGCGATATAGCCCTGGTGCCGGTGATCACATCCCGTGTCGGCCACCAGTTCTTTCCAAGTCGTTCGTCTGGCCTGCGGCTACATGGGACCATCGTGCAGTTAAAGCCGGGGAAGGACCTCCTCTCGCGAACTGGCGCACCGCTGAGTGCCGTCTAGTCGCGCGCGAGATCGCGCGCAACTACAAGCTGATCTAGCAGAAATACGACCGATCATGCCCCTCAAACGCCGCAGAACGTCCTGGTTGCAATGTTAGCATCCCTCGCCCATCGGCTGGGGGAACAAGCATGGTTAAAGCATTTCGAAATACTGTCATGGCACTCACTTTTGTCGTGGTCGCCGGCAGTAACATAATTTGGAGTTTGCTGGATGACTACGTCGCCTGCGGCCTAGCGGTAGCCGCTTCAGTCACCGCCGGCTTTTGCGCCGAGCGCGCCTTCGTCAAACGGTCCCATCGCGAAATGATCCGTCAACACGGCGCAGACTGGCAGCCTGGTAGCGACCGCATAGAGTCTGGCGGACCAACTAGGACGGCGAAGGCAGAGAAATGACAATCGACCGGAACATCGAGAGCGGCACGAAGCGTGAGGCGCCCAAGCTGGAGGTGCTCGATTGCCAAATCCCGTCAGTTGCTAGCCGATGCATCGGCTATCGAGGCATTGCGCACCTGGTAAGCCATGCAGTCAACCGTCAATACGGTCGCGCTCTACGACGCCGCAGCAGCGCTGTTCGGCTCGGATTTCGACCGGGCCGAATACCACGAGGTCGAGTGAATATATCTGATCTCGACGCGCTTGCAGTTCGGAAAGCGCGGGCCGAAGTCCAGATTATCTTACGCCGACGGAACGGGTGAAAGCTTCTAATTCGATTCCTGCCGTTACGTCGCGAGGCGGCCACTATAAGTCCCTGCCTCACAATAGAAGAGGCAGGCGATCAGCCTGAGATATTTAATGGCGCCCTTAAGGGGAGGTCGCTCGATCGAGACAACATTCTGTCTGCTCGACCGGCGGTTAGACAAAGATTCAGGACCTCGTAGAGATCGCGCGGGCGCGTTCGCTCGGCCAAAGCGCTGAGGTTTACGCGAACGCCTCAAGTAGTCGTAGGCCAGGACCTCGATGCCGTCTTCAAGCATGTCGGAATAAGGGTGAAAGATATCGACGGGCACCGGCGGCAAGAGGATGCGTTCGTCAGCCGTCGAACCAAGTTTATTTCGCGGAAGTGGACGGGGCGTGAAACGGGCCCCTTGTAGCTGATCTTGCTTTGACATGAGAGCTTGCCGCGCGGATTTTGGAAGAGTTCGAATTCTTGCTGATCCACCGGGACCACGATGCCGCTTTCGTCATAGACCCAGGCGCCACCTCCGCGAACACCCGCTTTATAAGCATGTTTTCAGACAGGTACCGCCCTTGAAGACCTAGCCTTCGGCGAGTTCCTCATGCGCGCGGACGCCGGCGATAAATCAGCCGAGAACGCAGTCCTTTTCGACAACATGCGGAACGAGCGAGCTCTGTCCTGCGACAGCAAGAATTGGGCGCTTGCCGATTAATGTCTGCCTCCGCGAACCCAGGTCGACGGAATGAAGAGCCGCCATCTTGAGACGAGGCGCGAATAATCCAGCGCGGGATGAAGCTTCGCATTTCCTGCCGTGCGCCGTGCGGCACAGTTCGGCAAGTGATACGCCGTCCGAACGTCGCTACGCAAGAAAGCCAAGTTGCTGAACACTGAGCTGGTCCCGCAAATCTGAACAGCGCGATAAGTGGAGTTTCTGCCTGACGGCGGGCAAGATTGACCCGCG
>NZ_QZMV01000023.1:0-51935 GCF_003957705.1 Bradyrhizobium sp. LVM 105 | reverse complement strand
GACACGGCCCGAGCCAAAATGGGCCGCGCCTATCCCAACTCTTCCAAAGAGTCATAATCACTGTGCAGGGCTACTAGCGGCTCCGCGCTTTGTCGGATTTGTCTGCCATGAACGTTGATCAGCATGGAATGAAAGGCGATACCATGAAGAATCTGATTTCGGTCACCGCCAAGGCAGGAGGTACCGCCACTAATGCCTCTGGCACGACGACGCCTACCGCGCTGGCGGTCGAGCACAGAATGGATGATAGCACTGACTTATATCTTCCTAAAGGGGAGGGCGTCTTTGCCGACACGGTCAGATCGGATCGACCAGCTAGCTTCACGCTTCAGAACGGCCTCCAGGTGGTCGTGATCCCGGATCATCGCACACCCGTTGTGACTCAGATGATCTGGTATAAGGTCGGTTCCGCCGACGAGCCGCCTGGCAAATCGGGGCTTGCGCATTTCCTCGAACACCTGATGTTCAAGGGCACCTCCAAACATCCAGCGAATGAATTCTCCAAGGCCGTCCTGCGCGCCGGCGGCAATCAGAACGCCTTCACCGGGCTCGACTACACCAGCTACTTCCAGCACGTGCCGCGCGAGCACCTCGGCAAGATGATGGAATTTGAAGCCGACCGCATGACCGGTCTCATCCTCAAAGATGAGGACGTGCTTTCCGAGCGCGACGTCGTGCTGGAGGAATTCAATATGAGCGTCGCCAACAATCCGCGTGAACGTCTCGCCGAGCAGATGATGGCGGCGCTTTACCTCAACCACCCCTATGGACGCCCGATTATCGGGTGGCGCCACGAAATCGAAAAGCTTACCCGAGAGGATGCGCTTACTTTCTACAAGCGCATTCATGCACCGAACAACGCGATCCTGATCGTCGCTGGCGACGTCGCCCCTAAGAAAATCCGCTCGGTGGTGACGGAGACATTTGGCGCCATCCCCACGCAAGCATCAATTCCCCTGGAACGCCTTCGGCCGTAGGAGCCGACGTCGGCCGCGCCGCGCACAGTGACGTTGGCCGATGCCCGCGTCGAGCAGCCAGCCCTGCACCGCTATTATCTCGTACCATCGGCTCACACCGCGGCCGCCGGCGAGGGTCCAGTGCTTGACGTGCTCGAGCAGTTGATGGGCGGCGGTGTCAACTCATACCTCTATCGCTCGCTGGTGGTCGAAAAGCAGCTCGCGGTCACTGCCGGAGCGAGTTACCACTCGGCCGCGCTCGATCCCTCGCTATTCGCGGCTTCTGCCGTACCAAAACCCGGCGTCAAACTCAGCCAGATCGAGCGCTCCATCGACGAGGTAATAGCCGACATTGCGGGTAATCCCGCGAGCACCGCAGATCTCGAGAGGGTCAAGACGCGGCTGATCGCGCGGGTAACCTACGCCCAGGACAATCAGGAGATGCTCGCACGCTGGTATGGCCGCGGCCTCACAACGGGACTATCCATCGACGATATTCGGGGCTGGCCGGATGGCATCCGCGCGGTCGGTGCCCAGCAGGTGCAGGGGGCCGCGCGGAAATGGTTCGACAAGAAACGAGCGGTGACCGGCTATCTCATCAAAGAGTCCACCGTAAAACACGGGGAGAAGCTCTAATGATCCATCCTTGCACACGACGTGAGGTCCTCCTTGGGGCAAGCTCGCTCTCAATCGCCACGCTCGCTTCGCCCAATTCGCTTGCCGCCACAAGGACGCATGCCCGGACCAGGATCAGGCGCCTGGTTTCGTCTTGCGGTATAGAAGCCTGGTTCGTGCAGGATTCCACTGTCCCGTTGATCGCGATGGAATTTGCCTTCACCGGCGGCGCGACTCAGGACCCCGAACAAAAACCTGGCGTAAGCCACATGGTTGCTGGCCTGCTCAAGGAGGGTTCCGCCGAGCTTGACTTCAAGACCTTTCATGAGCGGCTCGAGCATCGTGCCATTGATCTGCATTTTCACTCGACCCATGATCACTTCCGCGGTTCCTTGCGCACGCTCGAGGACAACGCAGACGACGCCTTCGACCTTTTACGGATGGCGCTAACCTCGCCCCGTTTCGACGCGGCCGATGTCGAACGGATCCGTGCCACTGTGCTTGCGAGCCTTCGGCACGACTCGACCGATCCTTCGTCTCTGGCCCATCGCAAGTTCCTCGAGGTCGCCTTTATCAATCATCCTTATGCTCGCCCAGTCGGGGGCTCGCTGGAAAGCGTGCCGAAGGTCGAAGTCGCGGATCTCAAGGGCTATGTCCGACGCGTGCTCGCAAAAGACACGCTCAAGCTCGCGGTGGTCGGCGACGTCGATCCAGAGGTCCTCTGCAAGCTGCTCGACAAAACCTTTGGCAGCCTGCCGACCAAAGCGGAAGCGACGCCGGTTTCCGACGTCATCGCAGCAAAGCCGCCGCAGCGGGTCTTTTTTCCGCTCGACGTTCCGCAGACAGTTGTAACTTTTGGCGGTCCAGCCGTCCGTCGCACCGAGCCCGATTTCATGGCCACCTATGTGGTCAACCGCATCCTCGGCGGCGCCGGCCTGACGTCGCGTTTGTTCCGCGAAGTCCGCGAGAAGCGCGGACTAGCCTACTCCGTTCGTGAGAACCTGGTCTGGCTGGATCATTCAGCCATGTTTCTCGGCAATAGCGGCACTTGCGCCGATCGTGCCGACGAAACGGTCGAAGAAATCGAGAAGCAGGTCCGCCACATCGCTGAGAAAGGACCGACTCAGCAGGAACTCGATGATGCAAAGTCCTACCTGAAGGGCTCGCAAATGCTGGCTCTCAACACATCATCAAAGCTTGCGCGGACGCTGCAGCAGCAGCAGCTTGACAAGCTGCCCATCGACTATTTCGAAAAGCACAACGCCGTGGTCGATGGGGTGACGTTGGCAGACGCCAAGAGAGCAGCGCGGCGGCTGTGGGGCGATGGTCTGCTCACGATTATCGTTGGCCGCTCTCCAAATGACGCAACGCAGCCGACCACCGTGCCATCGGCGACCATACTTCCGCCAGGGGCCCGGCAGCTAAATGCCGCTCCGATGGCGCCACCGAATTGACTTTCTGGCAGCCAGGCGCTTAGCAAGCACCTGGCTGCTCCGCACAGAGTGCGCCTAGCCACCCGCCTTTAGCTCGCGGACAGCTACCATGCGGCCGCTCGAGCACGGTTTTTGCTCAATCGCGTTGCCAAATAAGTAGTCCGGGTTGAAGTCTTCAGGGCAACCAAATGCAAGATAGAAAATAGCCCCGGCGAACAGTAAGTTGAGGCACTGTCGTCCTGCCATTGGGCAATAGCTCAGGCGTGGAAATAACCCCTTACCAAATGGCTTGTCCCAATTCTCCATTTCCAGGCTATCAGCGATGGCCGCATCGGAGCTCTTCGCAGCGCCAGAGGATCGCTACTTTCGATCGCCTTCGGCCTGCGCTCGAGCTGCGTTAAGCCGGCAGGGCTGTACCGTGGCGCCAGCGGCATCGATGCCCCTCCAGCGCAAACCTAGGGAATGTCTGGCAGACTCCGGTGGTTGCCCCATATGAAGGCAAGCGTGGTGTAGCTTTACGCCGAGGCCGAATATGCAGACCAACTATATAAAGCGCCACCGACCAGAAGAAACGAGAAGTGGACGCGCACCTCGCATTCCCTTTCAGGCGGGCTTGCCCGAGTAAACTGAAAGGGTGATCAGAGTGGGCGCTTCAAAACGGTAACGTACACCGTCCGACGCCCCCAGGAAGCGGCCCAGCGAGAGCGCACACGCGCCAGGCCATCGTTCATTCCGCGCAGCTTCCCGCAGCGCCCGAGGGGAGGATCGCCGGTCCTATTCGCTCGACGCCGGCCTTCTTTTGACGCAGCGTCCTCGATCTCGCTTGCCACCGATGTTGCGCCGTCGGGCGTGCCCGCTCAGCCTTCGATCTCGTTCTCCATGAGACGATAATCTCGGCTCGACGCGAACAGATGTGTGCTTGCTATTTGCGTCAGCAGCCCGTTTCAGCGCTCGCACATCTCGATCTCTTTAGCAGAGTGAGAGCTCGCTCGTTCAGGGTCATTGTCTGCCGAAAAGACGACGATCTGTTCCAGCGGACCTTTGATGATTTACCAAGCCATAGTCGTACCGCGTAGCACACCACCTTTTCTTCCCCGAGCTCGCAATCTAACGCTACGTAAGATTCGGTCGCTTTATGCCAATCTAGATAGCGGCGTCGATAGATAACTTATGGCAACGCAACGATCACCACAGGCAGGCCATTGGTTCTTGGCGGCACGCATTCCAGCCGCTTACAAACCTCACCTAGATCACCACCACGAGTGATTTACTCACCATTATCGGCTTGCATCGTCATTGCAATCCAAGGCCGTCACTCGCTTGATGTTGAAATGTTCATCGGTTGCAGATCTCTCTCATCCGAAGGTTCATTGCCCCTTCTTTCTGCCATGTTCGCATCCAAAGCAGAGACGCGTCGGTTGCGCAGTTTGCGCGCGGCAATAGCGAGTGTCTCAGGAGATTTCCATGGTGAAGCCAGTTGTAATTGTGGTAGGTGCGGACAAGGGAGGGGTCGGCAAAACCACCGTATCACGAACGCTACTGGACTACTTCAGCGTCAACAACGTGCAAACACGCGCATTCGACACGGAGTCGCCGCGGGGAACGCTGAAGCGCTTTTATCCCGAGATCACCGAGATCGTTGACATGACGGCGACAGCGGACCAGATGAAGATCTTCGATACCCTGAACTCAGGGCTGTCCGTCACTGTCATTGATGCTCGCGCAGGCTTACTGTCCTCTGCGCTGGCTTCCTTGCGCGACATCGGATTTCTGGACTCAGCGCGGTCTGGCCAGATAACATTCGCCGTATTCCATATCCTGGGATCATCCATCGCTTCGTTAGACGAAATCGCGGAGACCGCGACCTTCATGAACGGCGCAAAGTACTACCTAGTCAAGAACTTCATCAACGACACTCAATTCTTCCAGTGGGATCAAGCGACCTATAATTCCTATTTTCACCGCATCAAACATGCGACTGAGTTGGTCATACCGAAGCTCAACGAGATGGCTTATGAGCAGGTGGAAGTTGCATCCGTCCCATTCGTAGACTTCGTCGCGAACAAGGGGCGGAACGATGAACCCGCGAACAACTCCTTCGTGCTGCGCGGTTATGTCCGGCATTGGCTGGCAAATGTCTGGAGCGAATTTGATCGCATCAACTTGACGGAATTGGCCGGCGCCAAGTCCGCTACCCGGCCCGGCGAGAAGTAGTCGCATTTCGGCGAGCTCAGGTCGGGCCCACGTACGAAACGAAATTGATCTGCTGGCTATGTTAGCGACCCCCATCTACATCATTTGCTCTCCTAGCCCGCAGGTCGGTAAAACTCTCATCGCTCGGGCCATGAGCGAGTTCTTGCTGCTGAAAAACGGCACAGCACTGTCGTTTGATGTCAACTTGAAAGAGCCGTCGTTGCTCGACTACCTCCCTAACATCACGGAGACCGCGGATGTGATCGACACTTATGGCAAGATGCAGCTGATGGACCCTCTTATCATCCACGACCGGGTCGCCAAGGTAATCGATCTCGGCTTTCACGCCTTCGACGAATTCTTCAGGATGTGCGAAGAGATCGGCTTCATGAAGGAGACGGCGCGCTGCTATGTCGCCCCCATCATTCTCTTCATCGCAGGCGCTGACCGCATCTCCTTTCGCGGTTATGAAATGCTGCGGCGGCGAATTCCGGCGGCGTCGCTGGTCACCGTCCACAATGAATTCGTGCTTCGTGGCGAATTACCTGAAGCGATGGACGGCGAGCGGGTGCTTCGGATTCCCGCGCTTCCGCTGTTCCTCAAGAGATATATAGACCGGCTTGGCTTTTCCTTCACTGGATATCTACGCAACGAGAATGACTGGTCCACCGAGCTGCATCAATGGATCCGACGGAACTACAGCATGTTTCGCGATCTGGATTCGAGTGTGATGTTGCGAAAGGTCTATCGATCTCGGGGCACGGATATCGACAGCCTACGTTGCACAAGGGCTACTTGAGATTCCGATCTGCCTGCCATCTATGCGTCAGGTCTATGGGTCGCTTCGATGGCGCTCTCAAGGGTCTCGAACGCATGAATTTCGATTTACGACCCTTCAGTGGACTGCGTATCTTTGCTCACCGAACGAACGGGCGGGAAAGTCGCGAGTCTTCGGATGCAATTATTCGGCAGGAATGCGGAGCGAAGGAATGGCCGCTCGATGACCAGCGCTATGCTTGATACTCCAGGGACGAAGCATCTGTGATGACTCCAATTGATGATGCATTAAGTGAGATCAGATCCCTGCGGAGCGAAATCTGGCGGTGCCGTCGACTCCTTAAAACGGACCTACCTGGCGCGGAGCGCAAGGCCGTCGAGAATCGTCTGGTTGAACAACTTTCTGCCTTTGAATGGCTCTTGGCGACGGCGTTTCCTTTGACCTTGAGCCCGAAACGGTATTCGGCCAAGAGCATCACGATCGGGCAAACTGATTCCCCTGAAGCGCCCATCGACAACGCCGCAATGGCATCAAGCAGTTCCTTCGGGAAGTCGATGGGCGGATAACAAAAGAGGTTTCCTGGCTCTATCTGTGTCTTTAGCCCGGCAGTCGAAAACGGGCTATTCTCCAGCTGAGACACCTGAAGAAGACCACGACGGAACAACCTCCAACGCTAACGTTCCGGCGATCTTTTGCCAGTTATAGCCTGCCGGAAAATACTTCGTTGCCGACCACAACGCCATAGATTGATGGGCAGCACGAATTCCTGCAGATGTCCTGCCGTAACCACCGCAGTTACACAGATTGTCCTTCCGACCAGCTACGACCAAGTCGATGGCAATCTCACGGCGGGCCCAAAGTCGGCGGATCGCTGCAGCGCTGAAGAGCGCAACTGCTTCAGTACGAAATTGAAGTTCAGAGCGCATGCAATCTCGTAGCACGCGTGGGCGCACATCGATCGCTGATCGGGGCCAATCGATTCACGGAGCTCAGCCCCCGGATAGATGAACTGCGGCGCGGCAGGCTGATGCTTCAGCCCGATCGACTTTCGGCCAAACTCTGGCCCGCAGGTCTGAACACCTCACTGTCGCTCAATTTCTGCAACTGCCACTCGGACGCCTCACTCTCGATGGAGGACGACCGGAAGCCTATTGAGACGCCGTCTTGGTCCTTCTTTTCTCTCCGCCGCAATTGGCATGATGCGGCGGCATTCGCCGCGTAAATTCTTGAAATTGTCCCTAAGGCAAAAGATGGCTACCTCCACATCGCTAGGCCCTCTAAAGCGGTCACAGAAGCGCATCACGTCTAGTCTGCATGACATTAAGACTTGCTCGGCCCCACGATCTCGCGCACGAGCTTGTTCTGTGCACCACGTGGCCGCGATCGCGATCACGATCACAGCGAGGGCGGATGCACAGCAATGCGCATTGCAAATCCAGCTCATTCGTTGCTCTTTATTCACCAAACCTGTCTTAAGTCGCATATCCTTCACTATTATTCTTTGCCCCGCGAGCGTCATCTGTTTGCCGGATACGGCGCGTCGGCAGCCATGATCGCGCCTGTTGCGGGGCAGCCGCAATGATTAAGGCCTCCATCGTCCCGCCACGCGCAACACGCTCATTGCGAAGACGGAGGTACGGCAAAGATTGGCCGTTTAGCGCATGTGTGGCGATGCTGTCTCCCCGGTGGCGTTCTACTTCGTAATGCCTACAACCTGACGCCACGGTCGATTCAAGGACTTTGAGCGTCCGGCACGTGTGAATACGTGCTGAGACGGGCATACCCACATTTGGTGGCAGTAGGACGAACTCCTGACAACTGCACGCCTGACCGACTGCACCGCGGGGTGGGGGTTGAAGCTCAAAGCGCACGCATCGAGCCGAGCAGCGACAAGCTGCGCCGGCGCAGCTCGCTTTGTTCGCGGTCCCAGCCAGCTGACCTGCAGAGTCAAAGAGTGCCGTACGGGTGAGTTTCCGAGAAGCACGGAGGCGTGGACCGACAGGCCAGGATTCCTGTGGCTGGATGATGATTCGTCGCACGGGTCACGTACCGTTGATTCGACAGCCTCAAGCCGCTTGCTGCAATTCACAGTACGCAATTGCTTGAAACCAGCTCAGTAGGCTTCGACCTTGAGCCCCCTGGCACGCTGGTTGCTATAGCACCGGCGGAGCGTCGGCCTGGGTGCAGCCTAGCCCAGCATACGGAAGACACCATTCGCTGACTGCTGCACGTCGTTCTGCGGGCGGACGCGGACCGAGCGCTATGTTTGCGATTCCACGATCTAGGAGAAAAGCGAGACATCACATGAGGAAGCGGTACGCGAGCTTTCCAGGGCCGGTAGGTTAAGTGTTGTGGCCTCAGCCATTCTGGTTTCCCCCGCAGCAGGCGCCAATGAGGATTTGATGCGCGTCGCCAAGCGGATTTTCAAGCCAATTCCCTCAGTCGCTCCAGCGGTGAAGGACAATCCTATCACCCATGAAAAGATCACACTTGACAAATCCTTATTTTTCGATTCGAGGCGAGCGGCGTTATTAGCTGCAATACGTGTCATAACCTTGGGACGGGCAGGGTAGATGCCGGCCGGAGGTCGATTGGTCATCGTTGGCAGCTGGGGTCACGTCGTGCGCCAACAGTCTATAACGCGGTCTTCAACGTGGCGCAGTTCTGGGATGGTCGAGCGGCGGATCTTAAGGCGCAAGCCGCAGGCCCTGTCCAGGCCAGCGTCGAAATGAATGCGACGCCCGATCACGTGCTCAAAACATTGAATTCAATGACCGATTATGTCGTTATGTTCAGTAAGGCTTTTCCAAACGAAGTGGCGCCCGTTACGTTTGAAAATTTCGCCAAGGCCATCGAGGCTTTCGAGGCAATCTTGATTACTCCCGCCGCCCCCTTCGATCAGTACCTCGAGGGCGATGAATATGCTCTCAGCGATCAGCAGAAAACCGGGCTAAAGCTATTCATCGAAAAGGGATGTTCCTCTTGCCACAACGGAATTAACGTCGGTGGACAGGATTATTTTCGCTTCGGCGTCATTAAAGGGCCAGCCGAAAGCCTGCTTCCAAAGGAAGACAAGGGTCGTTTTGCCGTCACTAAGGATCCCGGCGACGAGTATGTTTTCCGCTCGGCGCCATTGCGCAACATCGCATTGCGTCCGCCCTACTTTCATTCTGGTCAAGTTTGGAGTCTTAAGCAAGCGGTCGGCGTCATGAGTGAGGTTCAGCTTAGAGCAAAGCTCAGCGATGAAGAAACTGACGAGATTGTCGCCTTTCTGAATTCGCTCACCGGGCAGCTGCCGAAGATCGAGTACCCGATACTGCCCACGCGCACCATTGCAACGCCAACGTCCTCCTTAGACAAATAGGCCTTCACGATAGCGTAGGCGATCCAAGCTGGAGCATTCAGCAGGCTCAAATTGCGGACCTCAAGCCCCAACCCGTTCGTCGCCGACGCCAGAGTTCCTTAGGCGCCGGTCAAGTCATCCGTCTTGGGCAGCTCAATCCTGCGTCGACTCGCGAGGCAACGAAGGCCCGCGCGCCCTGAAATACGTCGGCAACCCGTGCTGCTAGGAGACGTTCTGCCGTAGCTCGCGGGCACCGCATATCATCTCACATCAGCCCTTTTTCCAAGCGCCCGGCCGCCGACCTTCTCCTCCGCACAGATCGGAACGTGCGCCATCGGATGGCATCCACTTGTCCCTCATTGACGAGTTTTACGGCCGCATGTTCGCCAAAGCACCATCCCCAATCCAAAAGGCGATGGATCATCCTCAGCTTCCACGTGGTAGCTCCTACATGTGCGCATGGTGACGCGAGCGTCCACAGTCCTACAATAAGATGTGACGACTTAAGATGTCGGGTAGAGACCGATACAAAACCTCCCTTGCCGCAAGACGCGCAGATATTCCTTGAAACGGCACGCGGATTGCTGGGTAGGGATCAATCAGTCGCCGCCAAAGAAGGGGCGCGGGGAGCCGGAGTTTCAATGAGATTTATCCGATTCATCCTGATCGATCTGGCTTTGATGCTGGTCGCACCCGAGAATGCAGAAGCCATGACCGTAGCTCCCGGCGCAAACTTCAAATCGGCTCGCAAAGCCGTGGGATGCTTGATGCGGATTTCGGGCCCCGAGCCAGTATTCAGCTCTGGCCTGAGCCGGCATCTTTACCGCCAAACCTCTCGAGCCGCGCAATTTGGACATTCAGCAAAAGCCTCCGGGCCGGCGAAGCAGGCTGAAAACCTCGCGCTAAGGGAGAGGCGCTTTGCCTCTCATTGGCAAGCGCACTGGGCAGCGTCCGACTGTCACGATCCTCGCGGCGCGGAGATGCTCAGGAAGCCTCTGATCTTAACACAGATCTGCAGTCCACCGCCGCAGCTTATGCCCTCAGGCGAGCAGAGACGCCGTGCTGGAGCGGCACCGGCCGGATTATCTAAGGCACGGCGATCATCTCTATTGCAGCTGTGCTCGTGACTTGGATGGGAAGATACAGCACAGGCGCAGGTTCATGAGAGAAGCAAGAACGGGCTATATTGAGGTTGCGTTCAACGGCTCTCTCGCGAACATTCCGTTAGATGCGCAATTCATCCTGCCGGCCAAAGGCGTCACAGCAATTTTTGGTCCGCCCGGGTGCGGCAAGACCACACTCGCGCGCTGCATCGCTGGCGTGCAGCATGTGCCGACTGGATTTTGTGCGGTCGATGGAGAGATTTGGCAGGATGAGACAAAGTTTCGACCGCCTCATCTGCGTCCCGTCGCATATGTATTCCGACCACCAATTCCTCTTTCTCATTGGTCTGTACGGCGCACCCTCCTATACAAGGCGTCAACATCGACACCAACACTAATCGATTTTGATGGGGTGGTCGAATTGCTCGCCTTGTCGCCGCTGCTCGAGCGTTCGCCATCACATCTTTCGGCGGCCGAGCGACAGCGACTTGCCCTTGGCAGCGCGCTGTTGGGCCAGCCTCAGCTACTTTTGCTGGACGATCCACTCATTGTGCTCGACCGCGCCGCCAAATGCGAGATCCTGCCATTTCTCGAGCGCATACGGGAAACCCTCCCATTGCCGATGATCTACATCACCCAAGATTACGCTGATATCGAGCGTTTTGCCGATCATCTTGTCATGATGAAAGATGGCGTCGTGACTGCGGCCGGGCCGCTCAACATCGTTCAGACCGATCCGGCGCTTGCCGGGCGCGGCGAAGCGGCAGTCTGTCTTGATACCTTGGTCGGCGGCTATGATGGGCGCTACGGGCTGATCATGCTCCGCCTCAACGGGGCGCGCCTTCTGATACCTGGAGTGCCGCTTAGACCGGGCGCGCAGCTGCGGCTGCGCATCGCAGCCGGCGATGTCAGCATCGCGTGCGAGCCCCCACGTGCAAGCTCTATCCTCAATGTATTTCCGGCACGCATCAAAGCCTTTCTGCCGTTCGACGAGGCGGAGGTCACCTTGGTTCTGGCTCTTGAAACTTGCCGTTCTGGCGCGCCGCTTTTGGCGCGCATCACGCGCCGCTCGTTTGATGCGCTACGGCTCAGCAATGGAGCGAACGTTTTTGCGGAGATCGCGCGCGCCGTTCCGCTCGCGGCTGCCGAGCGGTGCTTGCAACGCCTGCCACGATCCGCATGAGAGCGTTCGACAGCTATGTCCCGATACGAGAAACACATCAACAGGGACCCGGCCGTGATCGATAATATGGATGAGATAGATCCGAATAGTGTGGGGGCTATTCTCTACCGTCCAAAAGACGATGTTGATAGGCTACTCGCCGATTTCGCGCAGGACATCGCGCAGCAAGGCGTACGCATCGGCGGTATCGTGCAGCGACACGCGAGGTGCGCAAATGGCACGCACGTCATGCTCGCAATCGATGTTGCGACAGGACAAGAGATCTCGATTTCCCAGCCACTCGGCAGCGGAGCTATGTCCTGTAATCTCGACACAAATGGGCTTGCTGAGGCCGCAGCTGTCGTTTCCCGGGCACTTCGCAACAATATAGATCTTCTCGTGATCAACAAATTCGCCAAACAAGAAGCCGCTGGCCGGGGCCTGCGCGCCGATTTCGTTGACGCGATCACCCAAGGCGTACCAGTCCTGATAGCCGTTCCGAGAAAATGCCTTGCCGACTGACGAACCTTCACCGCGGGCGTTGGCACGCTGCTGCCTTGTGATCGTCAATCCTTGGAGCAATGGTGGCGCGAGATCTCAACGAGACGGGCGCGCAGCGGGGCCTTCAGACCAGCTGCGGTTATTTGGGGACGATGATACCGGATCGCTTGATGACGACAGGAGACAGTCGACCACGTCGTCTCCGAAATCGCCCATCAGGCTCTTCCGCCTCCGAAAACAGCCTTAGCTCTTGCGTCCGCTCCCACGCTCTGCGCCACCGCGATGCCTTGCGAACGTGCCGATTGCGGACCTTCTATGGCGAGAGTTCAACCAGCTGCCCTTTCCGCCGATATCAACCCCTCAGTCGGTTCTGCAGTGCCTGCCGGTCGAGGACGAGATTGCTTAGGTTCAGGTCTGGCTGACGTCTGCCCGCCAACCGCCTGGCCAGCGCCCGCGTACCGTCGAGCACAAAGACACCACAATCGTAGCCGTTCCTCTGCTGGCGTATCGGGGCGTTTTGCAGGTTGTCTTCGGCTCCCACATGCGCTGCGAGCATTGCTGCGGGTCTGTCATTGCGTCCCCGGGCGGAGTCATAGTGGTAGGCGACTGGATTGTTGCGATCGCGGCGGTCCACCAGCAGCAACGACCAATGGGACCCGCGGTCATCGGGACCCATGGTGCTGGCGTCATTCACCGGCAAGAACAGAAAGTCGGCTGTGTCGTTACCATTGGGATCATCGACAATCTGATGGAATGCGGATAGCGCGTCGTCCGCTGCGGTCGCCGGCAGAGGCACTCGCAGCCGAACCGCCGACCCTGGCCTTAGGAGCCGAGAATGGGCCAGCATGATGGATCAGCTGAGCGTCGCGGCGTCCTCGCGGACCCAACGTGATGGAGTAGGTCGCCCCGTTGATGGAGACCGGCTGGGGAGCCATTCGCGAACTTGGCAACAGCATTTTATTGTCAAGTACATCGAGCAGGAAATCCGGCACCGGCTGTGAGCCATGCTGCCAATCCTCGCCGACGAGATATCCGATATCCTCCAGCTCTTGAGGTACGCTGATGGCCCGATGAAGAACGGAGGTCTGCCGGCATGGCTCTGCACCGGCCCTGACTGGGCATCGTCACGCACCTCCTGCGGTGTGGACGGCAGGTCAACCAAAGAACCGAGACCCCGATAGATGTCTGAGGACCGAGCTGGCTCCCCCTTCGGCGTTGGAAAGTCGAAATAGGTCGGCAGTTGTGGGGACCAAGTCGAGCTCGACCCAGCCGGCTCCTGCAAGCCGACCTGACCAAACGCGCCTACTATCGGCGGCCACTCACTTTCGGACGCGGCGTCGGCAAATCTCGCATCCAGGTCGGGATGGAGGTTGAGTCCGAGCCTGCTCTTTGCTGAGGAGCGGGTACACCCAGCGCTCTGTTTGCCTCGAGTACTTGCACATACTGCCTGAGCTTCTTGAGAGTCACGCCAGATTTCCCTTTGGCTTCGCCGTAAGCCCGGTAGTCTGCATCCAGCGAGCGTTGCTGCTTATTGTTGCCGTGGATTCGGCTCGCGATGCTCTCCCTACCCTCTGTGCGGAGCCAGCCACTGAACTTGCGTTGCGCCGAGGCCGTACCTTGAATGGTTTTTCTCCTGTGCTGGGAACTCGGGTCAAGCTTGCTCAGCTCTTCGTTGGCGAGGCCCTCGATGAGGCGGGCGTCGTCGTCGTAAGGGCGAAATCCTTGTTGGGGCTCGAGACCTAGGTATTCTCTAAACGGATCGAGTGGAGCCGTCCGCTTTGTGGCTTTACTGAACGCCGTATAATCTGCGGTCAATGACGATTTCTGCGCAGTGTTGCCGCCGATTCGGTCCATGATGCTCGGCCTGCCCTCCCTTTGAAGCCAATCACTAAAAGAGCGTAGTCGGGAAACCATCGTCGAAACGGCGGCTTTCTCCTTCTTGGTCGCGTCAGATCCAAGCTTGGACAAAGCGTCGGTCAAAAAGTCATCGATCGTGGAGATGTCCTCCGGATGAGCCGACAATGTTTCGCGTCCCATCAGTCGGCCCCGGCGCCGACAGCTTGGAGCCCGTCAGCCCCGATCCTGCGCAGATGAGACAGTGCCGCGCTGAGGCGGTCGCGATCATCGCCGCCAGCTTCAACGTACTCGTCGATGTCCGCGGCAAGCGAGCTTGGTTCATTGAACGCCCGAAGAGCCAATGGTCCTTTATTCTCGGAGCCAACGAGCAAACGTGTTGAGTGCCTGCACATTGGACTTGATCGTAGCAGCCGGGACCTTTCCCGTCCCGCGGCTTCTGATACCATCGGGAGTAATTCTGTAGTCTTTGACGTTTTCCATGAACTGGCGGATCATCCGCTCGTCCTGGGGATGCATCGGTTGCTCTCGCGTATTCACAAAAGCTGGGGCCAGAATGGCATTTCCAGCCCGGAAATTCTGAAGTGTTTCCAATGCTCCCCCCACATAGTTCCTGCTGTTGGCGCTGGCCATCTTCATGAATTCATCTTTATAGGCGGCTAACGCACCTAAGATCTTGAGACATTCAGGTCTCTCCTTCTGATTATGGAGCTTCAGAGTGATCGCCGCATGTATCATCCAGACTGTACAACCTGACGCTACGTAGAGTTCAAGCCCCAAATCGCCGCCAAAGGCGAGCCTGGTTGGCTTTCAAACCTTTTAGAGTCCGGCAAACCATCGAGCCTGGTGATCTCGCGCCGCTTGAAGCGCCTCAATGCGCGAAGCGCCGTAGCCTCTGATTACTCGCACCTTGTTTGGCAGCCGCGAGCATCTGGCCTTACTGGCGCAATCTGTTGTCGCCGGCGATACAGCCGCTCTTGTTTGCGCCAGATGCTACGAACCTCGCGCTTCGTCAGGTTCCGTATTTCCATTAGATCTCGGCAGGCCGACAGTCGTTCATCACATTGATGGCGAGATGAGGCGGTTTGCTTTAAGGGACGCAGAACGGTCTTTGACCAGACGCTTGCAGCGCGAACATCTCAGGCGGTCGCGCAAAGCACGACTGCTTTCATGAACCTTGGCAAGAAAGCGCTTGGCTACAGATTTTTCTCAGATCGGCCCTCCAAGCGCCCGGGCATGTCTGTATCAAAGCCGCTGGACTCCACTCCTGAGAACGGATGGCACATAGCTTGCTTCAACAGTGAAGCCACCTTCTACAGAAAGCGACTTTGTGAGGACAGCATGCTCGGAATTGGAAGTCAGTTGCCGCGGTTCGAAATCACAGGCGTGAAGCCCGGTTTTCAAGCGCAGGAAGAAGGAGGACAGAGTGCATTCGAGACGCTGACCGAAGCGAGCTTTCCAGGAAAGTGGAAGATCATCTTCTTCTATCCGAAGGATTTTACCTTCGTCTGCCCGACAGAGATCGCTGAGTTTGCCCGGCTTTCCAAGGAATTCGCCGATCGCGATGCGGTTGTACTGGGTGGTTCGACTGACAATGAGTTCTGCAAGCTCGCTTGGCGGCGCTCACATCTCGACCTGCACAAACTTCCAATCTGGCAGTTTGCCGACACAAAGGGAACGCTCGTCGACGGTCTTGGCGTGCGTTCACCAGAAGGGGTTGCCTATCGTTACACCTTTATTGTTGACCCGCAAAATACGATCCAGCACGTCTATGCGACCAATCTCAGTGTCGGGCGCAGTCCTAAGGACACGCTCCGCGTTCTGGACGCGCTGCAAACCGACGAGCTCTGTCCCTGCAACCGCGAAATCGGCGGAGAAACCTTGAAGGTTGCTTGAGGCAGCATGTCGTCGATCGAACAACTAACCGACCAGATTCCCGATTTCGCGAAGGATGTCAGGCTTAACTTGACCTCCTTGGTGGCCGATGAGACGCTTTCGCCACAACGAAAATACGGGCTGCTGCTGGCGAGCGCGATTGCCACTCGCAATGCAGCCCTGATTGCCGTAATGGAATCGGCTGCGTCCGCTGTGATGACATCTGTGGCGATTGCCGCAGCGAAAGCCGCAGCCAGCCTCATGGCAATGAACAACGTTTATTACCGCTTCGCTCACCTTGTCGCCAACCCGGAATACAAGACGATGCCGCCACGGCTGCGTATGAACGTGATCGGCAATCCCGGCGTGGAGAAGTCCGATTTCGAGCTGTGGTCGCTTGCGGTCTCCGCCATAAACGGCTGCGGTGCCTGCATCGATGCCCATGAGAAGACACTGAGAGCCGCGGGCGTCAATTCCGAAGCGATCCAGACCGCCGTGCGCTTTGCCGCGATCATGCAGTCAGTGGCAATCGCAATCGAGGCCGCTGGGCCCGCCCCCTCTCAGGCGAGGCGCTGATCCTTCCTCTACCATCCGATCGACCGCGTTGTGGCGCCACTCAGTGAGGTCACAACCAGTCCTTCGCGGCTCCCGAACGAGCGGCACATCTGCACGCTATGGCTTGTGCAGCGCCCCCCCGAAGAGTGTCTTGCTCGAAGTCCAGGCGCCGCGCAAGTGACGCGGAATGCGCCAATGATGCGGAGAAGCCCTATCGCCTAACTCGGTCGCACCACGGCCCTGTTCCACTATCAGCCAAACTTAAACTGCACTCCATATCCACCGCGCGGATGGCTCCATTCGATGTCGCCGGTGGGCTCGGCGATCACGCGGCAGGTACCGCACTCGATGCAGCCGTCAACTGTTATCTCGACCTGGCCGTTGTCGTTTAGCTCGTAGCATCGCGCGGGGCAGGCTTTCAAAAGTGCAAGGAGCTGCGGCGATGGCGTCGTGTGCGCACGGACCTTGACGTGAGGGTGACCGATGTCGACAAGATAGCGATTATGATACAGCTTGTCTTCGACGCGGACTGGGGATTCGACATTCATGCTTTGACCTTCCATTGTTGGGCTTCACAACTGTCGCGGTCAGCGCCAGGCCCGAGCAAAACGACAAGCATCACCGAACAGACCTGCCCATGACCGCGCCTTGACAAAGGATTTCAGGGTCGCCTTCTCCTTCTCAGCCTTGGGCGTACCATCGACGCGCACGAAGTTTTGCATCGCCTTGGAGATGAGCTGCGGATAGGTGAGAAAGAAGTTTTGTGACTGGGTATGCATTAGGGGCGGCAAATCCTTGTACTTCTTTAGATCTTTGATGACGAAGGAATCGTCTAGCATCTTCTTGTAGATCGACAGATTTGCTGCACTCATCGGCTCGCCGCGCGATTTCACGAGACCTATCGCTTCGGCGGCGATGCGGCCGGAAGTCATCGCGAGATTGGAACCCTCGCGATGAATGGCATTGTTGAGTTGGGCCGCATCGCCCACTACGACCCAGCCTTCCCCATAAAGCTGCGGGATCGACTTGTACCCGCCTTCAGGAATGAGATGGGCCGAATACTCCTTGACTTCGGACCCTGCTATCAGGGGCGCCACGGAAGGATGACTCTTGAATTGATCGAGCAGGCCGTAGGGCGTCTGGCTCGTGCGCTGGAAGTCGGCGACGAGACAACCGATGCCGAGCGAAATGCACTCTTTGTTGGCATAGATGAAACCCATTCCGGTCATGCCGCGGGAAATGGTACCGACCGCCTCGATCACGACGCCTTCATCGCCCCTGAGATTGAAGCGCGCCTCGATAGTCTCGCGGGGCAAGAAGTGCATCTCTTTCACCGCGAGCGCAACGTTATCGGGTCTCGGCCGCGCGCGTAGGCCCGCGCGCGTCCCGAGCAGGCCATTGACCCCCTCGGCCAGCACGACGACATCGGCATGTATTTCGCCGTCTCGACGATCTGTACGAACACCGACGATCCTTTCACGCTCGTCCCGTACGAGCTCGGTGACGGTCGTCTCGCACAGCAAGGTCGCGCCAGCCTCCCGCACCTTGGAAGAGAACCATTTGTCAAACTGGGCGCGTATAATCGTGTACCGGTTCGGCCGTTCCTCGTTGAAGTCGTCTGAACGGTAATGCATGCCAACATGGGAGCGATCGTCCATCATCCAGAACCGCTGCTCAATCAGGTGACGTTCGAGCGGCGCCTCCTCTCGAAACTCGGGGACCAGCTTTTCCATCATGTCGGCATAGAGGATGGCGCCCTGCACATTCTTCGATCCGGGATATTCGCCGCGCTCGAGCTGCAGCACCTTCATGCCGCGTTTGGCCATGGTCAATGCCGCCGCATTGCCGGCCATACCGGCTCCGACCACGATCGCATCGAATCTCTCTTCAATCATTATCATCTCCTTCTAGACAGCGATCCGGGCGCGCGAATTCGGCAAAAGCCGAGCGCGAAATGCGGCCGTCAGCGCCGGTAGCAATTGAATGGCGTCACTGACGATCGCGAGATGGGCGAAGTCAAAGATCGGAGCGTTCTTGTCAGTATTGACGGCGACGATCAGATCCGCACCCTCCACGCCAACCCGGTGCTGGATCGCGCCGGAAATGCCGGCGGCAATATAGAGCTTCGGCCGGATGGTTTTGCCCGTCTGGCCGATTTGCCGGTCAGACGTAACCCACCCTTTTTGCACGAGAGGACGCGAGCAGCCATATTCAGCGCCAAGCAGAGTTGCGAGCTCGCGCACCAACCGAAAGTTCTCAGGCGATCCCAGTCCCAGGCCGCCCGCAACCACGACATCGGCATAGGCCAGATTGGAGGTTTCTGCATCGCGGTCTGGTAGGAACGACAATACCTTTGTGACAATGTCATCTTCCACAAGACCGAGCGGATGGACGATGATACGAGCGGCATCGCGTACGACGCGCTCAGGCATCGGCATGACCCGCGGGCGGACGGTTGCCATCTGCGGACGATAATTCAAGGTATAGATCGTGCAGAGCAGCGAGCCGCCAAAGGTCGGACGCGTCGCCGCCAGCGAACCATCGGCGTCGACGTCCAGCGCGGTGCAGTCGGCTGTGAGCCCCGTCGACAGCGTCGTCGCCACAGAACCTGCGAGATCGCGACCGAGCGTCGTCGCCCCCAGCAGTAGGATCTCGGGCTTGTAGGTGTTGACGAGTTCGGTTAGCGCTTTGGTGTAGGATTCGTTGCGGTAATCCGACAAAACATTGTCGCTCACGAGATAGGCCATATCGGCGCCATAGCAAAATGCGTCAAGCGCGGCGTTACGTGTGTGCTGCCCCTCCGGACCGATAACGACAGCAGCAAGATTCACCTTTAGCCTGTCGGCGAGCCTGCGGCCCGCCCCCATGAGCTCCCAGGAGACCGGATGCACCCGGCCGCGCTCCAGCTCAACGAAGACCCAGACGTGCTTGTAGGCCTTAAAGTGCTCCGGCAGTTCTTTTTTGGCCCCTGCGCGACCGGCCGCCGCCGGCATGGCCGTTCTGGTGACATTGTTCATACTCTAAATTCCCCTCAAAGATAGGCGCGCCCGCGCCACAGGTTTGCTTTTTAGCTTCGATAACTGAAGATCACTTTTGGTCAGCGAGGGGCCGGCTGCTCTGCCCCGTCTGCTTGGTCCGACCGACCGCACAACAAGAGGCGTCGTCGCGATAGACGTACCGGTCCGGCCGGATTTGGAGCGGTCTTCCACACTGGACGCTTGCGCGCCAGGTTCGACGAGCGCCACCGCAGCGGCCAGGGCGCCGCGGTGGTTGTGACCGGTCGCTTCCATGCCTGAGTTGGCGAGTCCGTTCGCTGCGCAATACCTGCGCCTCACTTTCGGCCCACCAGGTCCACATTGACTGTGACGACGAGCGCGATCCTGGCAACGCACCTGTCACGCGATCCATGCCGAGCCTCCAGCGCCGACAGCCCGTATGGGCCGACGTTGGCCCTCTTCCTGACGCATGTTGCTATCCGCCATGAGATGGATACAAATCTGAGCGGAATCCGGGGCCGACTTGATCCGGACGACGCTGGGCATACCCTCTCCAGGTGTAGCGCGAACGGGCGACTTATCCATTGACCACCATCTCACCGTCCATACGGAGCCTTGATCGTGTCAAAGGCCGTTTCGAACGGACCTGGCGCGATCGTAGGCCACGAGATGATGGCGCAGGGCTTGGCAGGCACTAAAAGCAGCATCATAAGTCTTCCTTCAATCTCATCTCGGACGACTACCATCTGTCGGCATCGATGATCGGATCGGCAGGACAACAGCAAGTGTCGTACCAGTTGCAAAAAAACAGTGAAAGTCAGTCGAAAGTAATGGTTTGGCAGACACTTGAAATATCCGCTGGTACCGTGGACACGACCAGTCCAGACATGGGTCGGGAATACGACAGCCGCCGCTCGGGTGATAGCTGCAGAGAGTTGACCCGAATAAAGACGAAGGCCGCACATCGGGTTGCCACGGTGCCCCGTCGGGCACACCTTGCAGTGGAACGCTAGATCACTTCAGCTCGCTCAATGGGACAAAGGCCGCCGCCTTCTTAGGATCTGCGGCCGCCTCCTTCAAAACCTTGAACACTCGCTGGTCGATTGGTGACGATGCCACGAAATCGGCATAGGCCCGCTCCAGCATCGCCTTGCACCGAGCTCTGATTTCCGGCTCTGCGGCACCTGCAAATTGCTCTTTTGCAAAGTATTGTCCCATGCGCTTTAAGATGTGAAGGCGCGCGACATTCACGATTTTAGGATCGTAATCGACGCCAAGTAGCGAAAAAAAATCCTCCGCCGATGAGGCCTTGCTGAGCCGATCGAGGATACCGGCTGCCGGGGATGAGTTGATCATGGAAAATTCTCCTTCGGATTAGCTCTGGACGGTAAATGAGATGGGGTGGCGCCTGTTGACTGCTGGCGGGATCAATGGCCAGACCACGATCGAGGCTGACGCTAGTCAGGACGGTCGCCGGACCGGAACTCAGCGCGAGAAGACGCCGATTGGCAGTGCGGGGCGGCTCGCCATTGGGTAGGAGATCACAGCATGTATGGCGGAACGGGAAGTAAGATCTGGAGGTGAGATCGCGCCAGGGGATCTTACGTGCGAAAGCTGGACGCCGTTCGGACCCATCAGCAATATCGGACGCCATCCTTGCGGCGCGTCTGTTTACGCAAACGCTGCTGGACACGGCTTTTCACGCGGGGTGGGTTGCCAGGCATCCGCACACGTCGCGCCAGATCGCCGCCACGGTTTCGCGCTCGACCGGCCGCTTGTGCTCAATGGCATATTTGCGGACTTGCGACAGAATCTGTCTGGCTTCATCGGCGCTGGCGACGAGCTGCAGTTCATCGAGTAACGCGGTGATCGCCCCAAGTCCGGAATGCTTGCCGATCACAAAGCGGTTGCAGCGGCCAAACAAAACGGGATCAAGCGATTGATAGGTGCGTTGATCCTTTAAAAGGCCATCGACATGAATGCCGGATTCGTGCGTAAATACATGCTCTCCGACGATGGCCTTGTTCACAGGAATCGCACGTGCGGCCGCGCCTGCTACCACCGCGGCGACGTTCCCGAGCTCCGGGAGTATGATGCCAGTCTCGCGCCCGTAGAGCTGCTTGAGTGCAACCGCGATTTCCTCGAGCGGGGCATTTCCGGCCCGCTCGCCCAACCCGATGACGGTCACTGAGGCGTGGCTCACGCCGGCCTTGATAGCGGAGAGCGTGTTGGCGGTTGCGAGTCCGAGATCATCGTGACCGTGAAATTCGAGTTCGAGATCGGTGGTCGCACGCAAATTCCTGACCAGCACGTAGGTTGCGTCGGGATCGAGCACACTGAGCGTATCTGCAATACGAAAGCGACGCGCGCCCGCGGCTTTTGCAGTTGCCATCAGTCTGATGAGAAAATCGATGTCGGCGCGGGAGGCGTCCTCACCACCGACGGCGACCTCAAGTCCGCGCGCACAGGCATAGCCTACCAATCGCTTCACCCGTTCCAGCGCCAGGTCGCGATGACCACCTAGCTTGGCTGCGATCTGGACATCGGAGGTCGGGATCGACATATTGATCATGGACACCTTTGCTTCGATCGCCGCGTCGACATCCGATTCTCGCATCCGGCACCAGCCTATGGTGGTCAGCGGAAGATCTGCTTCGACAATGGCGCGAATGGCGGCGATCTCCTCGTTGCCTATCGCCGGCGTTCCGGCCTCGATCTCCGTGACTCCGGCCCGCGCCAGCGCCTGCGCGATCGCTAGCTTTTCCTCTGTGGTGAACGCAACGCCAGGTGCCTGCTCGCCGTCGCGTAATGTCGTGTCGTTGAGCACGGTGGGCTTGGCGCGCACCTGGTCGGACCAAGACGATTTTGCGGCGGTGCTAGCGGCAATCACGCGAGAGCTCCTCATTGTTTGACCTACCTAAGCTCCAGCAAATGGATTGTCGTAAATGCGACAGGCCTATGAAGCGGACGCCTTGCCTACTGCCCCGCCGTGTTCGAACTTTAATGCAGTTGCGGCCCGCCAGGATGTGAGAATTGTTGCGGAGCACTTGAGCCCGCCGCCGCCTTGGACACATGGTCACTCGCTCGAAACGGCATCAGCCGCGCCCTCGACCTTCCGCGCGGCTTACCGAATCCTGCGAGGCTTTCCCCGATGATGATGCGATCGCGGACCCTTGTGGCGGTTCAGATGGCCAGCCGCCGGCAACGACCGGCCGAGCCGCCTGCAACAGAAAATCGCGCCGCCGCTCGGCCATCCGGCTCTCACCGCTTTCTTCGCCGAAGCAGATGTTGAAGTCGTCACATTGGTTGCACACGGGTGTCGTGCACATCGCGAGGCCTTCATTCTCACAAAGCATGCGGTAGAAGAAGCGCTTCCAGCGCATATTGTTGACATTGCGCGAGGCGAGCGGCGCGAAATGGCGGCTCAGCAGCCGGGAGAGTTCGCCGCGATTGCGCAAGCCGAGAGCTTCCCAAAGATGGCCTGGCTCAATGGCGCGCCGCGCTATCATCGCAGCCAGCCAGTGACCGATATCCCGTTCCGTCGAGCGTTGCTTGAGCAAGAGATCGCGCAGCATTGCGATCTCTTCGTCCCCTTCGCACTTAAAAACCGAGAGCTGCCCCGCCAGCTTGATCTCAAGCGAGGGAAAGTACTGCTCCAGCAAGGCCGCCAGTTCAAGGCCGGACAAGCCGGTCTTCTCGGGAAGGGAGCCACCATCCATTGTGGCAGCCGCCAAGATAGACGCCAGGACATGGCGATCGAAATTGCTGTCAATGGCAATATCGGCATCTGCAGGAGGCACACCGGTGAGCAGACGGTAGGTTGCAATTCCCCTGTGTATCTGGCTGTTGGCATCAACGGCACAAGCAGCCATGAACGGAAGGTATTGCGCTTCGAACATATTTTGAGGGTTCCACAGCAGTCAGGTTTTCCCTGCCGCATCCTGGTTTTGGTCAAGATCGATCGTCAGAATGCCGGCCTCCCGGGATGCGTCGGTGAGGGAGACCGGCATTCGTCGCGCACCTTCGCTAGGCCGCGACTCGCGGCCTTTACGAGGCCGCGAGTTCGGCGGCGGTCTTGCCGATGATGGATTCGTCCACGGGCTTCATAATGCCATGCTCCATCAGCATGTCCTCGAGCTCGTCCATGGAGATTGGAGTCGGGATGATGCCTTTGCCGCCATTTTGGTGAACCTTGGTCGCAAGATTGCGATAGTGATCGGCCTGCTTGGAATCGGGTGCATATTCGAGCACCGTCATGCGGCGTAACTCGGCGTGCTGCACCACGTTGTCGCGCGGCACGAAGTAGATCAGCTGAGTGCCTAGCTTCTTGGCCAACGCTTCCGCCAGTTCCAACTCCTTGTCCGTCTGCCGCTCATTGCAGATCAGACCGCCCAGCCGCACGCCGCCAGAGTTTGCGTATTTCAGGATTCCCTTGGAAATGTTGTTCGCGGCATACATCGCCATCATTTCACCGGACATCACGATATAGATTTCCTGCGCCTTGTTCTCGCGGATCGGCATCGCAAAACCACCGCAAACGACGTCGCCGAGCACGTCGTATGAGACATAGTCAATGTTTTCGTAGGCGCCGTTCTCCTCCAGGAAATTGATCGAGGTAATGACGCCGCGGCCGGCGCAGCCGACACCCGGCTCAGGACCACCGGACTCCACGCAGCGAATGTCCTTGTAGCCGACCTTCATTACGTCCTCGAGCTCGAGGTCCTCCACGCTGCCGGCGCTCGCTGCAAGGCTCAAAATCGTGTCTTGCGCCTTAGCGTGCAGAATCAGGCGGGTCGAGTCCGCTTTCGGGTCGCACCCTACAATCAGGATTTTTTGACCCATCTCGGCCAGCGCCGCCAGCGTGTTCTGCGAAGTGGTCGACTTGCCGATGCCGCCCTTCCCGTAGAACGCGATTTGTCTCAGTGAAGACATGTTGTTCTCCATCAACCGATTTGCCAAAAGTTGCGCTTCTTGCGCGCGAGCTTGTTTCTCTCTCAGAAACGGGGGCACACGGGTTCAAGGGAAGGAGCGCATCGCTCGTCTTACGCGTCGGCGTGCACTCAGCCCTCAGTCAGTGTTGCTGCCGCTTATTTGCAACCGCCGTGCCAACGCTTGACCGCGCTCCTTAGGCTTCTGATTACGTTTCTGAAAACCAACTAGCCGGTGAGTAAGGCCCTGGCTGTTTTGGATCTAACAGGATGTGCGCGGCTGTCAGAAAACTAACAACGACCACAACGATCAACGCGAAAAGCCGATTTGCGCCATCAGTTCCGATGCCCTCACGTGTGGAACGGAACTTGCTCCGATTCGACGACAGTGAATATGCCGGTTGGCCCGCAATCTGGCGCACCAGCGGCGAGGTTGCATACATGGTACGGCGCTTGGTGCGCTGACTTTGGAGATGATCGGCAAGAAATTGAAGAGGCTCCCGAAGCAGCCGCGCCGTGCCAATCGTTCAGCTCAGCGCGCCTACAGAGGTATATCGTGGCGACAATCATCTTCTATCAGAAACCCGGCTGCGCCACTAACGCGCGTCAGATTCAAGCGCTGAAGTCCGCCGGCCACGACGTGATCGCCCAAGACATCTTGAAGGAGCCATGGGATGCGGAGGAATTACGTAGCTTCTTCGGCAATATGCCCGTCGGCTCCTGGTTCAACCGAGCTGCGGCACGTATCAAGTCAGGCGAAATCAATCCCGATACTATCGACGCGGCAAGCGCACTCGCATTGATGGTGGGCGATCCGCTCCTGATACGACGACCGCTGATCGACGTAGACGGGGCACGATGTGCCGGGCTCGATCATGAGCCCGTGCTGTCGCTGCTTGGCCGCAAGACGCAAGATGATCTCGAGGGGTGTTTGCACAAAGCAAACCCCAGGCGTTGTGCGCAGGCCTGAGGAAACGAAGGAGCGGCCCCCAGTCGATCAAACAAGTAAGGATGACGTTTCCCACTTCCGGCTTCCTTCACGGGCAATAAGCGACGGGACCTTCGCTGAGGCGGCCCGCGCGAGTGGCTGCCCGTAAGGGGCATCGTCTATATTGCGCTCGATCGCGACGCTTCTCGCTCTTGTGAGAGGCGGTGGCAGGTGCCGCCTTTGTCGCGCATGATGTCCGCGGCCTGGATTGGATCAGAGCAACAATCCGAGATGCGGCTTCTTGAACAGACCCGCCTCTGTTGAATTGAATAAGGATCAGAACAGATCTCCACCCTGCGCGGCAGTGATCCTTATGCAACTTAGCGGCATAATTGCGCTCTGCCCGCTTCCATTTTGATCGGCATCAAATCCTCCGTCCTTCCCGGTGTGTGACAGAGATATCGCGCGGCTCTTCGCGCGGACTTTGGAATGGAGAATTCGATGAGAACAAGGACAGTTCTGACGAGGGCGTCACTCCTCGCGCTAGCAACCTCGTTGGTCAGCCTCCCGGTACAGGCTGCAGATCTGGGCCGGGCGCCGATCTACTATCAAGCGCCCCCGATCGAACCCTTCAATCCATGGATGATCCGCCTGCGCGTACTTGGCGTTTTGCCGGACACCGAAGGCAGCTCAGTCAGCGTCGCCGGGGTGCCCTCGCTGTCCTCGCCAAGTTCTGGGCTTTCGATCAGCGATCAAGTCATACCCGAGCTCGACATCACCTATTTCTTCACGAGAAACGTTGCCGCCGAACTCATTCTCGGCGTAACTAGCCATCACATCAGCGGCAATGGCGCGCTCACTGGCCTCGATATCGGCAAAGCCTGGCTGTTGCCGCCAACACTGACCCTGCAATATCACTTCACCGATTTCGGCGCGCTCAAGCCCTATATCGGCGCGGGCATCAACTACACCGCATTCTTCAACCAATCGGCAGCCAATACGTCGCTCGCTGGTCTTGCCGTTACGGATTTGCGCATCAGCAACCAATTCGGCGCAGCGGTCCAATTCGGCTTCGATTACATGCTTGATCGGCACTGGGGCCTCAACTTTGACGTGAAGAAGCTATGGCTGCGGCCGGAGTACTCCGCCACCGTAAACAATGCGATTGCCGTCACCGGTCGCGCCAACATCGACCCATGGCTCGTCAGCGGCGGCGTTACTTACAAGTTCTGACGCTAGAACAGGATCAGAAAGGGGATCCGTTTGATCAAACCGGACGCGGCGAGCTCATCGAGCGCGTCCCTAACCTCACCGCAGTGCAAACAGAGCGAGATGACGCGTCAAGTACGCGTCATCTCGCGAGACGCGGGGAGCCCAGCACTGCTCTCGCTGTGAACTCCGGGTCGCGTGGCAAGCGGTGACGGTACACAAACAGATCGACCCAGCACGCGCGTTGCAAAGGCCGCCATTTGCCGATTGGGCCGGAGAAGAAAGGCGGCACGCCGCGAAAACGTCAATGACTTTCTGTTCTCAAATCCGGGGCGTGATGGCTACGCTCTATCTCAGACGATCTGACCTCCGAGCGGCCAGCTCATCGCCGCACAAGCCGTCGATGCTTGCTAGCCTTGGCAAGGGGCCGCTAATCGAGCCCTCTAGGTTCGCTTTAACACCATCACAAGGCGGTCGACACGTTTGCCTTGCGCGAGGTGGGAGTTTACGATTTCGTCGACATCCTCAGGCGTGGACGCGCGATACCACACTCCATCGGGATAGACGACCATCAAGGGACCAGAGTTACAAAAGCCAAGGCAGCCTGCCATCGTGAAGCCAATATCGTTGAGGCCTTGCGCTTCGATCGCCTTGGCCATTCGATCCCATAGGGCCTGTGCGCCAGAGGCGCCACAGCTGCCGTGCGGATGAGTTGGCGGACGCTGCGTGTTGCAGGCAAAGACATGATGTCTATAAAGTTGAGGAAGCTCGAATTCGGTTTCTGAGTTCATGCGCCTATCCTGTGATCAATGGGCTTCATCTGAGAAGAGACAAGATGCGAGTACATCATTAAACGCCGCATCGACCAATTAATGCTAATGATTCCCACACGCGCTCGCCAAAGCAGGTAAAATGAGCGGGCGCCATAGTGATGGTCGTCGCCGACGATCAGCGATAGATATCTTCGCGTCCAGAGCAGCCTCCTTGATCAACTCCAACCTCTTCTGCCCTCATCACGATCTTTCTGCTCCCGCTTGCTCACATCCAACTTCTCCAAAGCAAGTTGCACACCAGATGCGTAACGTTCGCTTCCGCAACGATCCCTTGCTTTGCGCGACTCACAATTGTTGCGAAGGTTACGACAATGTCGTTCGCCTCTGTTTTGGACACGACAAACCTCGCATAGCCTTTGACCTCCCGTTCAACCTTCTGCAGTTCGTACGCAGAACAACCGAGACGCTCGGTTATTTGGCCCAGCTCTTGCGCTATCGTATCTTGGAATGAGCAGCGATCTTCATGACCCTCGGGCCGCCTAGCGAGGAGCTCGAAGATCGTGCGGCGGATCGAGCGCCGTGTTCTACCATGGGTGATCGCCTGGCCGCATTGACCGGCGCGAGCCTACAGCATCTTTTTCGCCCTGAATCTGGACGCTGCGCTCCGCCGCTGCCCATCCATCGTTTGCTCAACAGATAGCGCCTGTCGCGAGAGCCCAACGAGGCAGGGATGAACGCCGAGCCACCTTTGAGGCTGCAGACCAAGCCGGTCGCATCCCGTCGGCAGCAACGCTAAAACGCAACACAGCGGTCCCAGATGGGGATCACGCTTCACACGATACGCGTCAAGACGCACGCTTGCAGCCGGAAATGCGGAACAACGAGCACGTTCCCATGAATGCATTTGCTCTAACCGGCCCTTACTGACGATGGTGGCGCCATTCGCTAAGAGCGTCGCACAAGCCGAGGTTTGGCATGGCAGTTGCAGCGCCGGCAATAACGCCAGCTGCACCGGCCGGCCTTCTGACACAGGATCGTCATTCCTCATCCCCAAACGATCCTGTCAGTCTGGGTCCCGCCATTCTCCACGCCCAGACGATGCCCTCGGCGAACTTCCAGCCGCCGGGGGCATTTCCCCTCAAACATATCCACGGCGGTAGGAGGCATGTCCCGCTGCCGGCTCGATTTGACGAGCCAGCGCAAGAGCAGCTTGTGGTGCTGCGCAGGTCGCGGAGTGCAAGGCCGCAATCCGACGAGGTGCCCGTTTGTATCATCACAAGCTGTGACACGCATCTACCAACGCTCACGCGTACAATGGCCCTCATTCGAGGGCAAAGCGCCCTAAGGCAGCTTGAGCACAATAAAGCGATAGGCCCGTTAGTCCGGATGGATCGTGACATCCATGGTTTCGTCGCTGTCCCCGAAGGGGTCACCAAACCGATCGTCCTCGAGCAGCTTGACGCCGCACAGGCAGACGTCACCTTCGATCACGGCGAGCGCTACCGGCTCAAGCGATTGTCCGTCGCAGGGGCCGTCGATGCACATCCCAGTGTCGATCTCGAATCTTGCACCGTGCCGGCCGCATCTAAGAAAGGAGCGGTCCGCCGAGAAAAACGTACCAGAGCCGATATTCAGCCAGACGCTCTGATGCGGACAACGATTCACGTAACCAAAATAGTCATTGCCGAAGGTGCGCACCACAATAATCGGAAACGGCCGGCTCTCGCCCCTATCGTCAATCCGCGACAGGCTAAAGCTCATGGCCCCACTCCGCTCGATGGCATCGGCCGGACAGACGACAAAAACCTCGACGTGACCGCTCATCAGGTTGCCGATTACAGGTTCGCTCATCCCGGCCTCGCCGTTTCCTGCTTGAAGGCTTCGATCGCAGTCCGGCTCAGCTGAAAACTCCCACGGCCACGAGCGAGCGCCCGATAAGCCGAGCTGGCACGGGCGTTGAGGACGTCAAACCACTGGTTCGGCGTGAGCTTCGCCGGACGCTCGCTGATTTGGATCACCCTTCCGTTCGGAGCGAAGCGGACGTGGATGATGACTTGTTGCGAGTTCATACCGATCACCTGTTTTGATAACTCTAAAGATCCTGAACGGACACCGAGAATCTCGACTGTGATGTGCTTAGTTTTGGGCACCTTGGCGCGTAGGCTCTCACGCCACGCCTTGGACGCGCCGCTTCTCTGATATCGAGAAGGGCTTCTTCGCGCTCGCTTGGAGCATTTCTCTTGCTGCTCTAAGACAAGTGCATACCTCCAGCGGCATCCGGCGCGCTCCCGCCATGCTATCCGACAACGCTGCCACAAAGGACGTATCCTCGGTCCGTTGCTCATCTCTCGCGATGAGAAATACCACGCTCACCGCCATTCAACCCACATTCTTCCGTGTCGTGGATGACGATCATCTTAGTAAATCGCGGCACCCGCTCCCACGTTTATCGACGCATCTTTCATGGTCTCCACGATAAACTCGATCTGCTTGTTCGTGAGATGGGTGTGGAACGGAAGCGCAAGAGCGCGATCTGCGATTTTTTCCGCAACCAGGAAATCGCCACGCCGATAGCCGAAGTCGAAGTAGTGTTGTTGCAAGTGCAGCGGTTGGCTATAGGCGGTGGATTCAACCTGCGCGCCGCGCAGATCATCGATAATGGCGTCGCGCCCCGATCGCGTGAAGCGCGTCCCCAGATGAACGAGATAAAGCAACCAGTTTACCTCGACCACATCGGGGCCAACATAAGGCGGCTTGATGCCCTCAAATGATTGCATATGCGCGTTATAAAGCTGCTCGACGAACCGACGCCGCTCCAGGATTTCGTCGAGACGCTTGAGCTGCGCTAGGCCCAAGGTAGCCGTGAGATCGCTCATGCCGGCCTGATAAGGCGCCGTGCTACCGACAACAACGGAAGAGCGCTCGTCCAGGCGATGGGCGCGATGGCGACGCAAGCCGAGCGCGATGTCGATATCATCGGTCACAACCATTGCGCCTTCACCACAGGTTAGGGCCAGCGGCTGAGCAAAGTCGAACACCGCGATGTCGCCAAACCGGCCGACAAGCTCACCCTTGTAGCTCGATCCGATCGCCTCGGTGGAATCCTCCAAAAGCAGCAGCTGATGGCGCTGGGCGACCGCGCGCAGCTCCGACCATGGCGCTGGATGACCGTTGGGATTGCCGGCGACAATCGCCCGCGTATTGGCCGTGATGCGCTCTTCGGCCTTCGCTGGGACTAATGCTCCCGACCAATAGTCGATATCTGCAAATACCGCTCGTGCGCCTGCGAGACTGATGGCATGCGCGGTCTCACGAAAGGAGTAGGGCGAGGCGATAACCTCGTGCCCGGGACCAATGCCGAGCGCCCTCAGCGCAAGGAGGAGCCCTATGGTACCACTCGAGACCGCAACAGCATATTTGCGACCAAGATAGGCGGCGAAAGCGTGCTCAAACGCCTCAGTAATCTGCCCGTTGGAGATCTGCGGCGAACACAGCAGCGTTTCCACGGCAGAGAGCTCGGCAAAGGTGATATCGGGATCGGACAGTGGAATGAATGATGCATTCTCCTCCAGAGTGTACGCGCCATCAAGCCGATACTCTACCAGTTCAGTGCTCACCGCCCAACATTCCTTTTGGCCAAGACGATGCCGGTCGCCCGCGTCGGATCGGCTGTAATCTGCACGCAGTGATCCGATCCATCGATCAGATGAAGGTCGAAACGCGGAAACTGCCGGAACGGCTGGTCCGCCACATCCGACGCATCACAGCGCACCCAAGCAAGTTGCGGAAAGCGGCGCTGCAGCTCGACAAACGAACCCATCTCGGCGCCATCGGCTGCAAGCAGCCGCTCGATTTCGATCAATTCCTCCGCGGTGAGCGCCATCGTGGCTCCTCTGTGGCTCGTGAAAGGCGGGGCATCATTGCCAAAACAGACGCTCCGGATCCGCATTCAATTCGTCGATTGCAGAAGTCAACCGATGGTAAAGGCTGTAAAATTCCCAGATTCCGCGCGCGTGGTTCTTGCGAAACAGCTTCCAGATCCCGCACACGGCATCATAAAGAACCAGCGCGACATCGATGAGAGCGCCATCCTTGGTGATGTTGCGCGAGCAACATGGGCTCTCGATGAGGTAGCCGCCCCTCACCGGCGTCACGTTCGGCGAGACGTAGAGATAGCGCCTGCGTGAGCTCAAGCCGCGCTCGATCCGTTTGCGATCGAGTTCGTTCGGGTGAGGCACCAGCCCGGCCTTTATCTTTCTCATCAGCGCAGCATTCATGGCGAAAGCCTCCATTCAAAGCACTGTGATTTCTTCTTCAAGACAGCCGATGAGCAGCTGCTCACCAAAATCGACAATGTAGATCGGCACGTTCGCTTCGGTATGGATCGCGACGTTGATGATCTCACCGGTCGCTCCGGCGGCGAGCAAGACTCCTTCGGGCTCCGTATCGGGAAATGAGTGGTCGTTGATGAGGTCGACTGCGGTCTTGATCCGCTGGCCACGTCGATATTTCGGAAAGCCGGGCTGCGTCACGACTCCTCCGGCAATGGCAGATCATCGATCTCCTCGTAGGCGTCCACCGGCTCCAGTTCCTTGCGCTTCATGCCAACACGGTAGCCGCTTTCCGGATACTCGACGCCGTAGATGTAGAATTGCTGCAGGAACGTGCCGATCGATACGACGTAACCCACCTCTCCCTTCTTGACTAAAACGTCGCCAATCTCCTTGCCGCGATAGGTGCCATCATTGCGGATGGTGCGATTGGCTCGCACCTTTTGGCCAAAGCTGTAGACAGGCGGCTGATTGAGCTCGACGACGTCGCTGTCGCGAACGAGGCTGTTCATGTATCGCCTCTCATGCATCGTTCCTTTAGAGGTGCGGGGAGCCGCCTCGGCCCCCTCAGGCGAGATTCTGCATTCACTTCATCCTTGCGCGGCATCGTCAGTCACATCGACGATAGCAGCGCTGCCGAGAAGGCCACTCTCGGCATCGCGAACCGGCTTTGCACCACCGCGCGGAATGAAAGCCCGCCAGGGCCGTGCTGCCGACCAGTTACAGCACGAACGCACGGCAATCCAGCGCAGTTCTCGTCCGCGATGGAGGACCGAAGATCGGCGCCTGCGCCGCCGCCAACCCGCAGCACGTAGCTAATGACGCTTTTTGAACCAGCTCTTGGCACGCCACCTCATGGGCCTCACGCTTTAAGCTGGCGCCTGGTAACGAGGCAAGGATGTGTCAACCACACAGGTGTTGTCGACCGGACAGGCGGCGACACATTGCGGCTCGTCGAAATGGCCAACACATTCAGTGCATTTCACCGCTTCAATGACGAAGCTCCCCCCCCTTTCTGAGATGGCATCGTTCGGGCATAAGGGTTCGCAGGCTGAGCAGCTCGTACACTGCGAGGCGACAATTTTGAATGGCACATATTCCCCCTTTACGCTGCAGAGATCCGAGATCCTTGCCGGATCGCGGCGTCGCCGCGCTGCACGTGCTGGATCTCCCCGCGTTTCACCTTGTCCAGATAGGATTTGAACCAGGCGATCGCCGACTTCTCAATGAACTCATGGGCGAATTGATCGACCGGCTCGATCCCCGCCTTGATCAGTTTGCTTTTCGGGCAGCCGCCGATCTTGGACACGAAGACCGCATGGCAGTCATGGATGCCACCCATGATGGCGGAAAGCCTGTCCTCCTCGCCATAACCGCCCTGGCAGTAAACGTCCACGCGGCGGTGGCCGACGAATTTGGCGGCGGATGTAGAAAGTTCGTAAACCTGGAATTCCTTTGCATGCCCAAAGTGCTCGTTGATCAACCCCGAGCCCTTGGTCGCCACGGCCACTAGAAGAGTGATCGCGCTCATCTCTCCGGCACATTCGGCAAACTCCTTTTGGCCGGCCGCGACTCTGGCGGCACGCTCACGCTCTACCCTGCTCTGATATGCCTTGCGCATCTCTAAGTCATATTGGACGTCCATTTTCATGACCTGATCGGTGGTGAACTCTGCGCTGCGATCCTCCCCGAGTAGACCGACCGCATCGGCGCGGCACTGGCGGCAATGCCGCATCATTTTTGTCTCCCCTTCACAAGCATCTTGCAGCGCCTTTAATTCCCACGCGGTCGGTCCGCGCTGACCGTTGAGGCCAAATACCGTGCCGTGCTCGGGCGCGGAGATCAGTGGCATGATATTGTGAAGGAAGGCACCGCGCGACTTCACCGCCTTGTTGACCTCGACCAAGTGGCGGTCGTTGATGTTTGGGATCATCACCGAGTTGACTTTGCACAGGATGCCCCGTTCGCCAAGCATCTCGAGGCCTTGCAGCTGGCGATCGGTGAGTATCCTTGCCGCGTCGATGCCGGTGTAGCGCTTGTGGTTAAAGAAGATCCACGGATAGATCATCGCGCCGATTTCGGGATCGACCATGTTGATGGTGATGGTGACGTGGTCAATTTTGGACCTGGCGATGGTATCAATATGGTCCGGCAGAGCCAGTCCGTTGGTTGACAAACACAGCTTGATATCCGGAGCCGCCTTGGCGACCAGCTCGAAGGTCTTGAACGTCTTTGCTGGATTGGCCAGAGGGTCGCCGGGACCAGCGATGCCAAGGACCGTCATCTGCGGAATAGTGGTCGCGACGGCGAGCACTTTTCTTACCGCCTGCTCGGGCGTGAGCTTCTCGCTCACCACACCCGGACGCGATTCATTGGCGCAGTCGTATTTTCGGTTGCAGTAATTGCACTGGATGTTGCAGGCAGGCGCGACCGCGACATGCATGCGGGCGTAATGATGATGCGCTTCTTCGCTGTAGCAGGGATGGTTCTTAACCTTTTCCCAGATTTCGATCGGCAGATCGCCTTGCCCCGCCTGCGAGCCGCAGCTCGCCTGACCGGTGTTGGCCGAAGCGCGGCAGCCCTTATACTCGGCGGCGGGCTTCATCTTGCCGCCATCCACTGCCGCTTTGACATATTTTCCGCGTCCGACGACCGCGTTCATTTTCATTTTCCCTGCAGGCATCATCGGCTTCCCAGGATCATCCGTGAGCGAGCCTCAAGAAGCTCTTAGCAACTCGCATGCCATGACGGGGACGATGAAATTGCTGCCAGACGCCAACGAGTTAGCGGAACCGATGTGCGCCGGCTCATGCAAGAACATACAATGATACGCTTGTTGTCAGTGCGACAGATACGTCGTCATTCTCACGCAGCGCTCCATGGCTTGCGCATTCATTCTCGCGCCGAGCTCGCCGGAACCCGGCTCCATCTGACCGGGTCTTCTCGCGTTACGGCTATCGCAAATAGCCCGATACGAGCTGGGGGATTCGGGCTTCACAAGGACGCTAATGGGTGATCAGTATCTCAACCGCGCAAGGGACCCCAATCACAAGCGGTGTAAGGCCTTGCTCGAGTAGAAAGCGAAGCTCGTTGCGAGAGAGCGCGTCCGGATCCACGATCGCATAGTGGGTGTCGGCCGAGCGCTTTATGATCTGCCGGGCATAGCTACGCAAGAGCTGGTCGTTGAAGCGGCAGCCGATGAAGAGAAAGGTCTGGCCGGTTCGCCTTTTCTTGATGATGTCCGGAATTGGTGTCGGAATGTCGATTTCGGTCAACGCCTCGACATAGTCAGCGTCGGAGATAAGGGAGTTGTTGGCCGGCTGCACGCTACCATGCGGCTTGTACAACACCGTCGCCCAGCTGCCGGCCACGGCACTGTCGACCTCCCTGGCCAAGTGAATCGTAAAAGCGATACCATCGATTCTCACCATTGCCGATGCGGGTGATACCCTGCACTTCGCCCCATCCATCGCGCTCACCCAGCGCCGCGCGCATGGCGGCATCATACCACGCGTCGACTATGACGGGCAGGGACAGGGACGCAAGATGATGGTGCAACCGCGTCGGCTCGACTGGGCGAGCGAAGGCCTGCGTCATCAATGTCGTCACGGCTGACCGGTGTTTGCTGATCTCGATATGCTGCGCCGAGGCCCACGCATTGCCCCTAGCCCGGCGCGGCGGCGTAACCTTGCTCGCGAAGAAGCTGGCCAACGCCTCTTGCGTGGTCGGCATATCGGATCTGCACAATTCGACGAGGCCAGGACCGAGATAGGGAATGACGCTCGCGGCCCTCAGCCCGGCAGCGATGTCAACTAGCCTCGCCTTTGCATCGGCACCATCGACAAAGTCGATCTGTGGGGGCGCCTTCACGGATCGTCCCCGCTCTCGCCCCGTTTTTTAGCGTTAATTGTGATCGGTAACGCTGTGCCGCTCGGCATCTCAGGCAAATCGAGCACCCAGCCATTAGCTAATTTGATCCAGCCGCCCCATAGCGTCTCGTACTCGGATTCAACGATTGGCTCTTCGAGATCCTTTTTGGGCACGTAGATCGACAGGCCCGCGTCCGGAGACCGGCGGATCATGATTTTCACGAGGTCTACTCCCTGACTGCGATGGGGGAGGTGGCGCGCAGGCGAGCCACGATGTCGGACACTGCGCACACGACCTCATCGATCTCCGCAACGGAGGTTTCACGCGACAGAGAAAAGCGCACCGCGCCGTGCATTCGCCACTGCGGCACCTGCATGGCACGCAGAACATGCGATGGCTGAATGGAGCCGGAGTTGCAGGCTGATCCGAGCGACACAGCGATGCCCGCCCGATCGAGATGGTGGGCGATGGCTTCGCCTTCGAGATGGTCGAAGGCAATATTGGCCGTGTTCGCCAACCGATTGCCGCTGTCGCCGAGCACAACGCACCCGCCGTTCTTCAAGATTCCCTGCTCAAGACGGTCGCGCAAAGCGCCAATGCGACCGCGTTCGGGGTCAAGCCGCTCCGCCGCAAGCTCGGCGGCTTTTCCCAGGCCGACAATGCCGGGAATATTCTCAGTCCCGCCTCGGCGCCCTCGTTCCTGTGATCCGCCGCAGATCAGCGGCCGGAATTTTGTCCCTTTGCGCAAATAAAGCGCGCCGATCCCCTTGGGGCCGTGCAGTTTGTGCCCGGATAGCGACAGCATGTCGATCGCACTGTCCTTCAGGTTCACGCACACCTTACCGATGGCCTGGACCGCATCAGTGTGAAACAGCGCGCCGGCCTCGCGGGCCAGCCCGGCCAGAAACTCCACCGGAAACATCGTTCCGGTCTCGTTGTTGGCCCACATAACCGAGGCAATCGCTGTGCGTGGCCCGAGTGCGCCGCGAAACGCCTCGATGTCGAGCCGGCCCCGGGAATCTACGGCGACGATGTGCGTCTTGACCCCTCTTGTCGCCAATTGCTCGGTTAGCGCAAGAACGGCGGAGTGCTCTACCGAGGTGGTGACGATTTCGTCGCGATCTTTCTGCATCGCAAGCGCAGAGAGGATTGCGGCATTATTGGCTTCGGTCCCTCCCGAGGTGAAAACGATTTCATTATCGTATGCATTCCCTAGTAGGATACGCAAGCTACGCCGTGCCTGCCTCACAGCGACTGCGACCTCGCTGCCAAAGGCATGCGTGGACGAGGCATTGCCGAATTGCTCGGTGAAGAACGGCAACATGGCTTGCACCACGGATGGATCGGTCCGAGTCGTTGCATTATTATCGAGGTAAATCAGCATTCGATTTTCGCTCAATCCGCTACCTCGCCTGCAGCCGCGACGGGGACCAGGCGGACCAATTCGTCGATTTTACCAACAAGCCGCGCGCCTGAATGCCTTTCAGCGTAACGCTCGAAAGCTTACGGAACGTGCGGGTAGCGGACAGCCTGACCATGATCCTGCTGCCATCCATCTCGATCAGGTGACAGTCACCTCCACCGCGTTGCAGATTGGGTCCGATTGCTTCGATGGCGCCGCGGATGCGACGCTCTCGGTCTGTCGTAATGGGCGGCGATTGCCTCAGTTGTTCCGGTTCGGCCGGCATGCTTCGATGTCCTCCTCATCAGCTGAACGATTTGGTTCATCAGCCGAACGATTTTCCGCATGAGCAGTTCGCGGTGGTGTTCGGGTTGTGAAAGGTAAAGCCAGAACTCTCCAGTGCCATCACGAAATCGATGGTCGTCCCGATCAGATGCTCACGGCTCTTGTTATCAACGAACACCTTCAGCCCATCGCATTCGATCACGGCGTCGTCAGGATTCGGTTCTTCGACCAGACCCATCTTGTATTTGAATCCATTGCAGCCGCCCGCTTCGATCATGACGCGCAGACCGCCGGTCGGGTGCGTCGACGATGAAATCGCGCTCTTGATTGCGTTCACTGCGCTGTGCGTCAGGTTGATCACGGCTTTCCCTCATCATCTTGGATCTAGCTGTTAGGGGCAAGTCACGTGCCAGCGCGCAGACGCTTGATGATGCTCACCTTTTTGGATCGTGCCTGTTGGCGTTGAAACCGGTGTTGGGTTCCCGACAAGGCTCCTTGAGGCGATAGCAGCCACTGACGCGTTTTCTTCTAAGCTACGGCGAAGGCCGCTACACATGCGACGGCAAGCAATTTGCATCGCATCTGGCACCGGCCAAGGCGTCGGTGAACAGTTTAGATCGAGGAAGAGTTTAATGACTGCAATCGAGAACACCGCACTCGGCAGACTTGAGAAGGAGGGCCGCCTGCTCAATGCCGTACTCAAAGGCGGGACTGCCAAGCCGGGCCGGTTCGGCTTTCGCGGCGACGTGGCACTAAAATTCCAGACGCAGGTCGCGGACGAGAAACGGCCGCCAGACTACTCGATTGAGCAGGTGTTGACGATCGCGCAGGACGGTGAACGCACTATTCCGGTGCTGGCCGGCTACCTGCATTCCTTCGCCTATCTTGCTGACGTCGTGACCGTCCTTGACGGCGCCTTAAGCCCAACTGGCAGCTACTTCATGTTTTGCAACAACATTGATTTACTGGCGAAGTACCGAGTCAAGTTCGGTGATATTAGCTTCCACGTCCTACCGTGCGATGAATCCACGGTTTGGAAGGAGATGATGGACCTGGTCGGGCTCAACAAGGACGACATCAAGAAACTCGATCCGGCCGGCAAGCTTGATTACCTCCTCGATGCCGCAAAGGATCTCGACCTATCCTATGAGGAGATCTCGTACGACGAGGGGCTAAAGTGGATGGAGCCCGTGAAAGACCGCAACGAGAACCGGCCGGTCTGAGCGCGGTCTTCAGTTGTTGGCCGATGCATCGTCTTCGACAAGATGCACGCCGACAACGCAGATATCACCGTCCAGAACTGCCAACGCGATCGGCGTGAGTACCCTACCTTGACATGGACCTTCGACGCACCGGCCGGTGCCGAGTTCGAAGGTCGAACCATGCTTGCCGCACATCAGCCGGATACCGTATGGATCGAGGAATTCGTTCCGCTGCCAGTCCAAATTGACGCCGTTGTGCGGGCATCTATTGACGTAGCCAAGCACCTTTTTGCCCCAGCGCACCACAATGATGGACCACGGCCGATGATTGCCGTGGTCATCGACGACCATAAGGCGGAATCCCATGGCCTGGCGGCTCGGGATGTCATTAAACCTGCAGATCACGTAGATAGGACTTGGCCTCATTTATCGCCCATTCATCGCAAGACGATTTTCATCGTCGCTGTGCAAGCAACCTGCAAGAACCGTACAAGTGCCGGGCTGATAGTGTCTGTGGTAATCCAACGCGCAAGCCAGCCATTGCTGGCTCACCCAATTACCCGACGCATAATTCAGACCAGTCAGTTCGACAATTTGGGCCTTGCTGCCGTTTCCATGATGGCCATACAGCTGCAGCTTTCGGGTCCAGGCCCTCTGCACCATTTGCCAGAGAGCTGCTTGCGAAGGCTGGTCGTTGCTGCTCGTTGATGGCCACTCCGTAGGCCCGCCCGTTACGCCCCTCGGATCGCATCCCACCGCAGCTTCGTAAGCGCTTTCGGAGAAAGGTTGAACGAACGTTTCAGCCGGCGGGGACGACGCAGCGAGCGTGCGCCCCCTTTGAAGCAAGACCGTTGAGCCCGGAACAGAACGGTTAAATGTCCGTCATTTCAGGGCCGCTGTTGCTATTGCAGCGGATTTACTCCATGTGCATCTCCGTAAGAGCGCGCTCCAAGTAAAATGAAGGGTCATCGTCCGATGAGTCCGTTTCGTAGCTTCTCTGAGGACCGACATCACTGCCCCCATCTTTGGAAAGATACTTCGTAGGCTTGCCTACCCGCTGCCACTCATCGTTCTCGTTCTTCGCCCACACATCGTCGCGCTGGTGGGGATCAAGCACCCAGTAGTTACGACCTACGGGAACAAAACCCATATCCGCTAGACGAGGTTCCATGCCTGCAAGGGCCGGCCGCGACAAGATCAGTGGCTGGTCCCCGTCCTGTCGCAGTTGATGTTCTAACAAGATATCGCCAGCGTTCTCGACAAGCGGATGAGTCACCCTAAGATCTACGACGGACGTGATATCGTTGCGCCCAAACTGCTGCTGAAAATGGTCTCCTTTAATCCGAGCCGGGCCTCCTGCTCTTAGAAGCCCGACAATTTCGTCGCCCAACCGGTAGCTGTAAAATCGTGCTGGTTTATTTGGATCGTCGTACGTGTTGGCGTAACTTCCAGCAACCGTTGCTGCGCGCTCAGCCTTCTGGGAGACGAAGTCCGAGTACTCTTCTGGATTCTCGGCGATGCGCCTGATATCATTGCGCAAGAATCTCTCAACTCCGCGCAAAAAGGAGTCTCGGTCGATCTCTCTAATGGGCGGTTCGGAAACGAGAGAGTATGACGCCGCTGGTTCGGATGACGACCCACCTCGCTCCATTCCTGCAAGTGTTTCCGCAAACCGGGGACTATCTCCCGCTTCTGACGAATCGTCAGTTTGGTTACCGGTTGTAAACTGGCTGGATGAGCCAACGCTTCTGCCATACATGAGAGCGCTCTCCTATCGGCAAAGTTGCACGCAACTGAGCTCGTGCCGCGCAAGCTCTGTTGCTAGGATAGGATTCCTAGCTGACCACAACCTGACCAAAACACCCTGCGCTTCGGCGTGACTACCTCTGCGCGTGAGTTACAAATTCGCTGCGACAAGCCGCGATCTGTGGGTAGAATCGCACGTAAGATCGCCGGCTGCCGATCCGTCAAAGAGACCGACGTCTAATGATGATGACTCGCAGATTCCCTATCAGCAGATGGGTAGCAGGCCCGACCAGGTACCCGCGCAACGACAATTAGAGACCTGCGTGCCAAGTGTTCCGTGTCTGATTTGCGATGTGCTCTCGATGCTCTGTTGCAACGACTGTGTACTGGGCAGCGAAAATGTCGTCCGTCACCGGGCGTGCGCAAAAGACCAACTAAGGTGTTTACGGCACTTCACGTTCTCAGATTCGACCATCTAGGCAGACATCATTGTCCACGATCGGCGGCGCGGCAGACACGTAAGCTTCTCCTGATCGCAAGCAGACATGCACAGTATCCCCTCGGCTCAAATCGTCCAACGTAAGTGGCTACCTGCCTTGAACTATGCTCTCAGGAATCCATCATGACAGGCACTTCGATCTACTTAGCGCTGCGTGAGGCGCGGCTCGCCTTCTACGAATAGGCAGACCTTGGAGAGGAGTGGTTTGTGAGCAACGGCTGTTGTATCGGCATAATATAGCCGGCCCCCAACCAATCGAGATCCTTCTGGCGCGCCGTTCTCACCATGAGTTCACCTGATCGCAATTGCACCTTTCCTCACCTATATCTCGCCTGCCGCGACAGGACGAGTGTGTTCGCTCACGCCGCTTCAGGTACGGCTGACGCGTGAGTCTGGCAGTTCGCGGGGCAAACCCTGGCGCATGCACCGCAGCCAATGCAGGCGCCTTGATCATTCAGAACCATGACCTTCTTTTCGATCTCATCGTCGTCGTCATCGAGGTTGACAAATTCGCCATCCTCGCTGATTCCTTTCAACGTCATGACATCACGGCCGCAAACCTTGAAACAGCGGCCACAGCCGATGCACTTCTTGGGATCGATCGAGATCAAGTATTGTGGCGTCCAGTCGCGTCCGTCTCGTGTTTGAAACGACATGCATTGCCCCTTTTAAGTCTTTTCAAGCGCCTTCAAGTCGAGGCCCTTGCGCTCAAGTTCGGCATAGGCATCGTACGCCTTCTGCGCCACCAGCATGATCGAGGTCCAGTTGATGGGTAATTCTTCGGAAAGGTCGTGCAGATCCATCTTCGCCTGTATCGCCTTGGCGGACACCTTCCTTAGTTCCGCCTTCAATGTTTCACGATCGCTCATGAGTATCCCCAATAGTTTGCCACGTCCGGAAATTTCCGAGTCAAGTCGATTCCGTCGCTGACGTACTTGTCGCCCTCCTGCGCGAGCTTTACGAAATTATCAAATCCGAAGCGATGGACGTCGCGCAGCTGCTTGTTCACGGCGATCAGCCGACCTGAGATGAGCACCATGCGGCCGAAGCCTTCATGATGCAGATCCAGAATCGGCTGGATCATCCCGCCGGTCTCCTTCTCGATCGAGAGCGCGACCGCATCGAAGAACAGCTTAAGCCGCCACAGTGTATCGGGATCGGGATCACCGATAATCGGCAATGCGCGCCTTTTCTGCTTGTCCAGGATATAGGGTTCGAGCAGGTCAAGATCGCTTTTCCCGTCCCAGGCTCCGTTGGTATCGTGCGCACGCCAAATCTTGATCAACTCCTTGAGGAATGGCGCGTCGACGGCGCTGCCCTGCTGCTCTATTTTAGCGGTCATATCACCTCATTCGTCGAACTCGAACGTACGCCGTCGGTCCTTTGCCATGGCCTTGCGTAGCCAGGGAGGTGGCGTGCCCTTCAGTACGCGCTCGAGTTTTTCGAGCAACACCAGAATGCTTTCTGGCTTGTTCACCTTGATAGGATGAATCTTGTTGGCCACCACTCGCGCAGCCCCGGCACCGCCGATGGCGGCGACGTAAAGAATCGCGCAATCCTTGATCGCCTCGATCTTCGGCGCCAATTTATCGTCGTTGCCGTCTTCCTTAAGGTCGCCCTCAAACTCAATCGCTTTGAGAAACACGTGCCCGCCAGGCGCGACATCGTAGATTGCGATATTCTTTGCCCAACCAAAATGGGCATCCACCCGTCTCATGTCCTGAGTGGCAAACGCGACCTTCATGCAATCGACCTCCCAGCCGCGCCGGCGGAGCTGCGATACCCGGAGCATCGTGGCAGACCGGCCGCAGTCCGCCATCTATCGGGCGTAGGCTGATCGTTCTCCTCGCGGTGCGCGATCACGAGGTTGGCGATTTCGAAGATCAGATTGCGGGTACCACGATAGCCCACGGATAGTTGGTGTCCCGCACCAAGTCGATCGAACATAGGAAAACCCGTACGATAGAACGGCAATTTCAGGCGAGCCGCCGCTTGCCTGCCATGCGAATGCGTGATCAGCAGGTCGCAATGGTGTGTTTTGGCAAGCCCTTCCAGATCCTCGAGATCGCCAATGAGTACTTCCTTGGTCTTGATCCGCTCGATCACCTCCGACTGAGTGGTCGTCACGGCCGCTGTCACCTGAGCGCCCATGTCGTGCAGCATGCCGGACATATCGAACAGAAGGTCTGGCTCAGCGCCGATAGCAACTTTGCGACCGCCAATATGGAAGTGCGCGTCCAGCATTGCATCGGCGAGCTGACCGCGCTGGCGCCGATATTTCAAGGGTATGGGGCGGCCGCTGATCTCGCTCAGGAAGGTCATGAATTCGTCGTTTGGACAGAGACCACACAGCCGCTCGAAGACACGAAAAGGCACGCCGGTCTTGACCTGCATGACCTCTGCCGCACGCTGCATCTGCGCCCCGATTGCAATCGTCCATCCGGCGCGGCCCATGCCCGCAATTTCGTCGACGCCGATGCCGCCGATGGTCGTTGGCGTAAACTCATCGGGGATATGTCCATCGAGCGATCCTGCTACGTCAGGGAGGAAGGACGGGCACAACCCGAAATCTTCCAGTATGACACGGAGTTCATCAATGTCGCCGGGCGTGAGGTGACAACCCGGCAGAACATTCACTTTCAATGGGTCCCGCAGGCCATTGGCGCCGGGCCTTTCCACCAGCACCTCTACAATGCGTGCCACAGCCTTCCCCCAGCCGTCCTGGAACGCGCCCTTGAAATCAGGCGTCGAGACATACACCAGTGGCAACTTTGCGAGTTGGGGATGCTTGCTCCGGATTAGCTTGAGGTAGGCATCCACATCGTCGCCGTTGGTCTCGGTGACACCGGTCGAGCAGATTCCGATGATTTTTGGCTTGGTACGGTTGTAGATGTTCAGTATAGCCTGCTCGAGATTCTCATAACCGCCGAGTACGGTCGCGACCTCGCTCATCGCGGTGGTCTGCAGCGGTACTGCCTCTTTGAAATGCCGGACGAAAAGCGTGAGCCCGAAGGATGTGCATCCCTGGGAGCCGTGCAGAAGCGGCATCGCCCCGCGCAGCCCCATGAAGGCGAATGCGCCGCCGATCGGCTGACTCATCTTCAGCGGGTTGACAGCGCAGGCTTTCGTCGGCGCCGTGACGATGGCCATGACGCCTCCTTATTCTGCCGCCTGTACCATGGCAGATGGATCGGACACCAAGATACCTTCGATGCGCCTCCGGCAGCAGCCACCGGCCGCATTGGTATGCTCTCTCACCGCTGCGACGCTCCTCAGGCCGTGCGCGTAGATTGCATCCTCAATCGTGCCCAGATCGACCGTGTTACACACGCAGATCTTCCTCGCGCGGCGCGCGGTCTCGGCGAGCGCCGGATCGCAGGCGATCGCTGCCGCCGGCGATTGCATCTGCTCCATCGCCTTGGCCAATGCCTGCCATGGTGCCGGTCGACGTAGCTGCTCCCACATCGGACTCGAGAGTGACTTATCGATCTCCTCCACCAGCTTGACCATTCCGACATAGCCCATATAGGCGTGGCAACGCTCCTGATTGATATCGAGCCATGGCATCGCCGCCTTCAGCGCGACGAACTGCGACTTGCCGCCCGATAGCATGATGTCCGCTTTTGCGTCCTTTAACATCTTAAACATCTCGCGCGGCGTAATGTCCTCGATCACGTGGGCATCCTGCCCCATGAGCTCCTTGATGCGCTCCTTGTCTTTCCTGGTTGATTTTTTGACGCTGGTTCCGACTAACTCAAGCCCTGCTTCCTGGAGTGCCGCAACGATCGACCATGACTTGACGCCGCCGGTAATCAATAAAGCCTTCTTGCCTTCGAATCGTGGCCTGTACGGCCCTATCGCAGCCCGGGCCCACGCTTCCTCGCGCGCGATCACCGCTTCAGTGCGCCCGAGCAGATCTGCAGGCGCGCCGCGCTCAACCAATAAGCGGGCAAGCTGACGCAGCGATTCGCTCGAATCTTGAATACCGTAGAACGCCCCCTCGAAGAACGGAATCCCGTAGCGTTGCTCCATCTTGCGTGCGACGTTGATCATGGACTTTGAGCACACCAACATCGCCGCCCGCGCGCGATGGGATGAAGCGACTTCGCGATACTTGCCATCGCCGGAGATGCAGGAGAGAATCCGTATTCCAAGCTCGTCTAGCAGTGGCTTCACTTGCCAGAGCTCTCCCGAAAGGTTGTATTCTCCGATCAGGTTGATATCGTACGGGGTGGTGTAGTCTGGCTCTTGCGTCCCGATCACATAGTCGAGCAACGCCTCGCCGGCGAGCTTGTTACCGAGGTTCTTCGAGCCGACGAAGCCCGGGGAATTGATCGGGATCACCGGCTTTGCGAACCTTTGAGATGCGGCCTTACAGACTGCGTTGATATCGTCGCCAATCATCGCCGGGATGCAGGTTTGATAAACGAAGATCGCGGGCGGGTCGCACTTGTCGATGATCTCCTTGATCGCTTTGCAGAGCCGCTTCTCGCCTCCGAATACAATATCGGTTTCGCTCAAATCGGTTGTGAACGAGGTGCGCCACAGATTCGAGCCTGACGACGCCGCGCCGCGATTGTCCCAGGAATTACCTTCGCACGCGATCGGACCATGCACCAAGTGAGCGACATCGGTGAACGGCTGTAGCGCAACCTTGGCGCCATCGAAAGCACAGCCGCCCGCAGCGCTCCCCGGCTGCAGTTGTTTGGTGCAGCCGTTCTTGCGTTCTGCCTCCGACTTAATGCCGTTCTTGGCGCAGCCCGGCTCGTCAAAAATATTCTGGACCGTGGCCGCTAGTGATCTCATCCCTTTTTCCTCTCAGCGCAAACTAATTGCATGGTCAACGGTCATGTGCTTGTGCCATCGCAGAGTTATTGCGATGGCATGCGACACGGTCGCTCATCAACGAATGATGTCGAAGCTGTAGTCAGTTTCGCCAAGAACGTTTGTCTTCTTGTCCATCTCATCGAAGACCTTGTCCAGGATCTTCACGAGCACATTCAGGCCGCCCTGATAGCCCCATAGGGGGGACCGGTGATGGTGATGCCGATCAAAAATTGGAAAGCCGATGCGGATCAGTGGCGTTCCAGTATCGCGCTCCAGATACTTGCCATAGGTGTTGCCAATCAGAAAATCGACTGGCTCGGTGAACAGGAGTGAGCGCATGTGCCAGAGGTCCCGGCCCGGATAGGCTTGGCAGCCCTGCCCGAATGGCGAGCTTGCAAGCAGCATCTGCATTTTTTCGTGCCATGCCTTGCTGCCGTTCGTGGACAGCACATGGGTCGGTTCGGCGCCGAGTTCGAGCAGAAACGCAGCCAGCCCATAGCAAAGATCCGGATCACCATAGATCGCGAACTTCTTGCCGTGGATATGCGCGCTGGAGTCAGCGATGGCGTCGACCAAGCGGCCACGTTCTCGCGCGAGCTGCTCGGGAATCTCCTTGCCGCTGATGCGTGACAGCGCCACGATAAAGTCATCCGTTGCGGATAAGCCCACCGGGTAGTTGAAGGATACGATGTCCTGCCCATGATCAGCAACGAATGGCAGCGTTTTTTCGGTGCACCACTGCTGCATGGAGATTGTCGCCTTGGCGTGAACCGCGTTGGCCGCATCTTCCAGCGTCGTGCCTCCGTCATACATCCGGAATTCGCCGTCTGTCGGAGTATCGAAGACTTCAGAATTATCAGCGAGAATCGTGTGCTGGATGCCCATCAACGCCAAGATGCGCTTGATTTCGCGAAGGTTCCCGACGGTATAGCCATCGAACCCACCAATGATGTTGATCGCCCCGTTCTGCTTGCGCTCCAGCTTCGGCGCTGTTCCGGCCTTACCGTCCCAAAAATGCTCCAGAATGCCCTTGAGCGCATTGTCATATCCGGTGACGTGGCTCCCGACGAACGCCGGCGTATGGGCGAATGGCACGTCGAAGTCCGCCGGGACCGAGCCTTTTTCTTTCGACGTTTTGATGAAGGCATTGAGGTCATCGCCGATCACCTCGGCCATGCAGGTGGTCGAGACCGCAATCATCTTGGGTTTGTACATGTTGTAGCTGTTCGCGAGCCCGTCGGTCATGTTGTTCAGACCGCCGAATACGGCAGCATCTTCCGTCATCGACGAGGAGACGCAGGAAGAAGGCTCCTTAAAGTGCCGCGACAGATGGCTGCGGTAATAGGCAACGCAGCCTTGCGAGCCGTGGACGAAGGGCAGCGTGCCCTCAAAGCCAACAGAGGCGAATACGGCGCCAAGTGGCTGGCATGCCTTGGCCGGATTTACCGCTAGCGCCTCCCGCGCAAAGTTCTTTTCGCGATATTCGGCCGTCTTCGTCCATTCCTTGATGCGTTCAACCTCGGCGGGATCGCGCGGATTCTCGAATATCTTCTTTTTGGCCAGCATCTCCTGGTATTCTGGACCTCGGAACAGTTCGAGATGATCGAGCACGTGTTCGGCACTCTGCGCCATTGTTGAAATCCTTCACTATCGAGATTGGTGTCGCCCTGGCTTTCCGGCAGAGCGAGATGAGTTGGTTTATTCTGCTGCCAGGAGCTTGGCCCTCGAAGCTTCCTTCCAGGGGGCCTTCGTTTTCTTCCAGACGGGCGAGTTGATGGCCATGTCCATGTCGCGGGCAAAGATGGCAAAGCCGTCGTAGCCGTGATATGGGCCCGAGTAGTCCCAGGAATGCATCTGCCGGAACGGCACACCCATCTTTTGAAAAACGTATTTTTCCTTGATGCCCGAGCCGACGAGGTCAGGCTGGAGCTTTTCGACGAAGCGCTCGAACTCATAGCCATTAACGTCATCGTAGATGAGCGTGCTGTCCTTTACGTAGTGCTGAGCTGTGCGCTGATAGTCGTCGTTGTGACCGAACTCGTATCCCGTACCAATGACTTCCATCCCGAGGTCCTCGTATGCGCCGATCACATGACGCGGACGGAGCCCTCCGACGTACAGCATCACCGTCTTGCCCTCCAGGCGCGGGCGATATTTTGCAATCACAGCGCTCACCAGCGGTTGGTACTTTTCAATCACCCGCTCGGCGCCTTCCTTGATCTTGTCGTCGAAATAGCCAGCAATCTTCCGCAGCGACTCTGCGATCTTTGAAGGTCCGAAGAAGTTGTACTCGCACCAGGGGATACCGAACTTCTCTTCCATGTGACGCGAGATGTAGTTCATAGAACGGTAGCAATGCAGAATGTTGAGCTTTGCCTTCGGCGTTGCCTCGAGCTCAGCTAGTGAACCGTCGCCGGACCACTGCGCGATCACCCGCAGGCCCATCTCCTCTAGCAGAATTCGCGATGACCAGGCGTCGCCGCCGATATTGTAGTCTCCGATGATCGCAACATCGTACGGCGTCGGCTCAAACTTTGATTTGCCATCGGACTCGAGCTGGTCGAAAATCCAATCGCGCACCGCATCGTTGGCGATGTGATGGCCTAGTGATTGCGACACACCCCGAAAGCCCTCACAACGGACCGGCACGATGGTCTTGCCGCCGTATTCCTTGGATTTCGCTCTCGACACGGCCTCGATGTCGTCACCGATCAATCCGATCGGGCATTCCGATTGGATCGTGATGCCGTTGTTGAGCGGAAACAGCTCCTGGATTTCGTCAAGAATTTTGACCAGCTTTTTGTCGCCACCGAATACGATATCCTTTTCCTGGAAGTCGGAGGTGAACTGCAGGGTCACGAAGCTATCGATCCCCGTCGTGCCAACGTAATAATTGCGTCGGGAGCCCCACGAATATTGACCGCAGCCTACCGGGCCATGGCTGATATGGACCATGTCCTTGATCGGTCCCCAGACCACTCCCTTTGACCCTGCATAGGCGCAGCCCCTGATCGTCATCACGCCAGGTATGGATTTGATGTTGGACTTCACCCCGCAATCTGACTTGCCGGCTTGGTGAACGTTGAGGTGCTTGGCACGCCGTTTCGCGGTTTTCTCCGGATAGACCTTCAGCACCTCCTCGATCAGCTCTTTGTTGCGAGCCCTGATTTCTGCGATGCTCTGGGTCGTGGCGAGACTCATCTGATGTCCTTCAAAAGTTAGCTGTTGCGAGGGCGGCTTCTTGGGCAAGACTTTTGCAACCAGCATGCCAGCGCATCATGTGCGCCAAAAACATAGCAATCAAAGTCGCTTAGCGCGCCTCCTGCGGTTACGGTGGTTGGTGTTGCGAACCCGACATTACGCTTGGGGCAGAGAACTCTTGGCTCCGCCCTGTTCGAAATTGAACAAGGGCTGGCTATGCGTGAAATTGCCCGCCCAATTCTCGAACGTGTTCGCGATCGCAGTACGCTGCGATCGACCTCGCCTAAGGCGCCGCACTGGAAGACCGGCCGCAAGGGCGGCTGGCCGACACAGGCCCATCAATCCTATCTATGCTTGTTGCGACCTACAGGTGCTTACCTGCTGCTATGTGGTCAGGTGCATGACCTCATCCTCCAGGCCTCAATGCGAGCTGCCTTGCCACCTGGAGATCGCAGGCTGGCCTAATCACGAGAACAGCTGCCGCGCCTTGATAAGCGCACGCACGAGCACATCGATCTCCTGATGTGTATTGTAAAGTCCGAGGGACGCACGGCACGTTGCCAGCACGCCGAAGCGCTTGAGCAGCGGCATCGCACAATGGGTCCCCGCCCGCACCGCTACACCGGCGCGGTCGATGACGGTGGCAATATCATGCGCATGCGCACTCTTCATATCAAAAGAAATGATCGGTCCCTTGTCGGCCGGGTTCCCGATCAAGCGCATGAAATTGATCTCCGCCAGCCTCTCCTGCGCGTAAGCGAGCAGCACGCTCTCGTGCCTGCGGATCTGCACCTTGCCTATTGAATTGATGTAATCGATAGCTGCCCCTAAACCAATGGCTTCGACGATCGGCGGCGTACCTGCTTCGAACCGGTGTGGCGGATCACCATAAATGACGCCGGAACGCGAGACCTCGCGGATCATCTCTCCGCCGCCATTGAAGGGCGGCATCGATGCCAGATGCTCAGACTTGCCGTAAAGCACACCGATCCCGGTCGGACCATAGAGTTTGTGGCCCGTCATGACGTAGAAATCGCAATCAATGTCGCAAACGTCGGCGCTCAGATGGACGCAAGCTTGCGAGCCGTCAACCAGCACCGGGATACCACGAGCATGCGCGATCCTCACCACGTCTTTCACCGGCAATACTGTGCCGAGCACGTTCGACATTTGTGTGATTGCAACCATCTTGGTGCGCGGGGTCAGCAGTCGCTCAAACTCATCGAGCAAGAAGTTTCCGTCATCATCCACTGGCGCCCATTTGATCACTGCACCGAGTCGTTCCCTGAGAAGGTGCCATGGCACAATGTTCGAATGGTGTTCCATCATGGAGAGCACGATCTCATCACCCGGGTTAACGCGTTCACGGCCAAAAGTCTGCGCGACCAGATTGATTGCCTCCGTGGCGCTCCGAGTGAAGATGATCTCTTCGTTTGTACGCGCGTTCACAAACCGCGCCACCTTGGTACGGGCGCCTTCATACGCCTCGGTCGCCGCGTTTGCGAGGTAGTGCAAGCCGCGATGAACGTTGGCGTATTCGCTGGAGTACACCTGCATCATACGGTCAAGCACCGCGTTTGGCTTTTGCGAGGATGCAGCGTTATCGAGGTAAACAAGCGGCTTGCCGTACACCGTCATGGCGAGCGCGGGAAAGTCCATACGTATACGGTTGACGTCGTAACTGCCATTGCTCACGGCGGGATGTGCGCTCATCGCCCCGCCTGCAGCCAGTGTTCAGCTTGAGCTGTCACAAAATCGCGCAGATTCTCGGAAGTGATCTCCTCAATCGACTCGCCAAGGAACGCTTTAATCAGCAACGACTTCGCATCCTTCTCGGGTAGCCCTCGAGCGCGCAGATAGAATACGAGACTGTTGTCCAGCGCACCCGATGTCGCTCCGTGGCCGCAGGTCACGTCGTCAGCCAAGATTTCAAGTTCCGGCTTACTGTCAGCCTCGGCCTGGTCGGACAAGAGCAACGCTCGCGTCGTCAGGGTGGCGTCCGTCTTCCGGGCGGCAGGACGAACGACAATTCGGCCCTGAAATACCGAGCGGCCTCGATCGTCGATGACCGCGCGGAACTTCTCCCGACTGGTGCAATGTGGCACGGCATGGTCGACCACCATCGTTGTGTCGGCGTGAAGCTCGCCCCTGATGAGATTAACTCCATTCGCCGAGACCTTGGTTCCCTCGCCAGCCAGCGAGATGAATCCCTGATAGCGGCTGATGGAGCCGCTGCAGGTCATGCTGAAGAGGTCGAGCTTAGCCCTGGCGCCGACTGCGATGATCGCCGACGAGATATTCACGGCGTCAGAGGCAGCGGCTGCGACGCGGATATACGAAAGGCTCGCCTCGTTACCGACTAGGGCGATTATCGCATCGTTGGCTTGATAGCCGCTCGCGCGTTCAGCCGAGACGAAACTTTCCACGATGGCCGCATGCGCGCCTTTACCAAGCTGTAGATACGAGCGTGTAAAGGTGGACACGGACGCGCCGGTTGCGACGTGAACGATTTGAATTGGACGCTTCACCGCGTTGCCGTCGGCGACCGTAATCACCAGGCCATCTGTTGCCAATGCGGCGTTGAGCGAGATAATGGAATCGGTCGTCGTCGACAGCACCAGACCTGCCATGTCGCCAGGGGCCGAATTCTCCAGAACCTCTCGCAGCGACCGCACAACAAGTTCATTTTCCAGCCTGCCGAGATCGGATAGCTCCGGCACGAATATGCCATCCACCAAAACCAGTTTGACCGCCTGATCGGCAGACACTTGCTCGGCCGACACCTTTGCGCGCACTAGCGCCTCCGCATCCGGTCGCGGAGCGAGTGGCAGCACCTCGCCGATCAGTGCGCGCAGATCTGTGTATTTCCAGTCCTCCATGCCCCGATGCGGAAGACCGGTACGCTCGTAGACCTCAAATGCGCTCGCCCGGATTTGGGGAACAAGGCCTGCACCAGGCAGCCGTCCACGCGCCGCAGCGAAAACATTGCCACTTGCGCGTTCGGGGTCGGCTTTGGGCAAAACCTGCTTCATCGGAGTCCCTAGAGCCGTCAGGCCGCGTCTTCGAATTGGCCGTAGCCACAAGCCTCGAGCTCCAGCGCCAGTTCCTTGCCGCCGCTCTTCACGACTCGGCCCTTCGACATCACGTGCACGACGTCAGGCACGATGTAGTTGAGCAGCCGCTGATAATGGGTGATGACGACCATCGCGCGCTTGGGCGACCGCAGCGCGTTGACGCCGTCCGCCGCGATGCGCAGCGCGTCGATGTCGAGGCCCGAATCCATCTCGTCAAGGATGCACAGGCTCGGCTCGAACAGCGCCATCTGCAGCACCTCGTTGCGCTTCTTCTCGCCGCCGGAGAAGCCGACATT
>NZ_QZMV01000022.1:0-67291 GCF_003957705.1 Bradyrhizobium sp. LVM 105 | reverse complement strand
CGGCGCCGAATAGTAATAGAGGTCCTGGAAGTCGATCTTGGGATAGTCGACGCGCGCCCAGGTCGGCTCCTGCATGGTCAGCCAGCGCCGATAGGCTTCGAGCCGCCACTGGAGCATCCAGGCGGGCTCGTTCTTCTTCTCGGAGATAAACTTGACGGTCTCTTCCGACAGCCCCTTGGGGGCCTTGTCGGACTCGATCAGGGTCTCAAACCCATAACGATACTGGTCGACGTCGATGCGCTTCACGCGCTCGACCGTCTCTTGTACGGCTGGCATTCCATCCTCCGCTCGCGGTTTCAAGGACCGCGGTGGATCAAACTCGGTCGAGTATTACGATATTTCTCTGCGGAAAGCACGGGCTTAGAACCGTTCAAGCCGTGTTTCATCGCTTACCTCTTAAGTAGGGTATTACCGAGCTTTCGCCAAGCCTCCAACGCCCTGTTAATGTGATCTGGTTCCGTGGACCAGCCCAGACTGAGACGCACCGCTCCCTGCGCCACCGCGGGGTCGAAGCCCATGGCCGAAAGAACGTGGGACGGCTGGACCTTGCCCGAGGAGCAGGCCGAGCCGGAGGAGACGGCGATTCCTTCGAGGTCGAAGCCGATCACCGCGGTCTCGGCCTTGAGACCCGGTGCCGTGAACAGGACGGTATTTGGCAACCGCTCGACGCCATCTGAGAAGACGGTTGCGCCCGCGATCCCAAGGATGCCATTTTCCAAACGAATTCTAAGGGTTGTCATGCGCTCCGCATCCTCCGGCAGAGCCTGAAGCGCGACTTTCACCGCCGCGCCAAAGCCGGCGATGCCGGCGACATTCTCGGTTCCTGCGCGACGGTTGAGCTCCTGCCCGCCGCCCCGCAGCACCGGCTCCAGTCCGGCGATCCCCTCAGCCACGACCAGCGCGCCGACGCCCTTGGGGCCGCCGATCTTGTGCGCGGAAAATGTCGCAAGGTCGGCGCCTACTGTCTTGATGTCGAACGGGATCTTCCCTAGCGCCTGGATCGCATCGACGTGCAGGAGGCCACCGGCCTCGTGAACGATCCGTGCCGCCTCGGCGACCGGCTGGAGCGCGCCCGTCTCGTTGTTGGCGGCCATGATCGAGACCAGCGCCGGCGGCCCGTCCGCGAGCCGTGCCTTCAGGTGTTCGAGATCGACCACGCCGGACCGCGTGACGCGGATCAGACCGATCCTGTCAGCCGGGAACCGGCCTCCCGCCAGCACCGAGGCGTGCTCGACCGCCGACACCAGCAGCCGCTCGACAGGTCCGCCGGACGGTCCCCGCAACCCCGGCGACAGGGCCAGCGCATTGGCCTCGGTTCCCGCCGAGGTGAAGACGACGTTCCGGGGCAAGGCGCCAACCGCCAAGGCAAGTTCGGCGCGGGCCTCCTCGACCAATCGCCGCGCCTCCCGCCCTTCGGCATGGACCGACGACGGGTTGCCGACCAGGTCAAAGGCCGCAACCATCGCGGCCCGGGCCTCGGGCCGCAGCGGCGTGGTCGCGTTCCAGTCGAGATAGACACGGGTCGGCATCTCGCCCTCTTAGCACCTTTTGCCATCCGTCCAATCGGAGGCCGCGTGCGTCAGGCCGGCTGGTGCTGCTCCGTCGCGGCAACCGTCCGCGGCAGCGCCCGCAATCCGAACAGCGGCCGCAGCCAAGCGATGCGCCGGACCATTTCATAAGTCGCCACACATGTGAGCGCGGTCCCGATGATGACAATGGAGGCCTCGGCCCCAACCGAAAGACCGCTGTCGCGCAATGCATGCGCGATCACGATGATCGCGGTCTGATGCACGATGTAGTACGGGAAGATCGCGTCGGTCAGATAGCGCCGCACGGGGCTGTCGGCGGTGAGGTGGTGTCGCGCAAAGCCCAGCACGGCGGCGATCGCGAGCCATTGGTAGCAACCATAGGCCGAGGCGGCGGCCCACTTCAGCGCGGGCGACGGCGCAAACAGTCCGGCGCGAACCAGGATGAAGGCCGAGAAGCAGGCCGCTGCAGCCACCAGAGCCGCCCAGCGCCGGCGCTCGAGCTCGCGCCAGATCCCATCTTGCTTGGCGAGCAGGAAGCCGATCAGGAAGGCGGTGGCGTGGTCGGCGTGGTTGTACCAGTCGCCGAACAGCGCATGCGTCGACGGGAAGGCCGGGAACAGCACCAGGCGCCAGGCCACGTACAACACGCAAGGCGCAATCAGGAGCCATGGCCCGGCGAGCACGCCGGCCAGCTTGCGGCCAAGCCAGTCAGCGCCGGCCGGCCACAGCGCGAGCACGCCGATCAAGGCCAGCGTGTAGACCCACAGATAGACCACGAACCAGAGATGGTTCCAGGTCGGCAGCACGATGCAGGGGTTCGGACAGAACTGCGCGCCGAAGGCGAAGTAATGCCTGGTATAGAAATCGAGAAAGCCCGCGGGATAGCCGAGGCTCTCGACGATCTGGAGATAGGATTGCGGCGGCACGATCACGAGCATGCCGAAGATGAGCGGGATCAAGAGCCGGGCGGACCGGGCACCGGCAAGCGAGGCCAAGGTCGATTTGTCGAGCATGAAGCGGGTGGCAACCCCGGACACCAGGAACAGCAGCGATAACCGCCAGGGGTTGAGGAACAGCATCACCGGTTCCAGCCAGGTCAGCCGGTGCACGCTCTTGATGTGAAATCCCCAGGACACGTAGAGCATGCCGACGTGGTAGAAGATCAGCAGCCCGAACGCTAGAATCCGCACCCAGTCCAGATCGATGCGCCTGTCCGAGCTTTGGAATTGCTGTGGTGTTGTCATGGTTTTCTGCTCCTTGACGGGACGACGAACGCGGTTTGCGGGCCATGGCTGACACCGAAAATGCTCCGCCGACGCCGCGCGTCGAGCCGGTTTGGGATCAGAATCGGACGCGACGGGATGAGCCGCCGGCGGCTGGGACGAGTAGCGGGCCTTTTGGGACCAGCGGGGGCGACCGGACGACGTTCGCTGCGATCGCGGCGGTCGCGCTCGCGATCGGAATCGTCAATGCATTCTCAGGCGCTCAGGACGCGGCCTGGCGCGGCGACAGCTACGACATCGGCCGGCGGCTGTTCTGGGAGATGTCGAGCATCTCCGTCATCCTGCTGTTGCTGCCGATCCTGGTGCTGGCAGTCCGCCGCATGCGCCGAACGTCCGGCCTCGTCGCCCGCGCAGCAATCGGGGCGATCACCCTGCTCGGCTTCTCGGCCGTCCACATCACCGGCATGGTCTGGGTGCGCAAGCTCGCGCTCTGGCTCGCCGGGGGCGCCTACGATTTTCGCTTTTCGCTCGCGACGGTCCTGTATGAATTCCGCAAGGACGCGGTGACCGTCGTCCTGATCGCCGGCACGATCTGGCTGCTCGAAAGCCGGCGCGAGCTGAAGAGCGCAGCCGTCGCGCCACCCGCCCCGCCACAGCCCTCCCCCGACGTGATCTGGTTGCGCGACGGGACCAGCCGCATTCGCGTGGTGCCGCGCGACATCCTCTGGGTCGCGTCCGCCGGCAACTACATCGAATACAGCCTCGCCGACGGCACCCAGCACCTGATCCGGGGCACGCTGGCAGCTGCGGAAAGCGAGCTGGCGCGCTTTTCCATCGTTCGCGTTCATCGGACCAAGCTTGCCAATCTCGACCGGGTGCGCGGCGTGGACCTCAAGGCGTCCGGGGATTTCGAGCTCGTCTTCGACAACGGCCAGACGCTCGGGGGCAGCCGGCGCTACCGGCCGGCGGTCGCCTCGCTCGGAAGCCGAACCGCCCCGGACGGAATCGCCACCGCCGATTGACCCGCGATCCATAAACAGTCGTGATTCCAATTGGTTGTGCGCTGCCCTCCGGCGAAGCGGACGGCTCCTGACGTGGTCTGGTTGGTTTCAGGCTGATGCCGGTCATGGCCGCCAGGCCGGACATGACGCTGCCATGACCGGCTAAGCTCTTGAGCCCATTGAGAGATGTCGAAGAAGCTTGCTTTTTGACCCTTGCCTCGTGTTAGAAGCGCGCGTCAGTTCACCTGCGCGCCACTCGCGCATCATCCGAGGGCGCGCCTCTCCACCTTTCATCCGTGCTCTCGGCGGCGGCAACGCCGGGAGAGCCACAATCGGACGATTGCGCAGGGATCACCTCCAAGGGACTCAATCAGAGACATCCATGCCTGAAGTCATTTTCACCGGCCCTGCGGGCCGCCTCGAGGGTCGCTATCACCCGGCCAAGCAGAAGAACGCGCCGATCGCGATGATCCTGCATCCGCATCCGCAGTTTCACGGCACGATGAACCATCAGATCGTGTACCAGTGTTACTACGCCTTTGCGCATCGCGGCTTCTCGGTGCTGCGCTTCAACTTCCGTGGCGTCGGCCGCAGCCAGGGCTCGTTCGACCACGGCACCGGCGAGTTGTCGGATGCCGCCGCAGCGCTCGACTGGGCGCAGACCATCAATCCCGAAGCGCGCGCCTGCTGGGTCGCCGGCTTCTCCTTCGGCGCCTGGATCGGCATGCAGCTGTTGATGCGCCGCCCCGAGGTCGAGGGCTTCATCTCGATCGCGCCGCCGGCCAATCTCTACGACTTCTCGTTCCTCGCGCCCTGCCCCTCGTCAGGCCTGATCGTGCACGGCGAGAAGGACGCGGTGGTGCCGCCCAAGGACGTCAACACGCTGGTCGAGAAGCTGAAGACGCAGAAGGGCATCGTGATCGACCAGCAGATCATCCCCGGCGCCAACCACTTCTTCGACGCCAAGCTCGAGCCGCTGATGGAGACCATCACGGCCTATCTCGACATGCGCCTGGCCAACGTGCGCTGACGGGCGCAGCTCAAGCAAGCTTGAGCGCGACGATTCCCAACAGCACGAGCGCGATGCCCGCAAGCTTCATCGCGCTCAAGCTCTCACCGAACAGTACGACGCCCATGATGAACGTGCCGGCAGCCCCGATGCCGGTCCACACCGAGTAGGCGACGCCGACCTCGAGCACTTTCAAGGCGCGCCCGAGCAGGAAAACGAACGCTGCGAGCAGCACGAGCGAAACGATGCTCCAGCCCACGCGCGTGTAGCCTTCTGCATACTTCATCGAGATCGCCCAGCCGACATCGAGCGCACCGGCGACTACCAGCATCAGCCATGCGGCAGATGAGGACATTTGCGTTGCGCTCAGGCCGCGAGCTTGAGCAGATGCGCGTCGTGGCGAGCGAGGAAGGCGCGCAGCAATTGCGGATAGTCTTCACCAACAGCAGTGCGGACACTCGGACGCTTCGCCAGTTCGGCGCGCCATGCCCGGACTTTCGGGACATCGCGGAAGATGCCGTGCTCGGTCAGCTCGTCGAACAGATCGAAATAGCGGAAGACCGGCGCGAACACGGCGTCGACAAGGCTGAATTGCTCGCCAGAGAAGAAGGGGCCTGCGCCAAGTGCGGCTTCGACACGCGCGAACTTCGACACCAGCGCCTGACGCTTGCTGTCGAAGGTCGCCGGATCGGTCGTCGTCTCCAGGCCCCAGAGATCGCCGAGGATCGCCGAGCCGAACTCCATCCAGGCGCGATGCTCGGCCCGCTTAAGAGCATCCGCTGGATGCAGCCGCGCACCGCCTTGCGTCTCCTCGATGTACTCGCAGATCACGTTGCTCTCGAACAGCGCGACCTCGCCCTGCTCCGTCGTCACCACCAGCACCGGCACCTTGCCGAGCGGCGAGAGTTTTAGAAACCAGTCCGGCTTGTTGGCGAGATCGATGTCGATCCGTTCGAACGGCACGCCCTTCTCCTTCAGCGCGATCACGGCGCGCTGCACGTAGGGGCAGAGCTTGTGGCTGATGAGTTTCAGTGAAGCGGTCATGGCAATGGTCTCGACGGTTAGATGCAACTGCATCAATATAGATGCATTTGCATTTATCCGTCAAGGTCAATGCATCTGCATCAACCGCTCGTGATTGGGCCCACCTCAAGGTCTGGCGATCACTCCGCCCGTCATCGGCATCGGCACGCCCGTGGTGGCCGGATACGACAGCGGCAGGCCCTTCAGGCCGCGGGCGGCGAGGAAGCCGAAGGCCTGGGCCTCGATGGCGTCGGACGCCCAGCCGAGTGTCTCGGCGGCCTCGACCGTGGCTGACCCCACCCGCTCCCGCAGCATCCGCAGCATGGTGAGATTGCGGGCACCACCGCCGCAGACGATCCAGCTCCGTGGCCGCCGTGGCAACAACGGGATGACGCGGGCGATCGCCGCCGCGGTGAAGGCGGTCAGGGTCGCGGCGCCGTCGGCCGGCGCGACGTCGCCGAGCTTGAGCGAAGCAAAGTCGTTGCGGTCGAGCGATTTCGGTGGAGGCAACGCGAAGAACGGGAGCTCCAGCGCCCGCGCGATCCAGGGCTCGTCGACCTTGCCGAGAGCTGCGAATTTTCCTTCCGCGTCGAACGCCTGATTCATGGTGCGGTACATGAAATCGTCTAGGAGCGCATTGCCGGGGCCGGTATCGCAGGCGATCAGTGTGTTGCCGTCGATATAGGTGATGTTGGAGACGCCGCCGATATTGACCACGACGATCGGTCCCTCGCGGTCCAGCGAGTTGGCGAGCGCGCGGTGGTAGACCGGTACGAAGGGCGCGCCCTGCCCGCCGGCCTCGACATCGGCGGCACGGAAATCATACATCACGGGAATATGGATCGCTCTTGCCAATGCAGGGCCATCACCGATCTGCACCGTCAGCCGCTTTTCAGGCCGGTGCAGCACGGTCTGGCCGTGAAAGCCGACGATGTCGATGTCCTCCGGCCTCATACGGTTCTGCGTCAGGAAGCTGGCCACCGCCTCGGCATGGGCCTGCGTCACCGCCCGCTCGGCCTCGGCCAGAATGCCTGCGCGCGCATCGCGCTGGGTCAAATGCACGGCTTCGCCCAGGGCCTGACGCAGCAGATTGCGCTCCGCAGGATGATAGGCCCGGTAGCCGGACGGCCCGAACGCCTTGACCTGTTTTCCATCGGTTTCGATCAGCGCGACATCCACCCCGTCCAGCGAGGTGCCGCTCATCAGACCGAGTGCCGTCAACATCATGGATCAGCGTCCTCAAGACCCGTTCCGGCATGCCGATCTTGTGCCAGAGGGACACATCTTATAATGCCACAGCGCCAAGTGGCGGGCGGCCATCGGGTTCCAACGCAAGACCCTTAAATTGCCCCCAAAACAGTAAACCAAGAATTGTTGGGCATGCCGACAGATGACTGTATTTAAATCGGATTTCCTCAATATCCTGCAGGAACGTGGGTTCATCCACCAGTGCTCCGATTTCGAGGGGCTGGACGCGCTCGCCGCCAAGGGCGAAGCGACCGCCTATGTCGGCTACGATTGCACCGCCCGCTCGCTGCACATCGGCAATTATCTGACCATGATGATGCTGCACTGGCTGCAGCAGTCCGGCAACAAGCCGATCACGCTGATGGGCGGCGGCACCACCATGGTCGGCGATCCCTCGGGCAAGGACGAGACGCGCGCGATGCGTACCGTCGCCGAGATCGAGGACAACAAGGCCTCGATTCGCGGCGTGTTCGCCAAGGTGCTGCGCTATGGCGAGGGCAAGAGCGACGCCGTCATGCTCGACAATGCGGAGTGGCTGACCAAGCTGAACTGGATCGAGATGCTGCGCGACGTCGGCCGGCACTTCTCGGTCAACCGCATGCTCACCATGGACTCCGTGCGGCTGCGCCTCGAGCGCGAGCAGGAGATGAGCTTCATCGAGTTCAACTACATGGTCTGCCAGGCCTACGACTTCGTCGAGCTCGCCAAGCGTACCGGCTGCAAATTGCAGATGGGCGGCTCGGACCAGTGGGGCAACATCATCATGGGCGTCGATCTCGGCCGCCGCATGGGCACGCACCAGCTGTTCGCGCTGACGACGCCGCTGCTGACCACCGCGTCGGGCGCCAAGATGGGCAAGACCGCGCAAGGCGCGGTGTGGCTCAACGCCGACCAGTTCAGCCCTTACGATTTCTGGCAGTACTGGCGCAACACCGAGGATGCCGATGTCGGCAAATTCCTGAAGCTGTTCACGACGCTCCCGATCGCCGAGATCAAGAAGCTCGAAGCGCTCGGCGGATCGGAGATCAACGAGGCCAAGAAGGTGCTCGCCACCGAAGCGACCGCGCTGCTGCACGGCCGCGATGCCGCAAACGAAGCTGCCGAAACCGCGCGCCGCACCTTCGAGGAAGGTGCGCTCGCCGAAAGCCTTCCGACCGTGGAAATTCCGCGCGGCGAACTCGACGCCGGCTTCGGCGTGCTCGCCGCCTTCGTCAAGGCGGGCCTCGTTGCCTCCAACGGCGAGGCGCGGCGGCAGATCAAAGGCGGCGGCCTGCGTGTGAACGACGCGCCCGTCACTGACGAGAAGATGGCGCTCTCTGCGGCCAATCTGACGCCGGAAGGCGTAATCAAGCTGTCCTTCGGCAAGAAGAAGCACATCCTGATCAAGCCTGCATAGGCGTATGAGCTTTTCGCTGCTTGTCAGGGTGCGCGGATGCGCGCTCCCTGACGGCAATGGACCAGAACACGCCCAGGGAAACGCGCAAGGAACAAGCCGGCAGCACCAAGCGCGAGGCGGTGCGCACTGCCCTCGTGGTGCTCTGCCTTTGTTTTACGCTGGCTGTTCTGGGCCGCGGGCTCAGCGAGAGCTTCACCGTTTTCTTGAAGCCGATCTCCGAGAACTTCGGCTGGGACCGCGCGCAGGTCGTCTCGATCTATTCCCTGACCTGGTTGATCAGCGGACTGACCGCACCGCTGGTCGGGCGTCTGTTCGATCATACTGGCCCGCGCATGGTCTATGCGCTCGGGCTGTTCCTGCTCGGCTCAGCCTTCCTGATCGCAAGCCGGGCCCAGGCGCTGTGGCAGTTCCAGCTCTCGATCGGAATCTGCGTCGGTATCGGCGTTGCCTTCATCGGCAACGTGCCGAACTCGATCCTGCTCGGCCGCTGGTTCGGACCACGGCTGCCGACGGCCATGGCGGTGGTCTATTCGGCGATGGGCGGCGGCGTGCTGGCGCTGCTGCCGGCCTCGCAGCTTCTGATCGATCATCTCGGCTGGCGCGAGACCTACCAGGTCTATGGCCTTGCCGCGCTCGCGCTGCTGGTGCCGCTGCTGCTCCTGCCCTGGCGGATGTTTGCGGCCGGCTCGCCGCATGTCGCCAAGAGAAGCGATCCTGACTTCATCGACAACGGCTGGACGCTGGCGAGCGCGATGCGCCATCATGCCTTCTGGGCGCTGTTCTCCACCTTCTTCTTCACCGCGGTCGGCATGTATGCGATCGCCGCGCAGATCGTCGCTTATCTGATCGACGCCGGCTTCCCGCCGCTCCAGGCGGCGACCGCCTGGGGATTTTCGGGAGTCGTGCTCGTGTTCGGCATGCTGGGCGTGTCCGCACTTGACGGGCTGATCGGGCGGCGGCCGTCGGTGCTGCTCAGCTACGCCATCTCGATCCTCGGCATCGTGCTGCTCTGGCTGCTTCAGTATTATCCTGATGTCATCCTGCTCACCGGCTTCGTGGTCTGCTTCGGCAGCATGATGGGCTCGCGCGGACCGCTGATCACGGCGACCGCGATGAAGATCTTCCGCGGCAAGCGGGTCGGCACGATCTTTGGCACCATATCGATCGGCAGCGGCCTCGGCTCCGCCTTCGGCTCATGGAGCGGCGGCCTCATCCACGATGTCACGCACGGCTACAATCTGCTGCTCGTTTTCGCACTTGCGAGCGTGATTCTCGGAATGATTCCATTCCTGATCGTTCCCGCCTTGCGGGAGTAAGTCTCCCCGACGTAACTTGCATCCCTCGATGTCACCGGGGAATTACGCATGACATGCGGGCACCATCCGCAAGAGCTCGGGCACGAACGGACGAACTGCGGTGTCTTGTCCGACATGACGAAAATGTCAGCGCGAAATTGCTCTGGGGTGACTTGCGAGGCGGCGCTGAATACGATCCTAGTCGCGCATTGGATGGAGGGCACAAACCAATGGACTTTCCCTATCTCACTCGCTTTCAACCGGTTCTCCTGAGCCTGTTTCGCTTCATGACCGGCCTGTTGCTGTTTCAGTACGGCGTCGCCAAGATCTTCAAGTTTCCGGTGCTTCCCTACTTCGCCAACATCCCGCCGCTGATCTGGACGGCTGGCGCGCTCGAACTTGTGCTTGGCGCGCTCCTGATGATCGGCCTGTTCACCCGTCTTTCCGCTTTCATCCTCTCGGGCGAGATGGCCTTTGCCTACTTCATGGGCCACATGTTCAAGGGTGAGACGCCGGTGTTCCTGCCGCTGCTCAATGGCGGCACCGCGGCGATCCTGTTCTGCTTCGCCTGCCTCTATCTGTCGGCAGCCGGCGGCGGCTCGGTCAGCGCCGACGCGGCGATGGGCAAGAAATAGCTCAAACTTCGTGCGGCGCTGACGCGCCCCGATTTGACAACAAACAGGACGGCACCGGCAACCGACGGTGCCGTCTCAGCGCGCCCCCAGCACGTTCCAGATCAGAACGAGGGCCGCGACGAGCAGCACAGACATGATGATGCGATGAACGAATCGAGTCATTGCAGGTCCAGTCAGGCTCTTAGCTCCCAAAGTCCAAGATCGATTCTTTCCCCCAGACGGGCTTGAGCCCGTCGGCAAGACGATTCGCCTGCATGATTGCGCATGAGGCTGCGGACGCCGCGCGCGGCAGGCCGCCGCATGCCTACGTTCATGATTGGTAAGAACTTCATGCTACCCAGGCGAGCAATAACCATTCCGTAGGGGCTGTCATGAAGCTGCTGAGCCATCTGAAGATCCGCACCAAGCTTGCCAGCATGGTCTGCCTTGCAGCCCTCACAGTCACGGCCATCATCGGCGTATCGTCCGTGCTCAGCAAGAGCCGCATGATGGAAGACCGCGTCCAGCAGATGCGGACCGCTGTCGAGTTGCTCTACAATTACGCACAATCGCTTCAGGACGAGGTTGCCGCCGGCAAGCTGACATTGGCCGATGCCAAAGCCCACTTCCACCAGCGCGGACGCCGCATGAACTTCAACGGCAACCAGGGCTACCCCGTCGTCTACAATTCCGACACGTCGCTTCTGTTGAACGGCGCCAACCAGCAGCTCGAGGGTAAGATCACCGGGGCCAAGGATTCCAACGGCGTCCTGATCGCCGACGCCATTGTCAAGGCGGGTGAGCAGACCGCGCAGGGTGGGGTCACCTCATATCTCTACCCCCGTCCCGGCCAGACCGAGCCGGTCCGCAAGACCGTGTACGCGCGCAAATTCGCGCCCTGGAACGCGACCATCAGCTACGGCCTCTATGTCGACGACATCGACGCCGACGTGCGCGCGCTGACGCTCGAGCTTGCCGCGATCGGCACCGGCCTGATGCTGCTGATGGCGGCACTGTCCTGGCTGATCGCCCGCGACGTGCTCGGCGCGCTGGAGCGCCAGAAGAACCGCATGCAGGAGATCTCCGAAGGCGCCATCGACAAGCCGGTCGAGGAGACCGATCGCGGCGACGAGATCGGCCGCATGGCCGAGACCCTCGAAATCCTGCGCCAGACAGCTTTGACCGCCCGCGCGCTGGAGGCCGAACAGGCCGCCACCAAGACGCGCACCGAGCAGGAGAAGCGCGAGGCCCTGATCGCGCTTGCCGACCGCTTCGATGCCTCCGTCGGCCAGCTCGTCGGCCTGATGGCCTCCGGCTCCGGCGAGCTCGAGCATACCGCCAAGTCGATGTCCTCGACCGCCGAAGGCACCAACCGCCGCGCCGCGTTGGTCGGCACGGCCGCCACCGAAGCCAGTCAGCGTGTCCAGACCGTCGCGGCCGCCGCCGAGGAGCTCTCCTCCTCCATCACCGAGATCAGCCGCCAGGTCGCCCAATCCGCAGAGGTCACCGGACGCGCGGTCGACAGCGCCCGCCGCACCGACACGATCGTGCGTGCCCTTTTCGGACGGCGCCCAGCAGATCGAGCACGTCGCCGAGCTGATTTCCAACATCGCCGCCCAGACCAATCTGCTCGCGCTCAACGCCACCATCGAGGCGGCGCGCGCTGGCGAAGCCGGCCGCGGCTTTGCCGTCGTCGCCTCCGAGGTGAAGTCGCTGGCGAGCCAGACCGCCGAAGCCACCCGCGAGATCGGCGACAAGATCGCCCAGATCCAGGGCGCGACCAAGGAGGCCGTGGACGCCATCGGCGGCATCACCGCCACCATCGAGGAGGTCAGCCGCATCGCCACCTCGATCGGGGCCGCGATCGAGGAGCAAGGCGCCGCCACCGCCGAGATCGCCCGCAGCGTCTCGCAGACCGCAGAGGCGACCAAGGAGGTCACCACCAATATCGGCGGCGTCTCGACCGCCGCGAACGAGACCGGCAATGCCGCCGGCATGGTGCTCGCCGCGGCCAGCAACCTCTCCAAGCAGGCCGAGCAGCTCTCCGGCGAAGTCGGGACGTTCCTGGCAGGCGTGCGCGCGGCGTAGGCCGTGCAGAGATTCAATGCGATCGTCGTCATGCCCGGGCATGACGACGGAAACGATCGCGCCCGCTCCTACCGCCGCGCGAGGCTGCAACCGCTCGAGAGCTGACGTGTCGAGCCGCCCGAACCGTCGTTCGACTGCGAGGGGAATTCCTCGAACGGCGTGTTCTGCTTACCGGTGTTGAACTCGAAGATCTTGCGGAACACACCCGGCACCATGGCCGAGACCGGATTGACGCGCATCACGGGCGCGGCCGGCGTGCCGATGACCTCGTAGGTCACGCCGATCAGTCCTTCCTTATCGCCACCGCCCAGGAACAGCCCGAGGACCGGGATCTGTCCGAACATGTTGTTCAACCCGTACATCGGCACGAAGGTGCCGCTCATGCAGACCTGGTTGCCGGGATAGTCGATCGAGCCTTCGATGGTGGCGCCGATCATCGGGCCCTTGACGACGCCGTCGCGGATCGTCAGCGCGCCGTTCTGCCGGGTGAACTCGGCGCGGAGAGCACTGAAGGAGACGCCGTTGCCGGTGCCGTTGGGCGCGCCGGCGGCCACGCGTTCGAGCTGCGCCTCGCCCTTCACCGTGAAGTCACGGACGTTGATGAGGCCCTCGCGCGAGGTGTTCGGCTCGGACGTCGGCGGCTCCATCGCCACCACCATCTGGCCGCCGACCGCCTTGGTGTAGGTGTCGGTGAAGCGCAGCAGCGCGCCGGCATCGTTGGTCTGGAGATAGATCACCTCGCGGCTGCCCTGCGCCCGCCCACCGCGCAGATCGGCCGCCACCGGCGTATCGCGGCCGATCTTGCCGCTCAGGCTGAAGGCCTTCATGGCGCCGTTGCGCTTCGACATCTTGGCATCGACGCTGCGCATCGCCTCGCCGTTGAAACCCGCGACGGCACCGAGCTTCACGTCGATGTCGAAATCGACGTTCTTCATCTTGTTGTTCTTGTCGTCTTTGGAATTGCCCGAAATCGCCGATTTCAGGAAGCCGCGGCCGTCGAACACGTCGCCGCGTATGGTGCCCCTGATGACGCCGTCCTGACCACGCTCAGCCTTCAATGCGGTCTTGTCGCCATCGGACGGTGAATAGATCGGGAAGTTCGCGTTCACGAGGTCGCCGTTCGCGTCGACTTCGAGCGAACCCTTGATCGAGGCGCCGCCGCCTTCGATGACGATGTCCTCGAGACGCGTCGATTGCGCGGTCGGCACGACCTTGAAGCTGGCCTTGCCCGACTTGCCCGGCAGCTTGACCCAGCCCGGCAGGATGTTGTCGAGCTTGACCGATGTCAGGTCGGCCTCGACGCCGAGCTTCGTGGTCTGGTCGGGACCGCCGGCGATCTTGCCCGACAGCTTGATCGGCAACGATCCGCTGACGGCGGGGCTGAGATCAAATCCGAGGCGGGCGCGGCTCGCATCGTCCAGCGTCGCCTGCAGCCTGACGTCCGCATCGCCTTCGGTCGGCTTGCGATAGTCGAGCGAGGCCGCCTGCCCGTTGATCTTGACGTCGCCCTTGACCTGATAGCCCTGGTTGTTGGCGACGATCTTGAGGCTGTTGGCCTCCAGCTTCTGGTTCATCACCAGCTTGTCAGCGGCAAAGCCGTTGAGGTCGGCGGTGACGGCATAGATGGTGTCAGCCTTGGTCAATTCGCCCTTGACCGGCAGGCCGAGCTGGATGTTCGCGGTGAATGTCCCCTTGCTGGTGTTGGGATCGACCATTGTCGACGACAGATCGCTCAGGCGATCATTGGCCAGCATTTCAGCCGCCGCGGGCACCGGACCATCGACGCGGAATCTGGTCCGCGACGGCGACGGCTTCGGCGCCATGTCGGGCACCTCGAAGACGAAATCGGAGATCGTGATCTTGCGGCCCGCAGGCGTATCGGCAATGCCCTGGCCGATCGTCACGGTCGCGGTGCGGCCGGTCACGCGCGCCTTCAGATCGGCATCGTGCACGACCGGCATGCCGTCCACGGGACGGACCGCGACGCCGCTCGCCACGATGTTGACCGACAGCCCGTCGTCGGGGATGGGCGGGCCCTTGCGCGGAAGATTCTTCGTCGGCGAATTGATGCCGATCTCGATGCGCTGGAGCGTACCGCGCTCGATCCGGTCGATCACCCATTCGCGCAACTCGGGAACGACCAGCGTCGGCCACATCCGCTTCAGCGCGGAAGCCGACATCGGCGTACCCGCAAAGCCGAGCGTCAGGCGCGGCTCGCCCGAATAGTCGATCGCCCCGGTGCCGGCGACGCCGATCTCGCCATTGCTGATGTCGGCCTGCGTCAGCAGGAAGCGCTTGTGGTCGGTGTCGAAGCGGAATCCGATCGCGATGCGGTTGAAGACGAGCGGCGGCTCGTTGTCGATGCCGCCGAGCAGGATCGACCCGCCGCTGAAGCCGAGCTGCCAGTCGTTGACGGTGCCGTTGGGCGGCTCGAGATGGGCCAGAAGCGTCAGCCGGTTCGCGCCCGACAGGACCTTGAACGGCGCGACCAGCACCCGCCGGTTGGCATCCCACTCGACATTGATCTCGGCCTGGTCGATCGCCATCGGATAGTCGGGCGTGTCGGTATCGATGATATTGCCCGCGCCGACCGCGATCTTGCCGCGGAAGAAGGTCGGCACGCCGTCGCGGCCGAGCTCGCCCTTGAGCTCGCCGGTCAGCGGCAAATCGGCGGTATAGGTGAGATCCTTGACCCGCAGCGCCAAGAGGATGTTGGAGGTCGAGACCTTGTCGGCCTTGATGTCGACCGAGCGCACGCCATTCTCGGCCGGACCGATCGTGGCCCGCAGCATCCAGGGCCGCGCGCCCTCCTCGCCGAGGCTGAGCGTGACGCCGCCGCGGCTCGGCCGGCGCAGGCTGAGCGTGATGTTCTCAAACGACCATTTGCTGCCGCGCTGCTGATCGTCGACGATCAGATTGCCGTTCTTCAGGCCGATCTCGTTGAGGTTCTGGCCGTCCAGACCGGTCATGCTGAGGCTGTCGAGCCAGTCGAGGCCCTGAAGAATGCCGCTCTGCGCGGTCGCCTGGGGCGCGGCCTGGGAAGCGGCTTGAGACGGATCCTGGCCCGCGGGCGGCGTGGCGAAAGGCGGCGGCGGGACGCTGTTGCGCGGGAATGTCGGCGGCAGGCCGGCATCCTTCTTCGAGGCCACGCCGGTGGCCAGCGGCTTTGCGGTGTCGCCGGCCGACACCGTGACAGTGCCGTCGGGCGCGATCCGGATCGCGAGCTCGGCATCGACGAGATTGAGGCTCTCGGCGCGCAGGTGCCCCATCAACAGGCCCGCCCCCGACAGCTTCACCTCGGCCTTCGGCGCGCTGGCGACGATGGCGTGATCGCGGTCGCGGACGATGATGTCACGGATACGGACGGCGATGCGGACCCGCCCGGCCCGCTCGATCTGGGTGCCCCCGATCTCAACCGTGTTGCCGTGACCGATATTGTCCTCGATCGCGGCGGCCAGCCACGGCGTTGCGATGTCGAGATTGATGGGACCGGCGCCGAGCCGCCACCACAGCGCAGCGAAACAGCCGACGAAGATGACGGCGAGAGTCCCGACGACAAGGACGAGGCGCTTCAGCCAGCGATCGGCGGCCAGCCAGCGGCGCAGCGCGCCAAACCCGTCGCCGAAGCGATGAAAGCCCGAGTTGGAACGCGCCAACAGCCGGCGCGCGCGATGGCCCGCGGCCGCCTCCTGATCCGGATCCCAATCGGCGTCGTCCCATTCCTGCGGCTGTTGATCGCCGCGCCGATCGAAGTCCCGATTGTAATCCTGGGGCGACTTATCCCTTGCCATTGCCTCTCGATACAGGCGCCCGTCGTGAGATTGAGCACCGCCGGGACCGCAGCCGCCCCCGGGAAGCAAAGCTCCCCGCGCCGGCACTGCAGCCATACTTCGAATATTCCTGCTGTTCGTCATTTCGCCCCGGGAGCGCGTTCAACGAGCAGTGGGGTGGTGCGTGGAATTCCTTGTAACCATACTCCGGCGTCGTCAGACTTGCCCAGCCAAGGGCGCCAGTCCGGCATACCGGACGAGAGCTGCAATACCGCTTCGGTTGACCCGCCGAAAGCGTCGAAAGGAAGGCGTATGTCCAAGAAATCCCAAAAGAAATCGTCCAAGGCGCCCTCCGGCGGTCCGACGGCTAAAAAGAAGACCCTGAAAGCGCGGGCATCGACTCAAGCAAAGTCCGCAACGATGCAGCGGACACCGGCGAGCAAATCAACCGGGACTTTAGCAAAAGCAGGATCACATAAGGCCGCATCGAAACAGTTAAATTCCTCCAAATCGGCATCCGCGCCCACGACGGCGGCGAAGGCCGGCCTGGCCGAGGGCCAGAAGGCCCCCGCCTTCCGCCTGCCCCGCGACGGCGGCGACGTCGTCACACTGGCGGACTATGCCGGCCAAAAGCTGGTCCTGTTCTTCTACCCCCGCGCCGACACGCCCGGCTGCACCCGGGAGGCGATCGACTTCACCCGCCTCGCCGGCGCTTTCGCGGCCGCCGGCACCGCCGTGCTCGGGATCTCCGCCGATCCGTTAAAGGCCCAGGAGAAGTTCCGCGACAAGCACTCTCTCGGTGTCCCCCTCATCTCGGACGAGCAGCACGAGATGCTGGAAGCCTATGGCGCCTGGGGCGAAAAGTCCATGTACGGCAAGAGCTTCCTCGGAATTCTTCGCACCACGATCCTGGTCGGAGCCGACGGCAAGTTGGCCAGGATCTGGCGCAATGTCCGGGTCGACGGGCATGCCGACGCGGTGCTGGATGCGGCAAGAAGCCTTTAACCAGTCCTTTGAATTCGCCTGTTCCCGTTTCCGGAAAATTAACCATGACCGGCCCAGATTGCTGCGGCAATTAGGGCCGTACGGACTCATCCGACCGGCGCGGGAGTGCCGATGTCGAAAAGTTCTGCCCAATATTCGCAGTACCCCCAACATCATCCGCACGACCATGGCCGGGGCTTCCAACGCCGTCCCGCCGTCGCGGCCGCCGCAGCGATCCCCCTTCCCGCGACCGACGATGCCTACACCATCGTCCATGCCGGCAAGCAGGTCCGCTTCGGGCCCGTGGTGTTCTGGATCGTGGTTGGAACGGTGGTGCTGCTCGGTCTCTGGTCGGCGGCGACCGCCACCTATTTTGCCTTCCGAGACGACGTCCTGACCCGGCTGATCGCCCGCCAGGCCGAGATGCAATACGCCTATGAGGACCGCATCGCCGAGCTGCGCGCCAAGGTCGATCGCACCACCAGCCGGCAGCTGCTCGACCAGGAACAGTTCGACCAGAAGCTCGACCAGATCATGAAGCGCCAGACGGCGCTGGAGTCCCGGGCCACGGCGCTCGGGGCCATGCCCGACGTGACCGGCTCGATTCCCCGTGCGACCCCACAGCGCGGTGATTCAAGCCAGAGCACGCCAAAGCCCTCGCCGATCAGCGACACCGTGATCTTCGTGGCGCCGCCGGATCGTGAGGCGCGGCTCGAATCGCGCGCCCCGGCCGTCGTGGCTCCCCAGGCCAATCAATTTGCGAAGAACCACGGCTTCGACAACGTCCTGGTCCGGCTCACCACCTCGCTCGATCAGGTCGAACGTCGCCAGATGGCGGCGCTCAGCGCCGTCGAGGAAAGCATGGATTCACGCATGCGCCGGATGCGCGGCGTGGTCAGCGATCTCGGTCTCAATCTCGCCAGTCTCGAAGCCGCCGTGCCGCGCAGCGCAATGGGCGGACCCTTCGTTCCCATCAAACTGACCGCCAACGCCGGGCCGTTCGAGAAGCAGCTCAATCGCATCAACATCACCCGCGCCGAGATGGATCGCCTCAACCGCACGCTGGCGCTGGTGCCCTACCGCAAGCCCGTCGTCGGCGAGGTCGAGTTCACCTCCGGCTTCGGCGTCCGCAGCGATCCCTTCCTCGGCCGGCCTGCGATGCATACCGGCCTCGACTTCCGCGCCGCCAGCGGCGATCCGGTTCGCGTCACCGCCAACGGCAAGGTCGTTTCCGCCGGCTGGTCCGGCGGTTACGGCCGCATGGTGGAGGTCGATCACGGCAACGGGCTTTCGACCCGCTACGGCCACCTCTCCGAGATCAACGTCAAGGTCGGCGAGATCGTGAAGATCGGCCAGGTCGTGGGTCTGGTCGGCTCGACCGGTCGCTCCACCGGTCCGCACCTGCATTACGAGACCCGCATTGAGGGCGAAGCAGTGGACCCGCAGAAGTTCTTGCGCGCCGGCGTGCGACTGAGCGCGGGCTAGGGCCGACGCCCGCTGACTATTGGCTGCGCTCGTGGGGGCGACTTCCCCGGCGATGACATCACTGAACCGCTCCCACGCCTGCCCGTTGAACCGCATCAGCTGCATCTGCTCGATCGGGAAATGGGAAAAAATCGTTCGGTTGAGGCGTTGACCACGATGCCCGGCAGCATCAGGTCGCCCCGGCGAGTTTGAGCACCGACGCGACCGAGGTCGCGGTGCTCGCTGGGGGCGCCTTGAAACCGCAGTGAAAATCTCCTAGTCGTTCCCTGTGCTGCACGACCTACCTCAACGCCTTCGCCAGATCGCCAGGACGACCATGTTCCTGGCGATATCGGCCTTTGTGCTTCAAGGCGCCCTCATTTCGGTGTCTCAGGCGGAAGCTGCCTTGGGTGCCATGCCGGAACCGGCGGTCGCCTTGAGCGGTTCCGTGCATTTTCACGATCAACTCGCGGGTCACGTTCACTCGCACGACGGCGACAATGCAGAAGGCCATGTTCACGACGGACCGGACCACGATGATGATGGTGGTCCAAACCTGACCTGGAGCATATTTGGCAGCTCCATCGCGTCGCCCGGATTGGCCGTTCTGGCAACCCCGTTCGCCTTGCTTGGTGGTGTCGAACTGCCGGCCGTGCGGGTCATCGATGGCGTCAGGCCCGAAGGTCTCATCCGACCACCAAGTACCCTCAGCATCGCGTAATTCGGGCGGCCTTTCGGCCGCCGTTTCGCATGCCTGAAGGGATTTTCCATGTTGACGACACAGTCCTGCCCGAAAGGGCAGCTCGCGCGGCTTGGGCTGGCGGTCCTTGCTTGCTTGGCGAGCTTGATCTTTGACTGCGCCGGCTCCTGCGCACATGAGGGCCACGATCACGGACAGACCAACAACGCGGTCTCATCTGCATATCCGAGAGTCGCTGCGCGATCCGAGCTTTACGAGATCGTCGGGATTCTCAGGGACAACCAGCTTTCGATCTACCTAGACGATGCCGTAACCAACGAGCCTGTCGCGGATGCGACCTTGCAGGTGACGGTCGGCGATTCCACCGCCGTCGAGGCCTCGAAGGCAGGAAGCGGTCTCTACACACTCGCCTTGCCTGTTCAGCCGGCCCAATCCGTGGAAGTCATCTTCTCAGTGTCCGCTCAAAAGGGCGACGATCTCCTGGTTGATTCATTGGCTGCGCCGCAGCCGGCCAGCCCGCCTCAAGCGCACGAGCATGGCTGGCTTTCCTCCAGTCGTCTCGTGCCAGCGCTTGCCGTTGGGGCTGCCGGCCTCGCTCTGCTTCTTGGCTATTCAATACGGTCGGGCAGCAGACTTGCGGTGACAGTCTCGGCAGTGGCGTCGACCATAATCGTTGTTCTCGCCGCGAAGTCGTTCGGCGAAAGCCAGACCGGTGCGAACTACCCTCGTCCACCCGAACCACCGGCGCTGAGCGATGCGCCGAGGCGCCTGCAGGACGGCTCCGCCTTTGCCGCCAAACCGACCCAGCGCTTGCTTGATGTACGCACCGCGGTGGCCGAACCGCAGACGATCCGCCCCGCCGTCAACCTGATCGGCCGCGTCATTGCCGATCCGAACCGCAGCAGCATCGTGCAAAGCATCTACGGCGGCCGCGTCATTCCCAATGCTGGCGCGATAGCGCGCATCGGGCAAACGGTCGCGAAAGGCGACGTTCTCATCCAGATCGAGCCCCATTTGCCGATTGCCGACCGCACGACGATTCTCGAAAAGGTCGGCGAGATCGAACAGTTGATGGCGGTCACTGAGAACAAGCTCCGCCGCCTGCGGCCGTTGGCAGAGCGAGGCGCCGTCCCGCAGGGGCAGGTCAACGACCTCGAAAGCGAACTGGAGGGGCTGCAGGCGCGCCGCGAAACCGTTCGCAATTCCCGCACCGGCTTTGAGGAGCTGCGCGCATCCACCGACGGCATCATCACCGCGGCCAAGGTCGTGCCAGGGCAGGTGATTCAGCCGCAAGACGTTCTCTTCCAGATCGCCGACCCCAAGAGCCTGTGGGTTGAAGCGCTGGCCTATGAAGACATCGGGCTGAAGGTTCCTGAAGCGGCGACGGCGATCGCGCCGAACGGACAGACGATTGCGCTGTCTCATGTCGGAACGAGCCGCGCATTGCGGCAGCATGCGTCCGTCGTTCAGTTCGCCATCCAGGAGCCGCCGGCAGGCCTCAACATCGGCCAGCCCCTGAACGTGATGCTTCAGAGCGGCGCGCCCGTTTCCGGCCTGATCTTTCCACGCGACACTGTCGCGCGAAGCAGCAACGGGGAGAACATTGTCTGGCTGCACACGGCCGCCGAGCGCTTCGAGCCACGCCCGGTACGGGTTCTTCCGGTGGACGCAGCACGCGTGCTGATTGCATCGGGCCTCAGCGGAGGTGAGCGGGTTGTCGTCCGCGGCACCGACCTCATCAACCAGATCCGGTAGGAGCCGCGCATGTTCAAGCTCATCGTCACGGCGAGCCTGCGAAATCGCCTGTTCGTACTGACGACTGCTGCCGTGCTTGTTGGTTACGGCCTGTTTGTCCTACCTGGTATTGCTGTTGACGTTTTGCCCGATATCAACCGTCCGACCGTCAACATCCTGACCGAGGCCGAAGGACTGGCCCCACAGGAGGTGGAACAGCTCGTGACGTTCCCGATCGAAATGTCAATGAACGGCATGCCCGGGGTCATCCGGGTCCGCTCAGTCTCTGGCGCGGGACTCTCAATTGTCTATGTCGAGTTCGATTGGGGTGCGGACGTCTACCGGGCCCGACAGTTCGTTTCAGAACGGCTGGCGCTGATCCGCGAGCAGCTACCCTCCGCTGTCAATCCGCAGATGGGGCCGGTGACGTCCATCATGGGTGAAATCATGCTGATCGCTCTGACCAGCGATGGCAGAGCCTCCGCCATGGACGTTCGCGAGATCGCGGACTTCGTCGTCCGCCCGCAATTGATTGCCATTCCGGGAGTGGCCCAGGTCATTCCGATAGGCGGCGAAGTCCGGCAATACCGGGTAACGCCGAACATCGCGACTATGCAGTCCCTTAGCGTCACCCACGACCAGGTCGAGCAGGCGGTGGCCAAGTTCGGCACCAACAGCGGTGGCGGGTTCGTGGACCAGCATGGCCGCGAATATCTCATCCGCAACGTCGGCTTCACTAAGCAAATCGAGGACCTGGGCAACACCGTCGTTGCGACACAGGACAAGCATCCAATCCTGTTGAAGCAGGTCGCAAAGGTGGATTTCGCCCCGCGCACCAAGCGCGGTGACGCCGGCTACAACGGGAAACCGGCGGTGATTGTCAGCGTGATGAAGCAGCCGGCAGCCGACACGGTCGCTTTGACCCGGAATATCGAGACGACGCTCGCGGACTTGCAACGTACTATGCGGTCAGGGATCAGCGTCACCAACGTTCAATTTCGTCAAGCTACGTTCATCGAGACGTCGATCCACAACGTACAGCGGGTCTTGGTCGAGGCGGCGATCGTTGTCGCGGTGGTTCTCTTCATTTTCCTGATGAATGGACGGGCGGCGTTCATTTCGCTCACCGCCATTCCACTGTCCATCCTCGTTACCGCCCTGGTGTTCCGCGCCTTCGGTCTCACGATCAACACGATGACGCTCGGTGGGCTTGCCATCGCCATCGGCGAGCTGGTCGACGATGCAGTGGTGGATGTCGAGAACATCCTGCGGCGCCTGCGGGAGAATGCCGCCTCCACCGCGCCGCGGCCTGTTCTCGAAGTGATCGCTGAAGCGAGCCAGGAAGTCCGCTCCGGCATCGTCTATGCGACCATGATCATCGTCCTCGTATTCGTGCCGCTGTTTGCGCTTCCAGGTATCGAAGGCCGGTTGTTCACGCCACTCGGCATTGCCTATGTGGTGTCGATACTCGCTTCGCTGCTGACTTCGGTGACGGTAACGCCCGTCTTGTCCTACTATCTGCTTTCCGGGCGAACTCATTCAGGCGCGAGCGAAAGTGCTGTCGTGCGAGGGTTGAAGCAGGCGTACCAACGTCTGCTTGGCTGGGCATTCGAGCGGCGCCGACTTGTGCTCGGCTGGGTCGCGGCAGCGGTCGTGATTGCCTTCTACGCAGCGAGCCTCATGCCACGCAGTTTTCTACCGCCCTTCAATGAAGGCACGCTTGTTCTGTCGCTGCAGTACAATCCCGGTATCTCACTCGCTGAATCGCACCGGCTCGGATTGCTGGCCGAGCAATTGATTGCAAAGGTGCCGGAAGTCAAATCCGTCGGCCGCCGCACCGGTCGCGCGGAACTCGACGAGCACGCCGAGGGCGTCCATTACAGCGAGGTCGATGTCGATGTCGTTCGGTCGAAACGCGACAAGGTAGACGTCTACGCGGACATCCGCGAAGCGCTTTCCGGACTGCCGGCTTCGGTTGCCATCGGGCAGCCCATCAGTCACCGGCTCGATCATCTGCAGTCGGGGATTCGCGCCCAAATCGTGCTCAAGATCTACGGTCAGGACATCGAGACGCTGCGCCGCCTGGCCGAAACCTCGCGCCAGCGCCTTTCGACAATTCCGGGGCTGGTCGATCTCCAGGTCGAGAAGCAGGTTCTCATTCCGCAGGTGCGGGTTCAGGTCGATCATGCCCGCGCCGCCCTTCACGGTTTGACTCCGGCAGCGATCACGCAGGCGCTCGATACGCTGTCAAACGGCCGAAAGGTCTCCCAGATCGTTGACGGCAATCGTCGCTTCGACGTCGTGATGCGCCTTTCAGAGCAGGATCGTTCGACGACGGGATTGCAGAACCTACTCATACCAGCCGGAATTGAATTCGTCCCGCTGAGCGCGCTGGCTGAGGTTGTCGAGACGGATGGTCCAAATCAGATTCAGCGCGAGGGAACCCAGCGCCGGATCGTCGTTTACGGTAACGGCGACGGCCGCCGCGACATTGCCGACATCGCCGCCGACATCCAAAGAGCTGTTTCGCAGCTGGATTTCCCGCAAGGCTACACCACCAAGCTCGAGGGCGCATTCCAGGCGCAACAAGAGGCCTCCTGGCGCATCGGCATCTTGTCGCTTGCATCTCTAACGATGATCTTCATCGTGCTCTACAGCCGGTATCGATCGGTTGTCCTGGCGCTCATCATCATGGGCGGCATTCCGCTGGCCCTGATCGGCAGCGTGGCTGGTCTTAAGATCGCCGGTCAGCCGCTGTCGGTGGCTTCGATGATCGGGTTCATCACGCTGGCAGGCATCTCTGCGCGTAACGGCATCCTCAAGATTTCCCACTACATCAATCTAGCCGTCCACGAAGGGGAGCGTTTCGGGACTGGCCTGATCCTTCGAGGCAGCATGGAACGCCTCAGCCCCGTCTTGATGACGGCACTTTGTGCCGGACTTGCTCTGACCCCGCTCCTGATCGGCGCGGACGAACCGGGCCGCGAGATCCTGCATCCGGTCGCCGTCACCATTTTCGGTGGTCTGCTGAGCACCACGACGCTCGATGCCCTCGTGACCCCCATCTTGTTTCTGATGCTCGGCAAGAAACCGCTGGACCGCCTAGTGGCCGAACGCGCTGCAACGCTCACCCCTGCGGAAGCCTACTGATCCCGCGCCAACCAAAGGAGACCGACAATGCGAAAGTACATCTTCCCGGCCATTTTCACCGCGATCGCGGCCATGACCCAACTTGCTGCGGCACAGACAAGGGGCAGCAACGGCGGTCCGGTCGTCAAGTCGCAAGGGCACCCGATCGAGTTTGTGCGGAAGGGTTTGGATATCCTTTTCTATGTGGGAGACGACGACGGCTCGCCGCTTTCGACAAAGGACATGCGCGGACGCGCGACAATTCAAGAAGGTGGCAAGACGGTGACAGTTCCACTTGCCCCCGCCAGCCCGAACATGATGACCGGAAAGCTTCTAGCAGAACCTTCGCCAAAGGCGATCGTCGTCTTTTCGGGAAGTCTGCACGGGCACTCACTGACTGCAAGGTATGCAGGCGAATAGCGGGTGCCCACGGTCAAACTTCGTAAGGTCTGTTTTCTGGCGCAGCGGACTTGGCGTTGAGTGCGCAAACGCGCCGCTATCCGGGCAGAGCGGACCTAACGTGATATGCAGCGCGGGTTTATGAGTACACGCGCTAGGTTCCTAGGGTGCCCTCTTCGGCCGCGACACCAGCTCGATCATCCTGCCTTCGTCGTCATCAGGCATCGCCGCCTTGGCCTGCGCGTAGGCCTCAACCGCGGCGCGCGCGACCAGCGGCTTGCCCGCCAGGAGGCTCTCCGCCAGCTTCACGGCATAGGCCGCATCCTTGTGCCGCAGCGCCGCGGTGAAGGTCGCGCCGGAGAAATCGCGGGCGACCATGCGCTTGGAATGACGCGTGACCTGCGGGCTTGCGGCGACGCCCGCCTGGATCGACTCCAGCACCAGGTTCATGTCGAGGCCGGCCTGCTCGGCGATCGCGAGCCCTTCGGCGAGGCCGGCGATCTGGATCGCGCCCATGAGATTGTTGATGAGCTTGTAGACGGTGCCGGAGCCGACCGCGCCGAAATGGCGAATGGTCGAGCCGATCGGTTCGAGATAGGGCCGCGCACGTTCGAGATCGGCTGCGTCGGCGCCGACCAGCAGCGTCAGTTTCCCGGCGGCCGCCGCGTCCGGCAATCCCGTCACGGGGCAGTCGATGTAGATCAACCCGCGCGCATTCAGCTCGCGGCCCATCTCGCGGGCATGGTCATAGGAGACGGTCGAGCATTCGATCGCGATGGTGCCGGACTTGGCGGTCTTGGCCGCGCCCTTCGGCCCAAGCCAGACCGCGCGCGAGGCCTCGTCGTCGGCGACCATGGTCACGACGGCGTCGGCATCGATCGCGGCATCCTCCGGCGAGGTCGCCCAATGCGCGCCGCGCGCGATCAGGTCTTCCGCTTTTGCCCTGCTGCGATTCCACAGCATCACCGTGAAGCCGGCATCGAGATAGCGGCCAGCCATGCCGTGCCCCATCCGCCCCAATCCGATGAAGGCGACGCGGGGCATGGCTAGTCCACGTCCTCGATCTCGCCGGTCGTGGTGCCGAACGCGCGCTGTGCCAGCGTCGCGGCCATGAACTCGTCGAGCTCGCCGTTGAGCACGCCGGATGTGTCGGAAGTCTGCACGCCGGTGCGCAGATCTTTCACCATCTGGTAGGGCTGCAGCACATAGGAGCGGATCTGGTGGCCCCAGCCGATATCGGTCTTGGCGGCCTGGTCGGCGGCGGCCTTCTCCTCGCGCTTCTTCAGCTCGATCTCGTAGAGGCGCGCGCGCAGCATGTCCCAGGCCTGTGCCCGGTTCTTGTGCTGGGAGCGGCCGGCCTGGCAGACCACGGCAACGCCGGTCGGAATATGCGTCAGGCGCACCGCGGATTCGGTCTTGTTGACGTGCTGACCGCCGGCGCCGCCCGACCGCATCGTATCGACGCGAACGTCGGATTCCTTGATGTCGATCTTGATGCTGTCGTCGATGACGGGAAACACCTGCACGCTGGAGAACGAGGTGTGCCGCCGCGCATTGGAATCGAACGGCGAGATGCGGACGAGGCGGTGCACGCCGGCTTCCGTCTTCAGCCAGCCATAGGCGTTGTGGCCGGAGACCTGGATGGTCGCCGACTTGATACCGGCCTCTTCGCCCTCGGACTCTTCGAGATATTCGACCTTGAAGCCGTGCGTTTCGGCCCAGCGCGTGTACATGCGCAGCAGCATCTGCGCCCAGTCCTGGCTCTCGGTGCCGCCGGCGCCGGCGTGGACCTCGAGATAGGAATCGAAGCGGTCGGCTTCGCCCGACAGCAGCGCCTCGAGCTCGCGCCGCGCCACTTCCTTCTTCAGGTTCTTCAGCGCAGCTTCGGCCTCGGCGACGACGCCGTCATCGCCCTCGGCCTCGCCGAGCTCGATCATGCCGATATCGTCTTCGAGCTCCTGCTCGACCTTGCCGATACCGGAGAGCGAATCCTCAAGCGAGGTCCGCTCCTGCATCAGCTTCTGGGCCTTCTGGGGATCGTTCCAGAGGTTGGGATCTTCTGCGAGCTTGTTCAGCTCAGCGAGGCGGGCCGTCGATTTCTCGACGTCAAAGATGCCTCCTCAGCAGCCCGACCGACTGCTTGATCTCTTCTACCAACCGTTCGATTTCGGCGCGCATGTGGGTCTCTGGTCTCGCGGAATTGGTCCCGCGTGCAATTGAGATCGGGATGTAGCGGCGGCGGCTGCAAAGCGCAACCGCCGGAACCGCGATCGTGTGTGTTATCCGGCCTTAGTAAAGCCCGCCGGTGCCGGGCCGCATGAAGAAGCCGGAATCGGGCTGCTGCTGCTGCGAGGCCGGCATGCGCCCGTCGGCGTCGGCCACGCCGATGACCGAATAATTGTCCGGCGGCGCCGTGCCCGGCTTGAAGGCTTCGAGGATGGTGCCGCCGGTCTCGCCGGGACCGGCGCGCATGCCGGTCTTGGAGGCGACGCGGACGAGCTTGATGCCGGCCGGCACCTTGAACGGAACCGCAGGCTTGTCGGCGAGCGCGAGCTTGAGGAAATCGCGCGCGATGGGAGCCGCCAGATGGCCGCCGGTTGCGGCATTGCCTTTGCCGAGCGGGCGCGGCTTGTCGTAGCCCATATAGATGGCGACGGCGATGTCGGGCGAGAAGCCGACGAACCAGGCATCCTTGGCCTCGTTGGTGGTGCCGGTCTTGCCGGCGACCGGCTTGCCGACGTCCTTGACCACGGTCGCGGTTCCGGCCTGGACCACGCCCTCCATCAGTTCGGTGATCTGGTAGGCGGTCATGGAATCCAGCACCTGCTCGCGGCGGTCGATCAGCTGCGGCTCGGCCTGGTTCTTCCAGCCGCCCGGCGCGTCGCAGCCGCGGCATTCGCGCTGGTCGTGCTTGAAGATGGTGCGGCCGTAACGGTCCTGGATACGGTCGATCAGCGTCGGCTTCACGCGGCGGCCGCCATTGGCGAGCATCGAGTACGCCGTGACCATGCGCATCGCCGTCGTTTCGCCGGCGCCGAGCGCATAGGAGAGATAGTTCGGCAGTTCGTCATAGACTCCGAAGCGGCGGGCATATTCGCCGATCAGCGGCATGCCGATGTCCTGCGCAAGGCGCACCGTCACCGTGTTGAGGGATTGCCGCAGCGCGTTGCGCAGCGTCACCGGTCCCTGGAATTTGCCCGAGGAGAAGTTTTCCGGGCGCCATACGCCGGCGCCCTGCCCCTGATCGATTTCGATCGGAGCATCGAGCACGACGGTCGAGGGCGTATAGCCGTTGTCGAGCGCGGCCGAATACACGATCGGCTTGAACGACGAACCCGGCTGCCGATAGGCCTGCGTGGCGCGGTTGAACTGGCTCTGATCGAACGAGAAGCCGCCGACCATTGCGAGCACGCGGCCGGTCCAGGGATCCATCGCCACCATCGCGCCGGACACTTCGGGGATCTGGCGCAGGCGGTACTGGCCCTCGACAGGCTGGCCGTCCTTGTAGAGCGGATCGGCGTAGATCACGTCGCCCGGCTGCAGCACCTGCGACACTGCCGTCGGCGTCTTGCCCTTGGTTCCGCCTTGCGCGGCTCGCGCCCATTTGACGCCGTCGACCGTGATGATGCCGGTCTCGCGCTGCTTGCTGACGGCGCCGCCAAGCTCGCGGCTCGGCTGGAAGCCGATGCGCGCCGACTGGTCGCTGGTTTCCAGCACGACCGCCATGCGCCAAGGCGAGATGTCGGAGAGCGACTTGATCTCGGCGAGCTTGACGCCCCAGTCACCCGAGACGTCGAGCTTGCTCATGGCACCGCGATAGCCTTGCTGCTCGTCATAGTTCACGAGGCCGGTGACCATCGCCTTGCGGGCCATGACCTGGATCTTCGGATTCAGCGTGGTGCGGACCGACAGGCCGCCTTCATACAGCTTCTTCTCGCCGTAGCGCTCGAAGATGTCGCGGCGAACTTCCTCGGCGAAATATTCGCCGGCGAAAGTGTGAGCGCCGTTGGAACGGCTGGTGACGGCGAGCGGCTCCTTGCGCGCCTTGTCGGCGTCGGCCTGCTTGATCCAGCCGTTCTCGAGCAGACGATCGACGACATAGTTGCGGCGCTCGATGGCGCGGTCACGGTTGCGGACCGGATGCAGGGTCGCCGGCATCTTCGGCAGCGCCGCCAGATAGGACGCTTCCGCCACGGTCAGCTCGTTCACCGACTTGTCGAAATAGACCAGCGACGCGGCCGCGATGCCGTAGGCACCGAGACCGAGATAGATCTCGTTCAGATACAGCTCGAGGATCTTGTCCTTCGAATAGGTCTTCTCGATGCGCATCGCCAGCAAGGCTTCCTTGATCTTGCGGGCGAACGAGACCTCGTTGGTCAGAAGGAAGTTCTTGGCGACCTGCTGGGTGATGGTGGAGGCGCCCTGCGGACGGCGGTTCGAGCCGTAGTTCTGGATGTAGACCAGACCCGCGCGCGCCATGCCGGTGTAGTCGATGCCGCCATGTTCGTAGAAATTCTTGTCCTCGGCCGCGAGGAACGCGTTGATCACGAGCTTGGGTACCGCCTGGATCGGCAGATAGAGGCGCCGCTCCTTGGCGTATTCGCCGACCAGCGAGCCGTCGACCGCGTGCACGCGGGTCATCACCGGCGGCTCGTAATCCTGAAGCTGAGAGTAGTCAGGCAAGTCCTTGGAGAAATGCCAGATCAAGCCTGCCACGGCCCCGACACCGACAAGGAACACCACTGTTCCCGCGGCGAACAGGAAGCCCATGAACCGCACCAGCAAGCGCATTATCTGTTTATCCGTTCAAAGTCTGGATCAGCCCAGTATCGACCCCTTGGCACCCCAAACTGGCACCAACCTCACGTCGCGAATTCGCCGGCTACACAATACCATCAAGTGCCGGACTTAAGACGCTTGCCGAACAGGATTCTCGCCGATTCCGGAACCCCCTGCGGCGTTTTTTATAAAGCGCCCGCTGTGGCCAAACTAGGGCCTTTGCGAGGGGGCGGAAAACCCCTTTCAGTTCGAAAATCCCCGGGGTCGTCAATCTGACGATCCCAGGGTCGTCAGTTTGACGATCCCGCCGTGGCCATCCGTTTGGTCAAAAACCCATCGATTGCCTGCGCCATCGAGCCCACGGCACGGGACCGCCAGCCCTCGGAGACCAGATGCTCGAGGTCGCCCTTGTTGGAGACGTACCCGATCTCGACCAGCACCGACGGCACGTCGGGCGCCTTCAGGACCCGGAAGCCGGCCGACTTCAGGGGATGCTTGTGCATCCGCACCGTTGACTTCATTTCACCCATCAAGAGGCGGGCGAAACGGTTTGAAAAAGTGCGGGTTTCCCGCTGCGTGAGGTCGATCAGGATGTCGGCGACGTCGGTCGGCTCCTCGGCGAGGTTGAAGCCGGCGATCGCATCGGCCCGGTTTTCCGCATCCGCCAGCCGCTGGGCCTCGGCGTCGGACGCCTTGTCGGACAGCGTATAGATGGTCGCGCCCTGCGCATCGCCCTCGGCCCGCGGCAGCGCATCGGCATGGATCGAGACGAACAGCGCCGCCTTGTGATTGCGGGCGATCTTGGTCCGGTCATTGAGGGGAATGAAGGTGTCGTCGTCCCGCGTCATGACCACACGGTACTTGCCGGCCTTCTCCAGTTTGTCGCGGAGCGCCAACCCGAAAGCCAGCACCAGGTTCTTCTCGCTCTCGCCGCTCGACTGCGTGCCATTGTCGATGCCGCCATGGCCGGGATCGATCACGACCACCGGGCGGCCGTCGGCCTTCTGCTGCGCCGTTTCCGGGGCTGCGGTCGCGGGACCCGTTGCAGGCTGCGCCTCGGCGATCGTGGGCCGCAGCTCGGGGCGGTTTTCGGGCGCGAGCGCCTGCACGAAGGCGGCCCGGTCGGCCTCCTCGAACTCCAGCACAAGCCGGGCCGGCTGGCCGTTGGCCGCCTCGACCACGTAGGACTTGGCGATCTTGGCCGGTCCCGTCAGGTCGAACACGATTCGCGAGCCGCCGGGCATGACGAGCCCATAGCGGAAGGCCTTGACCAGTCCGCGCCCCGCGGCCCCCGTGCCGGCGGGCAGCTGAAAATTGACCTGGGGCACGTCGACGACGACCCGGTACGGGTCAGCCAGCGTGACGGCGCGGAAGGTAACGGCCTGGTTGATGTCGAGAATGAAGCGGGTCTGCTTGCCGTCACCGGCCAGCCGCGCGGCCGAGGCGATTGGAAAATTCGCCGCTGCAACAGCGGGTTGTGGCTGGCTTTCCGCGGCCCGCAGGCGCGAGGAATCAGCCCATGGCAACGCTGCAGCGCACAACAGTGCGCATCCCAGCAAAACCCGTTGATTTGTGCGGCTCGCCACCGATTCCGTGCCTCCGAGCAGCCCCTTTTAACGCAATAGAACCACAGGGTTAATCGATCCCTAATGACGGAAGTGCGAAACTCTCTGACTGTGACCGCCGTGCGACGCTCCCTTGCACGGATGGCTCATTCCTCGTATGTACGGAATGCTGACGGCCGATATTTTCGGTTGTGTCGCATTCAGCCTCCCGGTGCAGCGCCGGAACTCTCAAGGTTTGGGAATTCCAGCGTTTTCCGTTTCCCTCTAAGGCCAGCGCGGTGCGCGGCAGCGGGTGGAACGGGTCAAGCGTCGGCGGCGGAACGGTCCCGGATTACCACTCACGTTGCCGGGACGGTTCTGACAGCGACGTAACCCATTACCCGGTCCCTTGATCCCAAGGGAGCGGTTCGTGATCCCCAAGGCGAGCGCGCTCGCGCCATGCCTGGCCAGCAGCAACTGATTGAAGGGCGGCCTCGCCGCCCAATGTTTCATACGGGCCGACGCTTGATGCGCCAGACTGTGCCGACGAATTCTGAAGGACCATTCGCGACGCTGCGGAGTGAAAATCCCGCGCGCCGCAATGGTCCTGAAGCTTCCGGTCCGGCAAGGCGCGAGAGACGGCGTTTCGGCCTTCCCCTCACCCCCGAATCAGGTGGACCGTCGCGTCACCCGGCGGCGCGATACGCGCCCACGGTGAATCGCGCCCGCCGCCGCCAAGAGTTAAGACATGCCCAACAAGATGTTGATCGACGCCACCCACCCGGAAGAGACCCGGGTCGTCGTGGTCCGCGGCAATCGCGTCGAAGAGTTTGATTTCGAGACCGCGCAACGCAAGCAACTGCGCGGGAATATCTACCTCGCCAAGGTCACAAGGGTCGAACCCTCGCTCCAGGCCGCCTTCGTCGAATATGGCGGCAACCGCCACGGCTTCCTCGCCTTCAGCGAAATCCATCCCGACTATTACCAAATCCCGGTCGCCGACCGGCAGGCGCTGATCGAGGCCGAGGAACAGGCCCATCGCGAGGCCGAAGAGGAGAGCGAGAACCGCTCTCACGGGCGCCGCCGTTCGCGCCACCGCAATGCCCGCCGCCGCGGTCACGGCGAGCGCGTGCGCAGCGACATCGTCGAGGGCCTCGACGCCGGTGCCGATCCCGCCGCCCAGCCGATCGAGGGCGCGGCGCAAGTGGAGCATGGCGAGGGTGCCTTGCACGAAGGCGAGCATCTGCATGCCGATGCCGAGCATCACGGCGAGCACGAAAGCCACGACCACGACCATACCGGACATGATCATGGCGAGCATGATCACGACGATCGTCATGCCCATCATGACGAGCACGCCCACGATCACGACCATGGTCACGATCATCGCGATCACGATCATCAGCACGACCATCACGACCACGATCATGCCGACGAGACGCCCGCGCCTGTCGCGGCCGTCGGCGCCGAGCCCGTGGTCGCGACCGGGACTGTTGCCGAGCCGCAGGAGGCCGCCCTTTCCGAAGCGCATGCCGAGGCCCTCGCCGAAGCCGTGACCGCTGCCGCTGAGCCGGCCGACGCCGTGTACGGCGAGAGCACCGAGGCGCCGCATGCCGAAGCCGGGGACGCAGCCGGCGAAGACGACGAAGACGAGGATGAGGACGAGGACGGCGAGGAAGCCGAAGAGGAAGTCGTCGAATCCGTCGGCGGCGACGACGTGCTGGAGGAAGTGCCGGAGCGCACGTTCCGCCCGCGCCGCCAGTACAAGATCCAGGAAGTCATCAAGCGTCGCCAGGTGATGCTGGTGCAGGTCGTCAAGGAAGAGCGTGGCAACAAGGGCGCTGCGCTGACGACCTATCTGTCGCTCGCCGGCCGCTATGCCGTGTTGATGCCGAACACCGCGCGGGGCGGCGGCATCAGCCGCAAGATCACCAGCGCCCAGGACCGTTCCCGCCTGAAGGAAGTGGTGCAGGATCTCGACGTGCCCGAGGGCATGGGCATCATCCTGCGCACGGCCGGCGCCGCCCGGACCAAGCCCGAGATCAAGCGCGACTTCGAATATCTGATCCGGATGTGGGAGACGGTGCGCGACCTCACGCTGAAGTCGCAGGCCCCGACCCTCGTCTACGAGGAAGGCTCGCTGATCAAGCGCTCGCTGCGCGACCTCTACAACAAGGAGATCGACGAGATTCAGGTGGCCGGCGAGTCCGGCTACCGTGAAGCGCGCGACTTCATGAAGATGCTGATGCCCGCCAATGTCAGCGCGGTGAAGCAATATCGCGACGGCCAGCCGTTGTTCTCGCGCATGGGCGTCGAGAGCCAGCTCGACGCGATGTTCTCGCCGACCGTGCAGCTGCGCTCCGGCGGCTACATCGTGATCAACCAGACCGAGGCGCTGGTCTCGATCGACGTCAACTCCGGCCGATCGACGCGCGAGCACCATATCGAGGACACCGCGCTGAAGACCAACCTGGAGGCGGCCGAAGAGGTCGCCCGCCAGCTTCGCCTGCGCGACCTCGCCGGCCTGATCGTCATCGACTTCATCGACATGGACGAGAAGCGCAACAACCGTGCGGTCGAGCGCAAGCTGTCCGACTGCCTCAGGCAGGATCGCGCGCGCATCCAGGTCGGACGCATCTCGCATTTCGGCCTGCTCGAGATGTCGCGCCAGCGCATCCGCGCCAGCGTGCTCGAGAGCTCGACCGATCCGTGCCCGCATTGTGGCGGCACCGGCCATGTCCGCTCGGTGTCCTCGGTGGCGCTCCAGCTGCTGCGCGGCCTCGAAGAGATCCTGATGAAGGGCGCGACCCATAATCTCGTGGTCCGCACCCGCACCGACGTCGCGCTCTATGTGCTGAACCACAAGCGCGGCCACCTGCGCGACCTCGAGAACGGCTTCAAGGTGACGCTGTCGGTGATTGCCGATCAGTCCGTCAGCGGACCTCAGGCTTACGTGATCGACCGCGGCGAGCAGGTGCATACGCTGGAAGCCGCCAAGGCGCTGCTTGCGGCGCAGGCGGCTGCGAGCCCGCCGCCGCTGCCCGAAGAGCCCTACGACGATGAGGACGCCTTCGACATCGAGACCGAATCCGAGGTCGAAACCGAGGAGACCGAAGGTCTCGCCGAGGAGCAGGCGTCCGGCGAAGCCGCGTCCGACCAGGACGGCCAGCGCCGCAAGCGCCGCCGTCGCCGCCGCGGCCGCGGTGGCCCGCGCGACGGCGAGTTGCGCGAGGATAGTCCTCCCACGCTTCCCGAGGCGGCCGTCGCGGCCGGCGAAGTCGAGGACGATGCCGAGTCCGAGCAGGACGGCGAGGAAGGCGAGGAACAAGCGGCCCGTGGTGAGCAGCAGGGCAGCGGCGAACGCCGGCGCCGGCGCGGGCGCCGCGGCGGGCGCCGCCGTCGCGGTGGCGGCGAGGAAGGTCTCGCCGGCTCGATCAGCGACGAACTCGGCACCAATCAGCCATCGGAAGCTGCCGACGCAGTCGCCGATTTCGACGGCTTCGGCAATGAGGCTGCGCCCTCGATCGCGCAAGCCGAGCACAGCACTGAACCGCAAGCCTCGCAGCCGGAACCGCGCGCCGAGGTGCAGACCGAGGTGTCTGCCCAGCCCGAGCCCGTTGCCGCGGTTGCCGCGGAGGAAGAGCCCGTCGACGACAAGGCCGCACGGCGCCGCTCCACGGTGCGCGAAAAGGTGAGCTTCCTGTCGAGCAGCCCGAGCGAGCCGGCAACGCCGGTCGTGCAGGCGGCCGAGCCGGTCACGCCGCCCGCCCCGGCAGCCGAACCCGCGCCGCAATCGGCAAGCGAAACGCCCGCCGCGCCGCGCCGCGCCGGCTGGTGGTCCCGCCGTTTCGGCGGCGGCGAATAAGACCGAACATCCAAATGCAAAACGCCCGGCACCGGCCGGGCGTTTTTATTTCGCCGTTGTGCCGATGTGCTAAGCCGTTGTCGCAATCTGAAAGGGGACCGGCATTGTCGGAGCTTTGCGATTCCAGCGCCGTCGAACTGCGCCGCCTGTTGGCCGCCCGGGCGATCTCGCCCGTCGAGTTGCTCGACGCCTGTCTGTCCCGCATCGCCGCGATCAACCCCGCAGTCAACGCCGTCGTGACGCTGGACGAGCCGGGCGCACGCGCCGCCGCCAAGGCGGCCGAAGCCGCCATTCTGCGCGGCGAGGATCGCGGTGCTCTGCACGGCCTTCCCGTTCTCATCAAGGACACCCAGGACACCGCCGGGATGCGCTCCACCTATGGCAGCCCGCTGCTGAAGGATAACGTCCCGGCTGCCGACCAGGGCTCGGTCGCGCGCCTGCGCGCCGCGGGCGCCATCATCTTCGGCAAGACCAACACGCCGGAATGGGCGGCGGGCGGCAACACCCGCAATCCCGTATTCGGCGCGACCGGCAATCCCTTCGATCCCCTGCGCTCGGCGGCGGGCTCCTCCGGCGGCTCGGCGGTGGCGCTCGCCTGCGGCATGGCTCCGCTCGCCTCGGGCTCGGACACCGGCGGCTCCCTGCGCAATCCGGCAGGCTTCGCCGGCATCGTCGGCATGCGTCCGTCCTACGGCCTCGTGGCCAGCGAGAAGCGTGCGTTCGGCTGGTCCAATCTGTCGACCGACGGGCCGATGGCGCGGAACGTCGCCGACACTGCGCTGATGCTGTCGGTGATGGCGAGCGATGACGCCCGCGATCCGCTCGCCTATACGCTGCCCGGCGAGCCCGTGCGCGCTCGCGCCGAGCGCTGGGCCGGTCCGCACCCCGCAGAGCTCGGCAAGCTGCGCCTCGCCTTCACCGAGGATTTTGGCTTCGCCCCGACCGAAAAGGCGATCCGGCGCGTGTTCCGCGCACGGGTGAAGAAGCTGGCGCCGCTGTTCGCGGAATCCCGCGAGGCGACGCCGGATTGCTCCGGCGCGGACGACGCCTTCGCCGTGTTGCGCGCCGGCCTGTTCCTGGCCATGCACGGCAAGAACTACAAAGAACGTCGCGAGATGCTCGGCCCCAATGTCCGCGCCAATGTCGAGGAAGGGCTCGGCTACACGCTCGAGGACCATGCGCGGGCCACGGCGACGCAGACGCGGATCTATCGCGCCTATCAGAGCTTCTTCGAAACCTGTGACGTGCTGATCAGTCCGACCATTACGCTGAGCCCGCGGCCGTGGTCGGAGCCTCATCCCGCTGAGATCGACGGCGTGCCGACCCGGTCCTACTTCCACTGGCTCGCGCTGGCCTACGCCGTCACGCTCCCTGGTCATCCCGCGATCAGCATTCCGCTCGGCCTCGATGAAGCCGGACTGCCGTTCGGCCTCCAGATCATCGGTCCACGCGGCGGCGACGCCATCGTGCTCTCGGTCGCCGCGGGCATCGAGGCCGCGTTCGCAGGCGATGCGCAATTGTGCCGGCCCGTCCCGGATCTGGCGCGGCTTGCCGCGGCGCCGCCGCTGTCCGCTGCCCCCGGCTTCCTCACTTGGGAATAACTTGGGAACGCCCCGGTCCGACAGGAGAAGTCTTCCGATGCAAAGCGCAATGGTTCTCGGCGGCGGCATGATCGGTGTCAGCGCCGCGCTGCACCTGCGGCAGCGCGGCTGGGCCGTCACGCTCGTCGACCGCAGGGAGCCGGGTCGCGAGACCAGCTACGGCAATGCCGGCATGATCCAGGCCGAAGCGGTCCGCCCCTATCCGATGCCGCGCGACCTTGCGACGCTCCTGAAGATCGCGACAGGCCGCACCAACGACGTGCGCTACAGCCTGTCGTCGCTTCACCGCCATATCGAGCCCCTGCTCCGCTATTGGTGGCATTCGGCGCCGAAACGGCATCGCGAGGCGATCGAGGCGTGGGCGCGACTGATCGCCTACGCGACTTCGGAACACGACATCCTCGTTCGCGAAGCTCATGCCGACAATCTGATCCGCCGCGCCGGCTATCGGGCGCTGTACCGCAACGCCGCCGACCTGGATCTCTCGATCAAGGCCGCGGAGGAAGACCAGCGCGACTTCGGCGTGAATTTTCGCGTGCTCTCCGGCAGCGAGCTCGCCAAAGCCGAGCCGATCCTGCGCGACGATCTTCCCGGCGCGATCCATTGGCTCGACACCTGGACCGTCTCCGATCCCGGCGCGCTGGTCACGTCCTACGCCCAGCTGTTCGAGCGCCTCGGCGGCACCATCGTGCTCGGCGATGCGCAGTCGCTGCGGCAGACCGCGAGCGGCTGGTCGGTCGTGACGGACCAGGGGCGCCTCGACGCCGCCCACGCCGTCGTGACGCTCGGGCCGTGGTCACCCGATCTCCTCACCAAATTCGGCTATCGCATTCCGTTGGTGCGCAAGCGCGGCTACCACATGCATTACAGCGGCGGTGCCTCGCTCGACCTGCCGCTCGTCGACAAGGGCGGCGGCTACGCCATGGGCCCGATGGCGAAGGGAATCCGCATCACCACCGGCGCGGAATTGACCGGCATGGACGCGCTCGCCACGCCCGTGCAGCTCGCCAGTGCGGAAAGCTCCGCACGCGAGCTGATCGACCTCGGCAAGCGCGTCGAGCCGGATCCGTGGTTCGGCACCCGCCCCTGCACGCCCGATATGCTGCCGGTGCTCGGCCAAGCTCCGCGTCATCCCGGCCTCTGGATGAATTTCGGCCACGGCCACCAGGGTTTCACCCTGGGACCTGCGACCGGACGCCTGCTCGCCGAAATCATGAGCGGCGAGACGCCGGCGATCGATCCGCTGCCCTATCGGCCGGAGCGATTCTAGACTCAAAGAAAAGGGCTGATCGAGGATATCGACCAGCCCTATTACTTCGAGCGCTACCAGCGCTGCAGTGCCGGCTCAGTCCGTCGTGATCGCCGTCTCCATGTCGGTCGGATCGATCTGCTTGGCGAGGTTGGCGTTGAGCTTGTCGCGGTCGAGCTCACCCTCCCACCAGGCGACGATCACGCAGGCGACGCCGTTGCCGCACAGATTGGTCAGCGCGCGGCACTCGCTCATGAACTTGTCGATGCCGAGCACGATCGCCATGCCCGGCACGAGGCGCGGGTCGACCACGGCGAGCGTCGCCGCCAGCGTGATGAAGCCCGCGCCGGTGATGCCGGAGGCGCCCTTCGAGGTCAGCATCGCCACCACCAGGATCGTAAGCTGCTGGCTGAAGCTGAGATCGACGCCGAGCGCCTGTGCGATGAACAGCGTCGCCAGCGTCATGTAGATGTTGGTGCCGTCGAGGTTGAACGAGTACCCCGTGGGTACCACGAGGCCGACCACCGACTTGGAGCAGCCGAGCCGCTCCAGCTTCTCCATCATGGACGGCAACGCGCTCTCCGATGAGGACGTGCCGAGCACGATCAGCAGTTCGTCCTTGATGTAGGCCAGGAACTTGAAGATCGAGAAGCCGGCCAGGCGCGCGATGATGCCGAGCACGACGAACACGAACAAGGCCGCGGTGACGTAGAAGGTCGCGATCAGCCCGATCAGGTTGAGGATAGCCCCGGTGCCGAACTTGCCGATGGTGTAGGCCATCGCACCGAACGCGCCGATCGGCGCCGCGCGCATCACGATGGAGATGACGCCGAACACGGCATGGGCGGCGTCGTCGATGAAGCTGCGGATGGTGTGGCCGCGTTCGCCGAGACTCATGAGCGCGAATCCGAACAGCACCGCGAACAGCAGCACCTGCAGGATCTCGCCTTGCGCGAAGGCACCGACCACGGTGTCCGGAATGATGTGCAGCACGAAATCGACTGACTTCTGCGCCTTGGCCTGGTCCGCAAACTTGGAAACCGCCTCCGCACTTGCCGCAGCATTGCCGAAGCCTGCGCCCGGCTTGACGAGATTGCCGACGACGAGGCCGAGCACCAGGGCGAAGGTCGAGACGACCTCGAAATAGACCAGCGCCTTGACGCCGATGCGGCCGACCTTCTTGGCATCCTGGATGTGGGCGATGCCGGAGACGACGGTGCAGAAGATGATCGGCGCGATCACCATCTTGATCAGCTTGATGAAGCCGTCGCCGAGCGCCTTGATCCATTCATTCGTAGCGACCGTAGGCCAGAGCCAGCCGACCAGGGCGCCGAGCACGATGGCGATCAGCACCTGGACGTAGAGAACCGTGTACCACGGCTTTGCTGCCGGCGACGCGATCGGCGCCCCCACCATCGTTGTGGTCGTCATCGCTTCACTCCCCTTCAAACGCAGAGGGCCAGCCAGGATCAACTTGGCCGGCCCGGTCAATTGGAACCGCGAACTTAGGCGCTTTATCGCCGGCGCTCGATCAGCCTGCGCGCCGCCGGCATCAACGTCGCGCCAAGCGCGTTCTTGACCAGCGAAGCCGCAACGAACGGCACGATGCCGACCTGCCAGGCCTTCGCAACGCCGAGCCCGAGACCGAACGCCAGCCAGCCGAAGCCGGCGGCCAGAATGACGACATGGCCAACAGCCATGGCTGCAAACAGCAGCGCCACGCTGCGATCCCAGCCGCGCTCGGCGAGCCAGCCAGTCACGAAAGCGGCCGCAATGAATCCGAACAGGTAGCCCGCGGTCGGGCCAACCAGCGGTGCAATTCCACCCACCGGTCCGGCAAAGACCGGCGCGCCAAGCGCGCCCTCGGCGAGGTAGGCGATCATGGTTACGCTGCCAAGACGCCAGCCATAGGCCGCGCCGATCATCAGCACCATCAACGTCTGCAACGTCATGGGCACATAGGGCAGCGGCAGGCTGACCTTGGCCGATAGCGCCATCAATGCGGTGCCGAGCCCAACCAGCACGACGGCACGCACTGCGCCGACGGTTTCGCCTGGCCGGGTCGGCCACATCAAAGCGGCGAGAGAAAAATGTGGCGCAGCAGCAGTCGGGACGGATCGGTGGTCAGGCAAGTTTGAACTCCGGAGCTGGTCGAAACTGGCGGCTATTTAAGCCAGTCAGCGATCCGGTCAACTGCCTCGCGCATCTCCCCCGGCGAGCGTGCATAGGAAAAGCGAATGAACGATCGGCCGTGGACGGGATCGAAATCGAGGCCTGGCGTAGCCGCAACGCGTGCCTGCTCCAGCATCTGCTTGGCGAACTCGAAACTGTCGGAGGTGAAGTCGGAGACGTCGGCATAGAGATAAAACGCACCATCGGCCGGCAGGAATTTGCTGAGGCCCGCCTTCGGCAATCCCTCGATCAAAATCTGCCGGTTTTCCTGATAGCCATGCTTGATCGCCTCCATCTCGGCCGCACCGTCGAAGGCGGCCTCCGCCGCGATCTGCGATAGTGCCGGCACCGAGATCGACAGGTTCTGCTGCAGCCGCTCGATCGGCCGCACCAGGATTGCGGGTACGACCATCCAGCCGACGCGCCAACCCGTCATGCAAAAATACTTCGAGAACGAGTTGATCACGAGTGCGTGCTCGGACAGCGCGGCGGCGGTGACGGCCGGAAACGCATAATCGAGCCCATGATAGATCTCGTCCGAGATGAAGCGGATGCCCGCGTCTTCGGCGGCCACGATCAGCCCGGCGAGCGCTTCGCGGGACATCATCGTCCCCGTCGGATTGGCGGGGCTGCCGACCAGCACCCCCTTCAGCGGCGCCTTGCGATGGGCGGCGAGCAATGCCTCGCCGGTGAGCGCATGGCGCGTCTCGTTCGTGGTCTCGATCAACACCGGCTCGCAACCGAGCGCGGTCAGGATATGCCGGTAGGGCGGATAACCCGGCACCGTCACGGCGACGCGGTCGCCCGGCTCGAACATCGACAGGAACGCCAGGATGAACCCGCCGGAGGAGCCGGTGGTCACCACGATCCGCTCGGGGCTGACGTCGCAGCCATAGGCGTCGCGATAATGGCGTGCGATGCGCTCGCGCAAGGAGGGGATGCCGAGCGCGGAGGTATAATCGATCCGCCCGGCCTCGAGCGCCGTATGGGCGGCAGCAATCGCCGTCCTGGGCGCGCCGGCCGCAGGCTGGCCGACCTCCATATGGATGACGTGGCCGCCGGCGGCCTCGATTCGGGCCGCTGCGGCCATGACGTCCATCACCATGAACGGGGGAACATCGCTGCGGCGGGAGGGCTCGAGCCACTGCCCCAACCGGTTCCTTAAAGTCGCATCGTGCATCGATTTCTGCTATTTCGCTGGCGGGCCGGTGCGTCCGGTCCGGGAAACGGGGCGCTTGCGCCCCAGACTGGCCGCATTGTGCGGCTCATAAGGGGAACGGCTCCTAAGGGCATATCGCGTATCCGGTCCGCCGCCAATCGCCAAAACCAATCACGAAACTGCTTTCCAGATCGTTTGATCAAGACCGTTTGATGTCGCTCCAGATCGCATTGCGCCAGAAGGCTTCCGCCCTCACCGCCCTCGTCACGGCTGCGGCGATCGCGCTGACGCCGTTCTCCGCTGCGCAAGCGCAAGCCAAAGGGCCGCCGGTCCTGCGCGACACCGAGACTGAGCAGCTGCTGCGCGAATATACGCGCCCGATCCTGCGCGCCGCGGGTCTGGAGAAGCAGAACATCCAGATGGTGATCCTCAACGACAGCTCGTTCAACGCGTTCGTCGCCGACGGCCGCCGCATCTTCGTCAATTACGGCGCGATCCTTCAATCGGAGACGCCGAACCAGATCATCGGCGTGCTCGCGCACGAGACCGGGCATCTGGCGGGCGGCCATCTGTCCAAGCTGCGCGAGCAGCTCGCCGCCGCCCAGACCCAGATGATCATCGCGATGCTGCTCGGTGCCGGCGCGATCGCCGCGGGCAGCACCCAGCGCGGCAGCGCAGGCAATAACGGGCTCGCCAATGCCGGGGCGGCCGCGATCGCCGCTCCCCAGGAGGTGATCCGCCGGTCGCTGCTGTCCTATCAGCGCCAGCAGGAGGAGAACGCCGACCGCGCCGGCGTGCGATTCCTGACCGCGACCCAGCAATCGCCGAAGGGCATGTACGAGACCTTCAAGCGCTTCACCAGCGAGAGCCTGTTCGCCGCGCGAGGCGCCGATCCCTATCTCCAGTCGCATCCGATGCCGGCCGAGCGCGTTGCCGCGCTGCAGGAGTTCGCAAGCTCCAGCCCCTACTGGACCAAGAAGGACGATCCCGCGCTTCAGCTTCGCCACGACATGGTTCGCGCCAAGATATCCGCCTTCATGGAGCGGCCGGAGACGGTGTACCGCCGCTATCCGCTGTCGAACGACAGCATGCCGGCGCGCTATGCCCGCGCCATCAGCACCTATCTGCACGGCGATCTGCGCAACGCGCTCACCCAGATCGACGCGCTGATCCAGGTTCAGCCGAACAACCCGTATTTCTACGAGGTGCGCGGCCAGGCCCTGCTGGAAAGCGGCAAGCCGGCCGAGGCGATCCCGGCCCTGCGCAAGGCCGTCGCACTCTCGAACAATTCACCCCTCATCGAGATGTTACTTGGGCAGGCTCTGGTTGGAACCGATAATAAGGCCTACACCGACGACGCCGTTCGGATTCTCCGCGCCGCGGTGGCGCGGGAGCCCGAGGCCATCCTCGGTTACAGCCAGCTCGCGATGGCCTATGGCCGGAAGGGAGATTATGCCGAGGCGGATCTCGCATCGGCACAGGCCGCTTACTTGCGCGGCGACAACAAGACCGCCCGCGAGCTCGCCACGCGCGCGAAAACCCGCTTTGCCGTCGGCACGCCTGGATGGGTCAAGGCCGACGATATCGTGGCGGCGAAACCGCCGCGCAACTGACGAGAACGACGCCTGACACCACGACGTCACGACACCGAGCTTTGACACCCCCGGGACGTTTCCCGAAACCTGCTTTGGATAAGAGGATTTGCCTATGCCTTCGCTGCGCCTGCTTGCTCCTGCGTTGTTTGCGCTCGCCATGCTCGGCGCTGCCGCACCCGCCTCGGCCGACAGCTTCTCCGATACGCAGCGCACCGAGATCGAGAAGATCATCAAGAACTATCTCGTCAGCCATCCCGAAGTGCTCGAAGAGGCCATGGCCGAACTCAGCAAGCGCCAGGCCGCGGCTGAAACGCAGAAGCACGAGGCCAGCATCGCGCAGAATGCCGATGCGATCTTCAACTCGCCGCGACAGGTCGTGCTCGGCAACAAGGACGGCGACGTCACCTTCGTCGAGTTCTTCGACTACAATTGCGGCTACTGCAAGCGCGCGATGGACGACATGCTGACCATCATGAAGAGCGATCCGAAGCTGAAGGTCGTGCTGAAGGAGTTTCCGGTGCTGAGCCAGGGCTCGGTCGAAGCGGCGCAGGTCGCGGTCGCCGTGCGCATGCAGGATCCCACCGGCAAGAAATATCTCGACTTCCACCAGAAGCTGCTCACTGGTCGCGGCGCCGCCGACAAGGCACGCGCGCTTCAAGCGGCCAAGGAAGCCGGCCTCGACACCGCGAGGATCGAAAAAGACATCGGCAGCGCCGAGGTGCGCGCCACCATCGAGGAGAACTTCAAGCTCGCCGAAGCGATGGGCATGAACGGCACGCCGAGCTACGTCATCGGCAAGCAGATCGTGATCGGCGCCGTCGGCGTCGAAAGCCTCAGGGAAAAGATCGGCATCGCCCGCTGCGGCAAGGCAACCTGCTGATCACACGTTTTGCGATACGAGGAAAACGCGACAAGGCCGGCTGATTAGCCGGCCTTTCTTCTTGCGCCGGACGTTGGCGTCTTCGTGCAAAGTCATTCATCTGGCGTTCAACAAACAAATGCCGCGGAACAGACGAAGTTCCGGAACAACTCAAATCTCCTTTCGTTGTCGGCGCGGGCAATGACGCAAAGAAACACGTGAGGAGAATTCGATGTTGAACCGCTTTATGATCTCAGTTGCCGCAGTCGCCCTCGTCGCGGGCGCCGGTCTGGCGAACGCACAAGACAAGGGCCGCGATAGCGGCGCTGGCTCGCAGCAGATGCAGCATTCGCAGCCGTCAGGCGGTGCCGCCGAGCGCGGCGGCTCGATGGGCCGCGACTCCATGAGCCATGACAAGGGTACCGTTGGCCAGGCCGGCGGCGCCACCAACATGAAGTCCGATCGGACCTCCGACGACAAGTCGGGCGCAATGAAGGACGAGCGGTCTTCTGGCGGTGCGATGAACAAGAACGCGGCGGAGGACAAGGCTGGCGCGACCAAGGGCCAGCGCACCGACGATCGCGCGCAGGGTCAGATGGACAAGTCCCAGCAGGACAAGTCCAAGAGCATGACCCAGGACACCAGCAAGGACACCAGCAAGTCCGCCAAGGACCAGAAGGACATGAAGGCTGAGGGCAGCAAGAGCGGCACCTCGACCAACAGCGCCGAGACCCAGAAGGGCACCGGCACGAGCACAAACCAGAACGCTCAGGGCCAGACCGGCACCAGCAGCACCCAGAACGCGCAGGGCGGCACCTCGTCCTCGACCACGGTCGGCCAGGCCGGCGCCGCTGCGAAGCTTTCGACCGAGCAGCGGACCCAGATCACCTCGGTGATCCGCGAGGAGCGCGTGGCCCCGGTGACCAACGTGAACTTCTCGATCTCGGTTGGCACCCGCGTGCCGCGTGAGGGCATTACCCTTCACGCCCTGCCGTCCCGGGTCGTGAGCATCTATCCGGAGTGGCGGAGCTACAGGTACATCCTGGTCAAGGAAGAGATCGTGATCATCAATCCGGACACCTACGAGATCGTGGCGGTCCTGAACGTCTAAGGCCGCGACACCGGCAAGCTCAGGGGGCGGGCAGCAATGCCCGCCCCTTTGCGGTTGCCGGCAGCCATGGTTCGGACTGGTTAACAAGCAATTTCCGTAGCTTCCGCACAGATTTTTGCAGCCAGGATGAGGTACTTGAGGGCCCTTCGGAGGTCCTTCAAGGCTTCCCCTGGGACGCTTTGTTACCTATAACCCCGCCACGCTGAAGCACCTCTTCCGGGATTGGAATGGCAGAATCCGCAACCGACACGATCCTCGTCCTGAACGGGCCGAACCTCAACATGTTGGGCACGCGCGAGCCGGAGAAGTATGGCCACGCGACGCTGGCCGACGTCGAGGCGTTGTGCCGGGAGACGGCGGCGACGTTCGGTCTCAAGGCCGATTGCCGGCAGTCCAACCGCGAGGGCGAGCTGATCGACTTCATCCACGAGGCGCATCGGCGCAAGATGAAGGGCATCATCGTCAATGCCGGCGGCTATTCCCACACGTCGATCGCGCTGCACGACGCGCTGCTCGCGGTTCAGATCCCGACGGTCGAGGTGCATGTGACCAACATCCACGCCCGCGAGAGCTTTCGTCACCACTCCTATACGGCACGCGCGGCCTTCGCCTCGCTCTGTGGTTTCGGCATCGAGGGCTACCGCCTCGCCATCCAGGGCCTTGCCGCCAAGCTTGCCATCAAGCCCAAAGCCTGAAGCTCCCTCATCAAAACAGAACATTCGGATCAAACAACATGGCGCGCCAGCCAGACGACAAAGCAGCCGCAAAGTTTTCCAGCGAGGATTCCGCGCTCGTCCGCGAGCTCGCGCTCCTGCTCGATGAGACCAGCCTCAGCGAGATCGAGATCGAACGTGCGGGCCTGCGCCTGCGCGTCGCCCGCAACATCAGCGTTGCTGCGACCATGCCCGTGCCGATGGCTGCGGCTCCCGCCGCCCTGCCGGGCGTCCCCGCCGCGACGGCCGCCGCCGGGCCCGACCTGTCGAAGCATCCAGGCGCGGTGAGCTCGCCGATGGTCGGCACCGCCTATTGGGCGCCCGAACCGGGCGCCAAGCCGTTCATCGAGGTCGGATCCAAGGTCTCGGTCGGACAGACGCTGCTGATCATCGAAGCCATGAAGACCATGAACCAGATCCCCTCGCCGCGCGCCGGCACGGTGACGCAGATCCTGGTCGAAGACGGCCAGCCGGTCGAGTACGGCGAGCCGCTCGTGATCATTGAGTGAGGGAGTGGCGAATAGCGAGTAGCGAAAAGCTGCTCCTCCTGCCTATTCGCCATTCGCTATTCCCCATTCGCCCCTGAGGCACCATGTTCGACAAGATCCTCATAGCCAATCGCGGCGAGATCGCCCTTCGCATCCTCAGAGCGTGCAAGGAGCTCGGGATCGCCACCGTCGCCGTGCACTCCACCGCCGACGCCGACGCCATGCATGTGCGCCTGTCGGACGAGAGCGTCTGCATCGGCCCGCCGGCGTCCAAGGACAGCTATCTCAACGTGCCCGCGCTGCTCGCGGCCTGTGAGATCACCGGCGCCGATGCCGTGCATCCCGGCTACGGCTTCCTGTCGGAGAATGCGCGCTTCGCGGAGATCCTCGCCGAGCACAATCTGCATTTCATCGGCCCCAAGGCCGAGCACATCCGCCTGATGGGCGACAAGATCGAGGCCAAGAAGACCGCCAAGAAGCTCGGCATTCCCGTGGTGCCCGGCTCCGACGGCGCAGTCGGCCCCGACGACGACGCCCTGGCCATCGCAAGGAAGATCGGCTTTCCCGTGCTGGTGAAGGCGGCGGCTGGCGGCGGCGGCCGCGGCATGAAGGTCGCCCACAGCGAGGCGGATCTCCAGGTGGCGCTGTCGACGGCGGCCAACGAGGCCAAATCCGCCTTTGGCGATGCCTCCGTCTACCTGGAAAAATACCTCCAGAAGCCACGCCACATCGAGATCCAGATCCTCGGCGACGGCCGCGGCGGCGCGATCCATCTCGGCGAGCGCGACTGCTCGCTGCAACGCCGCCACCAGAAGGTCTGGGAGGAAGGCCCCTCGCCCGTGCTCGACGCGGCCGCGCGGGCCAAGATCGGCGAGACCTGCGCCAAGGCGATGCGCGAGATGAAATATCTCGGCGTCGGCACCATCGAATTCCTGTTCGAGGACGGCGAATTCTACTTCATCGAGATGAACACCCGCATCCAGGTCGAGCATCCCGTCACCGAGAGCATTACCGACATCGACCTCGTGCTGGAGCAGATCCGCATCGCGGCCGGCGGTGACCTGCCGGCCAAGCAGGAAGAGATCCAGGTCATCGGCCACGCGATCGAGTGCCGCATCAACGCCGAGAATCCCCAGACCTTCCGCCCCTCGCCCGGCCGCATCCTGCAATACCATCCGCCTGGGGGACTGGGGGTCCGCATCGATTCAGCCGTCTACCAGGGCTACACGATCCCGCCCTATTACGATTCCCTGGTCGGCAAGCTGATTGTGCACGGCAAGACCCGCGCCGAATGCCTGATGCGGCTCCGCCGGGCGCTGGACGAGATGGTGGTGGAAGGCATCGAGACCACGCTGCCGCTGTTCCGCGCCCTGGTGCGGGAAGACGATATCATCAACGGCGACTACCACATCCACTGGCTGGAACAGTATTTGGCCGGCAAGGCGGAACCAGCCCCGCGCTAATCCACGCTCGCCGTGGAACCCTTTGGCTCCGATCGCGTTCTGGTCGCGGGTCAGTTCCAAGGGGGCGTTTTGACTTCCGCGAGATGTGACAGAGCGAGGCCGTTGTGACGGCCGAGGCCCTACGACGGCGGGCATTTTGGCAGATCCTGCTGATCGCGGCGGGTCTTCTGGTGCTGACCGTGATCAGCGCCGGCTCGGTCTACCTCGTCAACAAGGCGCGGGAAGACAGCAAATGGGTGCTCCACACCATCGAGGCGGAGAGCCAGATCAACGCCCTGCTGCTTGAGATCCGCCGTGCCGAGAGCAGCGCCCGCGGCTTTCTCCTGACGCAAGGACCGGATTTCCAGTCGGATCACGAGAAGGCCGTCGCCGCGATCATTCCGGCGCTCGACAAGCTCACGCGCCAGATCGGCGACAATCCGGCGCAACGCGACAGCATCGAGAAGCTGAGCGCGGCGATCGAGACCAGGCTCGACCAGTTCTCGCGCGAGATGACCTTCGTCAAGCAGGGGCAGCTCGACCGGGCCATGGAGCTCGTCCGCGAGGCCGCCCGCGGCAACACCACGACCACGATCAACAACCAGGCCAACGCGATGATCCGCGAGGAGGAGCGGCTGTTTCGGCTGCGCACCGCCAACTCCGACCACAGCCAGACTCTCGCTGCGTCGATGACCGGCATCGGCTCCGGCCTCGTCGTGCTGCTGGCCATGATCTCGACCTGGCTGGTGCGGCGCTCCGCCCGCGCCCGTGACGAGGCCGAAGCGCGCCTGCGCGACGCCAATGTCAATCTGGAGTCCGTCGTCGATGAGCGCACGGCGGACCTGCGCGAGGCCAACGACGAGATCCAGCGCTTTGCCTATATCGTCAGCCACGATCTGCGCTCGCCGCTCGTCAATATCATGGGCTTCACCAGCGAGCTCGAAGAGCTCGGCGGCGACATCTTCCGCCGCATCGGCGGCCTCGCCCATGTCTCTGCGGACGGTGCACCGCTTGCCCCCGCAGGGCCCGGCGACATCGCGCTCGAAGGCCCGGACAAGCAGCTCCAGGAGGATTTCTCCGAAGCGCTCGGCTTCATCAAGACGTCGATCGCCAAGATGGATCGCCTGATCTCGGCGATCCTCAACCTCACCCGCGAGGGCCGGCGTGAATTCCAGCCCGCGAAGATCGACACGACCGAGCTGATCGAGGCCGTCGTGTCGACGCTGGCGCACCAGGCGGCCGAGGCGCAGGCCGAGATCCACCTCGAGCCGCTGCCGAATGTCGTGAGCGACCGGCTCGCGCTCGAGCAGATCTTCTCCAACCTGATCGACAATGCGATCAAATATCTGAAGCACGGCGTGCCCGGAGAGATCAGAATCCGCGGGCGGACCAAGCTCGGTTACGCCATCTTCGAGATCAGCGACAACGGCCGCGGCATCGATCCCAAGGACCACCATCGGATATTCGACCTGTTCCGCCGGGCGGGAACCCAGGACAAGCCCGGCCAGGGCATTGGTCTTGCGCATGTGCGTGCACTTGTGCGTCGCCTCGGCGGCACCATGTCGGTATCATCGGAACTGAACGCGGGCAGCACCTTCACGATCACGCTGCCGATCGCCTGGAACGCGAGCAACCGGAACAGAGATCGATGACCCAGCCTGTCACCATCATCATGATCGAGGACGACGAGGGCCACGCCCGCCTGATCGAGCGCAACATCCGCCGCTCGGGAGTCAACAACGAGATCGTCTCGTTCGCCAACGGCACCGACGCGATGCAGCACCTGTTCGGCGCCGACCGCAGCGGCCTCGTGCAGAAGGGCAATGCGCTTCTGATCCTGCTCGACCTCAACCTGCCCGACATGACCGGGATCGACATTCTGAGGCAGATCAAGGAAAACAAATACCTGAAGGCTTCGCCCGTGGTGGTTCTGACCACCACCGACGATTCCCAGGAAATCAAGCGCTGCTACGAGCTCGGCTGCAACGTCTACATCACCAAGCCCGTCAATTACGAGAATTTCGCCAATGCCATCCGGCAGCTCGGCCTGTTCTTCTCGGTCATCCAGGTCCCGCCCGCCGCCCCATGAACCAGCGCACGCCAACCCTGCTCTACATCGACGACGACGGTGCGCTGGCGCGCCTGGTCGAACGCGGCCTGACGCGGCGCGGCTACAGGGTCGTCCATGCCGCGAGCGGCGAGGAAGGCCTCGAGCGCATCCGCCGCGCTCGTGCCGAGGGCGGTATCGACGTGGTCGCGCTCGACCAGTACATGCCGGGTCTCGACGGGCTGGAGACGCTCGAGCAGATCATGGCGATCCCGGACGCACCGCCCGTCGTGTTCGTCACGGCCTCGCAGGATTCCAATATCGCCGTCACCGCGCTGAAGGCGGGCGCGGCCGATTATCTCGTCAAGGACGTCACCGGCGATTTCATCCCCCTGCTCCACGTCGCGACCGAGGGCGCGCTGCGCCAGGCCGAATTGCAGAAAGCGCGCGAGGAAGCCGAAGCCGAGATCCACGCCTCGCGCGACCGCTACGCGGCTCTTGCCGCCGAACGCGAGCTGCTGCTGCGCGAGGTCAACCACCGCGTCGGCAACTCGCTCCAGATCATCGCCTCTCTGCTGCACCTTCAGGCCAGCTCGGCCGCGCAGGAAGAGGTCAAGGCGGCGCTGACCAATGCGATGGGCCGTGTCGCCGCGGTCGCGCAGGTGCACCGACGCCTCTACACCTCGCAGGACCTCAAGAGCGTGGTGCTGAACCAGTATCTGGATTCCCTGCTCGAGGATCTCCGCCGCTCGGCCGAAGGCAACCGGATGTCGCGCCTGACGCTGAAGGCCGAACCGATCGAGATCGATCCGGACCGGGCGGTCGCCGTCGGCATCATCGTCAACGAGCTGGTGATGAACGCCGTGAAATACGCCTATCCCGACGGCGCCGGCCCGATCCATGTCGAGCTGACCGCGACAGGCGACGATCTCCTGCTGACGATCACCGACAACGGCGTCGGCGACGCCGTCAAGGCCGATCCGCGCTCCACCGGCATGGGCCAGCGCATCGTCGCGGCCATGGCCGCCAAGCTCGACGCCTCGGTCGAGCGCGACCCCGCGCATTCCGGAACCCGGATCGTGCTGAAGTTCGCTCGCGTGCCCGCAAGTCCGGGCAAGACCGGCACCGCTGCCGTCGGCTGACCTCGCGCTGCGCACCCCATCGCAACCGCATCGCGATCCTGCTATGATCGCGAACCATGACTTCTCGCGACTCCGCTCCGTCTGAAATCACCCCGGCCGTGCTGCTGCGCGCCTATGCCTGCGGCATCTTCCCGATGGCGGAAAGCGCCGACGATCCGACCCTGTTCTGGGTCGAGCCGGAATTTCGCGGCGTCATCCCCCTCGACGGATTTCGCGTCGCCTCGCGGCTTGCGCGCACGGTGCGCTCGGACGTGTTTCGGGTGACCATCAACACCGCATTCAAGGCGACGATCGCGGGCTGCGCCGCGCCGCAGATCGGGCGCGAGGACACCTGGATCAACAAGCGCATCCGCGACCTCTATGGCGGCCTGTATCAGCTCGGCCATTGCCACAGCGTCGAAGCCTGGCAGGGCGATGATCTCGTCGGCGGGCTGTACGGCGTCAGCTTGGGGCGGGCCTTCTTCGGCGAGAGCATGTTTCACACCGCGCGCGACGCCTCGAAGGTCGCGCTGGTGCATCTGGTCGCGCGGCTCATCCATGGTGGCTTCGAGCTGCTCGACACCCAATACGTCACCGAGCACCTGAAGAGTTTTGGCGCGGTCGAAATCTCGCGGCGGCGCTACACCGCGCTGCTCGACAAGGCGCTGGCCGGCGAGCCCGGCGATTTCCTCAGGCTCTCATCCGGTGAGGCTATCCCTGGCGCGCGCGCACTCGAGATCATCGCTTCAAAGCAATAATTGGCGACCTGGCCCCGGGGATTTGGCCTAACGGCCAAACCCGGGAATCCCGAACAGACCAGGCCGCTGCTCCGGCGGCGGGGGCGGCGGTGGTGCCGGTTGCTGCTGCTGGATTGGCGGCAGAGGTTGCGGCGGACGCTGCTGCACCTGCTTCGGCGCGGCCTTCTTCTGCGCCGGCGGCGGGGGCGGCGGCTTGGCCGCAGGATCCGGCGCCGCTGTCGCAACGGTCTGCTGCGGCTCTTTGCAGTCGGTGAGCCAGATGTCGTAGATCGGGTGCTCGACGCCGTGCAGGCCCGGGCTTGCCGCGTACATCCAGCCGGAGAAGATGCGCTTCACCTCGCCCTGCAAGGTGATTTCGTCGACCTCGACGAAGGCATCGGTGTTGGTGGCCTCCGTCGCCGGCCGCGTGTAGCAGGCGTCGGTCTTGACCCTGAGCGCGCCGAACTGAACGGTCTCGCCGATCTCCTCGTCGAAATTGATGATGCGGCCGGTGATCTTGTCGAGGCCGGAGAAAGTCGCCTTCTTGTTCACGATCTTCTGCGCCGGCGGCTCGGTGACGACCTCGTCGCCCGGCTGCAGACTTGCCGGGGCCTGCGGCACGGCGCCCGGAACGCCCTTCTGCTGCGGCTGACGCCCGGGCGCGCCCGGGGCGCCTTGCGGACCGGGCGGCGCGATCGCCGCGGAAGGCGGCTGGTTCGGCGGAGCGACGGTGGAGCCCGGCGGCGGCGCCAGCGGCTGGGTTTCGACCGGCCCCGGCATCACGTTGCCCTGCCGGCCCGGCGGCGGAAGCATCGGACGCGACGGCAGCACGCGGCCCTGCGGCGGCAGCTCCGGCACCTCTTCGTCGTCGTCGGGGATCGGCTGCGGCTGGCCGCGAGGAATATTGCCGGGCGGCCGCAGCGGCGGCGGATCGGAAAAGATCGTGCCGATCTGCGCCTGAGCCGGCGTCGCAATCGTCAGCGCGGTGGCGGCCAAAAGCGCCGCAAGACCTGTCAGGGTAATGGTTCGAAACATCTCGCGCGGCTTCAACAGCGAATCGGGCTTGTTCGACATTCTATGGGGTTACCGCCGCTCGCAGGCCATCCGGTTAACACGGCGAATACGGCGGGGGAAGGGCGGCAACCCTGCCCTTCCCGGCTCCGTCTGGTCAGACCGGCTCCCCAATGGGATAGTCAAACAGCCCCTCCGAGGGGCCCGGGGCCCGGCATCGCCCCCCAAATAAGACGCCCAACCTGACTGGAAACCCCGAGGTCGCTCCTATCATGCCCGTTGTGCTCGATCCCGATGCCGCCGCCGTCTACAAGGCCGTCCAGGACGCCGGCCGCCCCGCCTGCGAGACCCTGACCGCGCCGGAGGCCCGCGCCTCTTACGCGCAGGCGCGCTTAGCCACCAACCCCGGGCCGCCCGAGCTTGCCTGCGGAGCTTCGCTCTCGATCCCGGCCCCGCACGGCGCGATTCCCGCCCGCTTCTATAGGCCCAGGGAGCCGCGGCGGCCCGGCGGCCTGTCGCCCGCGCCGGTGCTGTTCCACGGCGGCGGCCGGGTGACCGGCGCGTGGTTGAAGGGACTGGGCTGAAACGTCGTTCCGCATGGCTTCTCCGCTCCAAACCATCGCCGCCCTCCCGCTGCGCGTCCTGAGCTGGCTGGGCAGCCAGGGCACGCGCGGGGTCGCCGCCGTCGTGTTCATCGCCGCCGCGGTGCCGCCGCTCGGCGCGTTGCTCCGTCCCTATCTCACCGAAGCCATCCTTGGCCTGCTCTGCATCTCCTTCATGCGGGTCGATCTGGTTGCGCTCTACGGCCATTTGCGCCGGCCCGCCCTGGTTGCGACCGCCACGGCCTGGACCACGATCGGCGTGCCGCTGATCGTCGGGTTGATCGCGCACGCAACCGGCCTCACTGTCCGCGCGCCCGGGCTGTCGCTCGCACTGATGCTGCAGAGCATGGCCTCACCGATGATGGCCTCGCCGGCCCTCGCCGCGCTGATGGGGCTCGATGCCACCCTCGTGCTGATCACGCTGGTGACCTCGACCGCGCTGGTGCCCTTCACGGCCTCGATGTTCGCAGGCCTCTTCCTCGGCGACATGCTCAGCATCACGCCGCTGTCACTCGGCCTGAAACTGCTCGGCATCCTCGCCGCATCGCTGCTCGCCGCAACAGCCATCCGGTGGGTCTTCGGCGCGGAGGCGATCCAGCGTCACAAGACGCCGATCGACGGTCTCAACATCATCATCCTTTTCATCTTCGCGGCGGCGATCATGGGCGACGTCGCGAGCGACCTCCTCGCGCATCCGCTGTTCACCATCAGCCTCGCAGCTCTGTCCTTCGCGATCTACTTCACCCTGCTCGCCATCACCACGCTGCTATTCCGCCGCATCGGCACCGAGCGCGCGCTGGCGCTCGGGCTGATGGTGTCACAGCGCAATCTCGGCCTGATGCTGGCGGCAACGGCCGGCGCATTGCCGCCCACCACCTGGCTCTATTTCGCGATGACGCAGTTTCCGATTCATCTTGCGCCCTACATGCTAATGCCGATCGCGCGGCGGCTGACGGGGCGCGCGGATGCGTCGAAGGTTACAGCGGCAGACAACGTCGCTTAGTTTCCAGGGTTTGCATCGCACAGACGAAGTGAAGGAACATCAGTTCAGAGATCTCGTTGAAGCCGTTCATCGAATGGAGATTGGCGATGAGGTTTGCCGCAATTCTGGTTCTCGGTTCCCTTGCCATGGGCTCAGCAGCAAGAGCAGATCAACCCGGACCGGACTGGATGCCGATGGAGCAAGTGAAGGCCAAGGTCATGGAATCTGGCTATTCGCAGGTGACCAAGCTTGAAGCCGACGATGGCCAGTGGGAGGGCGAAGGCATCAAGAACGGACAGAAGATGGAATTCCATGCCGATCCCAAAACCGGCGCCATCGTGCGCGAAAAGCCGGACAAGTGACCATCGGCGGCGTCCAAATCTGAACAACGCAGACGTCGCCATTTCGCACGCGCCAGTTCAAGCGTACACGCCTATCCCGCCCTTGCCGCGCGCCGCAGTGCCTGTGGCGGCTGGCCGAAGGCGCGGATGAAGGCGCGGCGCATGCGCTCGGGATCGCGGAAGCCGGTTGCTTCCGCAACCAGCTCGATGCCCTCGCGCGAAGACTGCACGCGCTCGCGCGCGACTTCTAGCCGGAGCCGCTCGATCGCCTTCGAAGGCGTCGTGCCGGTCTCGGCGGCGAAGGCGCGGGCGAAATGCCGCGCGCTCATGCCGGCGCGATCGGCGAGATCCTCCACCGTCAGCGGCGCGTCGAGATTTTCACGCGCCCAGGACAACAGCGCGCCGAAGCGGCCGTTCGATCCTTTCAGCTCCAGCAGTGATGAGAACTGCGACTGGCCGCCGCTGCGGCGATGATAGAGCACGAGCTGGCGCGCGGCCGCTTGCGCGATCTCCTCGCCATGGTCCTCGGTCACCATCGCGAGCGCGAGATCGATGCCGGCGGAGATGCCCGCCGACGTCCAGACATTGCCGTCGCGGGTGAAGATCCGGTCCGGCTCGAACTTCACCTTCGGATAGCGCGTGACAAAGTCGCGCGTCCGCCCCCAGTGCGTGGTGGCGCGGCGTCCATCGAGCAGCCCCGCTTCAGCCAGCACGTAAGCGCCCGAGCAGACGCTGGCGATGCGCACGCCGCGCCGCGCCAGGCGCTGCACGAAAGCGCGTGTGACTTCGCAGCGCGCTGCGTCCGCAACGCCGACGCCGCCTGCGATCACCAGCGTCGTGATCGCATTCGCCGACTTGAAATCGCGCGCCATCATCTCGACGCCCGACGAGCTGAGCACCGGCCCCGCGTTCAGCGCGAGCACGCGGAGCGCCAGCGGCTTGTCGGCGCAGCGCGCCGCGACCTCGAACACCGAGATCGGGCCGGCTGCATCGAGCAACTGAAAGTTCGGGAAGATCAGGATGCCGATCATAGCCCATGTCCGAAATAGTTGGAATTATGCCATTCCGGACACAAAGGCAGCATGCCAATCTTCACCCGTCAAGCTCAAGTTTGGAGGATCCGCCATGTCGTCACCGCTCCAGATCGGTCTTCTGATATTTCCGCGCGTCACCCAGCTCGACTTCACCGGCCCCTTGCAGGTGTTCGCCATGGTGCCCGGCGCCAAGTTGCATTTGATCTGGAAGCGGATCGAGCCGGTGCCGAGCGATTCCGTGCTGACGCTGACGCCGACCACGACATTCGCCGACTGCCCGCAGCTCGACGTGATCTGCGTGCCCGGCGGCGCCGGCACCAACGACCTGCTGGGCGACGACGAGGTGCTCGACTTCCTGCGCAAGCAGGCCGCGGGCGCGAAATACGTCACCTCCGTCTGCACAGGATCGCTGGCGCTCGGCGCCGCGGGCCTGCTCAAGGGCTACCGCGCCGCGACCCATTGGAGCGCAATGGAGATGCTCGGCCAGTTCGGCGCGACGCCAACAAAGACGCGCGTCTGCATCGACCGCAATCGCATCACCGGCGGCGGCGTCACCGCCGGAATCGATTTCGCGCTGACGCTGGTGTCGATCCTGATCGATCGCACCACCGCGCAAGCGATCCAGCTCCAGATGGAGTACAACCCGGCACCGCCGTTCAATTCGGGATCGCCCGATACCGCGCCGGCCGAAGTGTTGACCCTGCTCCGGGAGCGCGGCGCGCAAAACCAGGCGCGGCGGCTTGAAGCCGTCAAGCTCGCAGCCGAGCGGCTGGCGTAGCGCGGGCCTCGCTCTCATGTCCCGGACGCGGCGCGGCACGCAGTGACGCTCCGCAGAGCCGGGACCCATATGTGGACGGCCCCCGTGGCACAAGAGCTTTGTGAGGTTTGATCGGATCGCTTGCATCCATATGTCCGGCCTGTTGATGCGGCGTGTTGAACCGCGGGCCAAGATGGTTTTCGCGACGCGAGTTCCAATCAGAAATGCGACCTTGTTCGGTCACTGGGTCCCACGGATTTGCTCGCATCTCGGAACGATCGATCGCACCATCTCCTCTGCTCTTGCAGCTCCGGTTCGGCCGGTGGCCGAACCCGCCGGTCGGCCGAATCTCTCACCTACGCGGCGGCGGCCGCTTCGGCCTCGCTTTTGGCATCGAACCGCGCGCTGTCATAATCCTCTCCCGTCGTCATCAGCTTCCAGGCGATGCGTGCAGTCTTGTTGGCCAGCGCCACGGCTGCCTGCTTCGGCGTTTTGCGCTGGAGCAGGTCGAGCAGCCAGCGCGATCCACGACGGTGCTTCCCCTCCATCCCAATGCGGATAATCTGGCTCACGGACGGCTCCTGTGAATGGGTGTGTGACAACCTCATTCTGGCACAACTGATGCCGTAGGGGGCCGTCCACCCCATCAGAACGCAACACGGCGCACCGCGAGATGGGCCCCGGCTCTGCAGCGCACCGCTGAACCGGACGATGCTGTGCATCGCCGGGGAAGCGCTGCGCTGCGTCCGGGGCACGCGCCAGGACGATAACAACAGAAGACGATAACGACAGAAAAAGGCCGCTCGGTTTCCCAAGCGGCCTTTCCTGTCTTACGGCGGCTGCACATTCACATCGAGCGATGTCGGAGCTTCCAGACCGGGGGCCTATCTCCCGATCGAGTCCATACTCGGCGGCCGCTGCATCTCGGGACAGTCGCGAACTGTTGCCCGAACCGAACGCGATGGTCTCCCATCTCCGTAAGATGGGATCATTGGACTGCATTGCTGGCGCGGCCGCAACGGCCGCGCAGGCGCCGTCCCCGCTGTTCCCGTTGTCCACAGCGGCGTGAGGCGGATGCGGCTGCATCCAGTTGAACGATGAAGATCGCGGGCTGAAAGACTAGCCAGGGGTCCAGGGCTGATAGTCGCCGGTCGCCTTCGGACGCTTGCCGCTGGCGAGGGTCGATCCCGAGGGACGATAGGCCTTCGCCGTGCCGGTGAGATTCGGCTGGTGCGGCTTCTCCCACTCGCGCGGCTGGTAATTGTCCTCGGTCGGCGGCACATCGACGGTGTGATGAATCCAGCCGTGCCATGACGGCGGGATCCGGCTCGCTTCGGCATAGCCGTTATAGACCACCCAGCGCCGCTCGAAGCCCAGGGTCGGATCGACCGCGCCGCCGCGGGTGCGATAGTAGAGATTGCCCTGCTCGTCCTGGCCGACCAGCTCCCCGTACCGTTTGGTCCAGAGTTGGGTGCCAAAAGTCTGGCCATTCCACCAGGTGAAGAACTTGAGGAAGAATTGTTTCATGCGGCAAGGGCCCTGCTTCGTCGGGTCCTGATGCCATCCGGGCGGTGAAATGTCCAGTTCGGCAGGTGCTCCGGCGCCCCCGCAAATGCCGCACCCCCTGCCGCAAAGCGGACGCGATTCATTCAGGGCCGGTACAGCGGCCGGAGCGCAAGGCTTCATGCGCGCGCAAACCGGCGTGATCTCAGGAACCCCAGCGCTTTCGTAGGGTTTGCTTTCCGGGAAAGGAGTTTAACCCCATGAACAGTCTGAAATTGTTGAGTGCCGCCGCGACGGTGGCGTTGGTTCTTCCCTTGGCGAGCCCGAGCTTTGCGCAGCAGAGTCGTGCCGCCGCGGTCGGAGCGGGCGGTGGTGCCGCAATCGGTGGCGGAGGTGCCGCGGTCGGTGGCGGAGGCGGCGGCTTCGGTGGCGGCGCCCGCATGGGCGGCGGCGGCGCCGCATTCCACGGCGGTGGCGGTGGTTTCGGAGGCGGAGCCGCGATGCGCCCGGGCGGAGGCAATTTCGCAGCCGGTGGCGCGGTCCGTCCGGGTGGTGGCAGTTTCGTCGGGGGCGCGGCAGACCGTGCCGCTATCTCGCCGACCTTCAGCGGGACCCGCAGCGCTGCAACCGCGGGCAACTGGCAGGGCGGTAGCGGCAACTGGAGCGGTCGTCACTGGCACGGCGGCCACCACTGGCGCCATCGCCACGGCGGCTTCTGGCCGGGCTTCGCGGCTGGAGCCGCGATCGGCGGCCTCGGCTCCTACGCCTACTACGGCAGCGGCTACGGCTACGGCTATTACGATGATCCCTACTATTATGGCTACTATGACGAGCCGTCGGTTGCCGTGGTGCAGGATGGCGGCGGCGACCCCGCCTATTGCGCGCGGCGCTTCAAATCCTACGACCCGGCCTCGGGCACCTATCTCGGCTACGACGGCCGGCGGCATCCTTGCCCGTAAGCAGATCGCCGAGACGAGAAGCGAAAGGCGTCGCAGCGATGCGGCGCCTTTTGCGCGACTGGCGTCTTCCTCATCGCTCCGGCTCGATCACCTCGCGCGTGTACGGATAAATACAAATCGATGCAAATGGACCTTTATGCACCGAACCGTGCATATCCTGCGCGATCCAATCCCAAATTGACCCGACACACGATTCGCGGATATCACCAATCCCAGTGGGGACTTCGATCTACTGGGAAGTTTCATGCCGCGTGTTCTCGTGGTTGATGACGATCCGATGGTCGGCGCGACCATTGAGGTCCTCCTCCAACGTCAGGGCTTCGATGTCACGCTGACCGACGGTGGTGAAACTGGACTGGCTGCGCTGGAAACGCAGACATTCGAGGTGATGCTGGTTGACATCTTCATGCCGCACATGCGCGGCTTCGAGTCCATCCGCATCTTTCACGAGCGCGCACCGGCCACTCCGCTGATCGCGATGTCCGGCTACGCCTTTGCGTCATCCGCCTCGCCCTCTCCCGATTTCCTCCGCATGGCGCTGGAGCTCGGCGCAACGCGCTGCCTGCGCAAACCGTTCACACCGGAAGCGTTGCTGACCGCGATCCGGGAATGCCTCGCAAGCGAGAGCGCGCAGCCGAAGGACCAGAAAGAATCCCCTTGATTCCAACGCAGCGCGTCATTCTGGGTACCGGACTTGCCATCCTCCTGATCATCACCGCGGCCTCTATCGCCCTCGACGTCAAATCGCGGTCCGAGGCGGCGTGGGTCAATCAGACGGTTCAGGTCCAGAAGAAGATCTCCGATCTGCGCGTGCTGCTGCGCCGGGCCGAGAGCGCCGCGCGCGGCTACGAGCTCTACCGCACCCCGGGCTTCAGCGCCGAGTTCCAGGCGGTGCAGGCCCAGATCGCGCCGGCGCTGGCCGACCTCAAGCGCGGCGTGCGCGACAATCCCGATCAGGTCGCGCTGCTGGAGGGCACCGAACCGCTGGCGCTGCGCCGGGTCGAGATCGCGGCCGAAGCGATGCGGCTGCGCGCGGCGAACGACCAGGCCGGCATTGCCGTGCTCAACAGCAGGGCCGAGGGTCGCGGCCTCATGGACACCGTGATGGGCAACCTCGACCGCCTGAGCGCGGAGGAGGAACGCCTGCTCGCCGCGCGCGCCCAGGATTCGCGCCGCACGGGCGTCGTGCTGCTCGGCATCGACGTCGCTGGCGCCGTACTGATCCTGCTGCTGGTCGCGCTGGTGATGCGCGAGAGCCGGCGCGCCACGGTGCAGCTCCAAAGCACGCTGAGTGAAACCACGGCCGCCAAGGACGCGCTAGCGGCGGCGGTGGCCGATCGCACGCAGCATCTGGTGACGGCGCATGACGAGCTGCGCCTGTCGGTCAACGTGCTGCAAAGCACGTTCCACAGCATGGCGGAGGCGGTGCTGGTGATCGACGCCGAGGGCACCGTGCTGCTGTCCAATCCGGCCGCGGAGCGCATGCTGCTGCATCACACCGGCATGAACCTGGGCAATCTGCGCGCGCTGTCGGACGTCCTCCACGGCGACGGCGTGACGCCGATGCAGGCCGACGAGCTGCCTTCGGTGCGCGTGCTGCGGGGTGAGAAGTTCGAAGATCTGGAGATGATCGTCCGCCCGCACAACGACATTCCTCCCCGCCATCTCATGGTCAGCGGCCGGCCGATGCTGGACGGGCAAGGCGAGATCTCCGGCGCGGTGCTGGTCTATCACGACGCCACCATGTCGCGCGAGACCGAGCGGCAGCTGTACCAGTCGCAGAAGCTGGACGCGATCGGCAAGCTGACCGGCGGCGTCGCGCACGACTTCAACAACATGCTGACCGTGATCTCCGGCAACACCGAGACGCTGGTGGAAGGCCTGAAGCAGCAGCCCGAGCTGCAGCGCGTGGCGCGGCTGATCGACGATGCCGCCGAGCGCTGCGCCGAGCTGATCCAGCACCTGCTCGCCTTTGCGCGCCGGCAGCCGCTGCAGCCGCGCAACGTCGAGATCAACGCCGCGATTGCGGACATCGCAAAGCTGCTGCGCCCCACCCTCGGCGAGCAGATCCAGATCGAGACCGTGCTGGAACAGGGGTCGATGACCGCGCATATCGATCCGTCACGGCTCACCAACGCCGTGCTCAACATGGCGATCAACGCGCGCGATGCCATGCCGAACGGCGGCAAGCTGCTGCTGGAGACCCACCGCGTCGTGCTGGACGAGGCCTATGCGCAGGCCCATGCGGACGTGACGGCCGGCCCCTACATCATGCTCGCGGTCAGCGACACCGGCACCGGCATGTCCCTGGAGACCCAGCACAAGGCGTTCGAGCCCTTCTTCACCACCAAGGAGGTCGGCAAGGGATCGGGCCTCGGCCTCTCCATGGTCTACGGCTTCGTCAAGCAGTCCGGCGGCCACATCAAGATCTACAGCGAGGAAGGCCACGGCACCACGATCAAGCTCTATCTGCCGCCGGGCGAAGGCACGGCGGAGGTCGCGGTCGCCGCCGCGCCCCCGGCCGAGGGCGGCGCCGAGACCATCTTCGTCGTCGAGGACGATCCGCTTGTGCGCAACTTCGTCACCACGCAGCTGCGGAGCCTCGGCTACAAGACCATCGCCGCGTCCGACGGCAAGACCGCACTGGACCTGATCACGGCCGGCCAGACGTTCGACCTGCTGTTCACCGACGTCGTCATCCCCGGCAGCATGAGCGGGCGAGACCTCGCCGACGAGGTGGCCAAGCTGCGGCCGGGTGTGAAGGTGCTCTACACCTCCGGCTACACCGACAACGCCATCGTCCATCACGGCAAGCTCGACGACGGCGTGATGCTGCTGACCAAGCCCTACCGGCGCAACCAGCTCGCCAAGATGATCCGGAAGGCGCTGGGGGCTACCGCGTCGCCAGCACCACCGCCGCCAGCGTGAAGACCAGCGCGGCGATCTGCCCTGCCCCGAGTGGCTCGCCGAGCGCAATTGCCGAAGCGACGACGCCGAGCACCGGCACAGCCATGGTGCCGATCGCGGCGACCGAGGCCGGCAGCCGCGCCAATGCGGCGAACCAGCTGACATAGGCGATGCAGAACTGCACCACGGTCGAGTAGATCAACAGCCACCAGCCGAGCGGCGTCACCTTGTCCAGATGCGTGGTCTCGACCAGGAGGCCGATGATCGAGATCGGCAGGCAGCCGATTCCGATCTGCCAGGCCGCGGCCGTGATCGGCGGCAGGCGGATCGGATACTTCTTGGAGAACACCGTGCCGACGGCGAAGCCGAACGCGCCGCCCAGCGCCATGATGATTCCAGGCAGCTTCTCGACGCTGGCGGCGATGCCGTTGCCGCCCATGATCGAGGCGAGCCCGACGAAGGCCAGCACCAGCCCCAGCGTGCGCAGCAGCGTCGGCCGCTCGCCCAGCACCGGCCAGGCGATGATCGAGGCCCAGACCGGCATCGTATAGGCGATCAGCGCCGCCTCGCTTGCGGGCAGCCACAGCAGCGCCAGACCCATCAGCACCATCCAGCCGGTGACGTTGAGCACGGCGGCGGTGAGCAGGCGCGGCCACGTCGCCGCGTCCACCTGGAGGCTCTGCCGGCGCAGCACCGCCAGCGCCGCCAGCAGCACGGCGCCGAGCACGCCGGTCACCCCGCGCAAGGTCAGCGGCGGCAGCTCGGAGAGCAGGAATTTCGTCACCGGCCAGTTGAAGCCCCAGCCGATCGAGGTGATGGCGAGAAACATCAGGCCGGCCGGGGCGATGCGCGGCCGCGCATCCCGGCGAGTCGAATCAAGCATGGGGGTATCCGGCAAAATCGAGCGTCAGCTTGGCGCGGATTCGCCGCCCAAACCACCACCTCGGGGGGCATGCCTGCCCTCACCTTCCGTAGGGCTACGTGAGTCCGGCTGACGCAATCCCTTCGCCTAAAAATATACCTGCCCTGTGAACAGCGGGATGAAGCCTGCGCAGCCGCACCGGATGCAAATTTTTTCAGTTGGGAATCCCTGAGGACTCACTGATACTTGCCTCCACAACAGGCGCGGCGAAGACCCCTGTTATCCCCCACAATCCACCATATTTAGTATTTGATTCAGGAACTCGCACTAGTTCTTGACGGGCGCAACGGAGAGTCCTAGCTTTCGGTCCGTTCGGCGCGAGTGAGTTTGCGTCCCGCCGGCACTCCCCCAAAGGGTCCCGCAAATCGGCACTCCGCCAAGCCAGCCAAAGGCAGCGGATGAGGGCTTGTCTGCCCGCGAAAGGCGGGATTCTTCGGGCGCCAGAACGGGCCGGCAACAGGCTCGGATGGCAAGGAAAGACGTTGTGACGGTGGGGCGTTGAACGCATGTCGGGCTCATCCCCTTGGGGGCGGATGCAGCAAGGCATGCCGGCGGATGATCGGTGCGCGCATCGAGCCATCGCGTCGGGAGAACAAGGGCCGGGTCCACCGGCTGAACTGTGGTGCCCCAAGGCCGAACGGCCGAAGGCGCCGCGAAACGAAATGTCGACCGGCAGGCCTGAACGGAGGCGGGACCGGTCAAAACTTAAGGACGGGGCAAGACAATGCGGATTGAGCGGCGCCACACCACGGTAGGACAGTCACCTTACGCAGGGATCGATTTCCGGCTGACCACGTCGGAGATCAGAAATCCCGACGGCTCGGTCGTATTCAAGCTCGACAATGTCGAGGTGCCCTCGGAATGGTCGCAGGTCGCCTCCGACGTGCTGGCCCAGAAATATTTCCGCAAGGCGGGCGTTGCCGCGTGCCTGAAGAAGGTCGAGGAGGAATCCGTCCCCTCCTTCCTGTGGCGCTCCGTGCCCGACACCGAGGCGCTCGCCGCGCTGCCTGAGAAGGAGCGCTATGTCAGCGAGCTCAGCGCAAAGCAGGTGTTCGATCGCCTCGCCGGCTGCTGGACCTATTGGGGCTGGAAGGGCAAGTATTTCTCGAGCGACGAGGACGCCCAGGCCTTCTACGACGAGCTCCGCTACATGCTCGCGATGCAGATGGTCGCGCCGAACTCGCCGCAATGGTTCAACACCGGCCTGCACTGGGCCTATGGCATCGACGGCCCCGGCCAGGGCCATTATTACGTCGACCCCTTCACCGGCAAGCTGACCAAGTCCAAGTCCGCCTACGAGCACCCGCAGCCGCATGCCTGCTTCATCCAGGGCGTCGGTGACGACCTCGTCAACGAAGGCGGCATCATGGACCTCTGGGTCCGCGAGGCCCGCCTGTTCAAGTACGGCTCCGGCACCGGCTCCAACTTCTCGCGCCTGCGCGGCGAAGGCGAAAAGCTGTCGGGCGGCGGCCGCTCCAGCGGCCTGATGAGCTTCCTCAAGATCGGCGACCGCGCCGCGGGCGCGATCAAGAGCGGCGGCACCACCCGCCGCGCCGCCAAGATGGTCGTGGTCGACGTCGATCACCCCGACATCGAGACCTATATCGACTGGAAGGTGAAGGAGGAGCAGAAGGTCGCCGCCCTCGTCACGGGATCCAAGATCAACCAGAAGCACCTGAAGGCGGTGCTGAAGGCCTGCGTGAACTGCGAAGGCTCGGGCGATGATTGCTTCGATCCCGAGAAGAACCCGGCGCTGCGCCGCGAGATCAAGCTCGCCCGCCGCAGCCTCGTGCCCGACAATTACATCAAGCGCGTCATCCAGTTCGCCAAGCAGGGCTACAAGGACATCCAGTTCGACACCTACGACACCGACTGGGACAGCGAAGCCTACCTCACGGTCTCAGGCCAGAACTCCAACAATTCGGTCTCGTTGCGGGACGACTTCCTGCGCGCGGTCGAGACCGACGGCGACTGGAATCTGACCGCCCGCACCTCCAGGAAGGTGACGAAGACGCTGAAGGCGCGCGACCTCTGGGAAAAGATCGGTTACGCCGCCTGGGCCTCGGCCGACCCGGGCCTGCACTTCAACACCACCATGAACGACTGGCACACCTGCAAGGCGTCCGGCGACATCCGCGCCTCCAATCCGTGCTCGGAATACATGTTCCTGGACGACACGGCGTGCAACCTCGCCTCCGCCAACCTGCTGACGTTCTACAACATCGAGACCAAGCGCTTCGACGTCGAGGGCTATGAGCATCTCTGCCGGCTCTGGACCATCGTGCTCGAAATCTCGGTGATGATGGCGCAATTCCCGTCGAAGGCGATCGCCGAGCTCTCCTACGAGTTCCGCACGCTCGGCCTCGGCTACGCCAATATCGGCGGCCTGCTGATGACCATGGGCCTGCCCTACGACAGCAAGGAAGGCCGCGCGCTCTGCGGCGCGCTGACCGCTGTCATGACCGGCATCACCTACAAGACCTCGGCGGAGATCGCCGCCGAGCTCGGCACCTTCCCCGGCTACAAGAAGAACGCCCAGCACATGCTGCGCGTGATCCGCAACCACCGCCGCGCCGCCCATGGCCAGTCCAACGGCTACGAGGCGCTCAGCGTCAACCCGGTGCCGCTCGACCTCGTCTCCTGCCCGCAGGCCGACCTCGTCAGCCGCGCCCAGGCGGCCTGGGATGCGGCGCTCGAGCTCGGCGAGCAGCACGGCTATCGCAACGCCCAGACCACGGTGATCGCGCCCACGGGCACGATCGGCCTCGTGATGGATTGCGACACCACCGGCATCGAGCCCGACTTCGCGCTGGTGAAGTTCAAGAAGCTCGCCGGCGGCGGCTACTTCAAGATCATCAACCGCGCGGTCCCCGCGGCGCTGCGCGCGCTCGGCTATCGCGAGAGCGAGATCGCGGAGATCGAGGCCTACGCCGTCGGCCACGGCTCGCTCTCCAACGCGCCCGGCATCAACGCCTCGACCCTCAAGGCCAAGGGCTTCACCGACGAAGCCATCGCCAAGGTCGAGAAGGCGCTGCCGACCGCCTTCGACATCAAGTTCGCCTTCAACAAGTGGACCTTTGGCGAAGACTTCATCCGCGACCAGCTCGGCATCGGCGCTGAAGCCATTGCCGCTCCCGGCTTCGACCTGCTCCAGGCCGTCGGCTTCACCAAGCGCGAGATCGAGGCGGCCAACGTCCACATCTGCGGCGCCATGACGGTGGAAGGTGCCCCGCACCTCAAGGCCGAGCACTATCCGGTGTTCGACTGCGCCAACCCCTGCGGCAAGATCGGCAAGCGCTACCTGTCGGTCGAGAGCCACATCCGGATGATGGCGGCGGCGCAGCCCTTCATCTCGGGTGCGATCTCCAAGACCATCAACATGCCGAACGACGCCACGGTGGAGGACTGCAAGTCCGCCTACATGCTGTCGTGGAAACTCGCTCTGAAGGCCAACGCGCTCTATCGCGACGGCTCCAAGCTCTCCCAGCCGCTCAACTCGCAGCTCATCTCTGACGATGAGGACGAGGACGATGCGGTCGAGACGCTCTACGAGAAGCCGATGGCGGCCCGCACGACCCAGGTCTCGGAGAAGATCGTCGAGAAGCTGGTCGAGCGCATCATCGTGATGCGCGAGCGCGAGAAGATGCCGGATCGCCGCAAGGGCTACACCCAGAAGGCGGTCGTCGGCGGCCACAAGGTGTACTTGCGCACCGGCGAGTATGACGACGGCCGTCTCGGCGAGATCTTCATCGACATGCACAAGGAAGGCGCGGCGCTGCGCTCCTTCATCAACAACTTCGCCATCGCGGTGTCGCTCGGCCTGCAATACGGCGTGCCGCTGGACGAATATGTCGACGCCTTCACCTTCACCCGCTTCGAGCCGGCGGGCCCGGTGCAGGGCAACGACAGCATCAAGTACGCGACCTCGATCCTCGACTACGTCTTCCGCGAGCTCGCGGTGAGCTACATGTCACGGTTCGACCTCGCCCACGTCGATCCGAACGAGACCGGCTTTGACGCGCTCGGCAAGGGCGTCGAGGAAGGCAAGGAGCCGAACGAGGACGGCGGCCACCACGCCACCCGCCTGGTCTCGCGCGGCCTCACCCGCTCGCGGACCGACAACCTGGTCGTGATGCGCGGCGGCAGCGCCGCGGTCACGCAAGGAAACGACAGCGCGCCCTCCGGCGGCAGCAAGGTCACGGCGATGGCCTCGCACAGCGCGAGCGCCCGCGTCGGCGATGTCCTCGAAGGCGCCGTCGCCCTGAAGCAGGAAGTCCAGCACGACCTCTCGCCCACGGAGAAGCTCGAGCAGCTGCAATGGAGCAAGGCCGGCACCGCCGCAACCGCCGTCCCCAGCAAGGCCGAGCGCCGCGCCGAGGCGAAGGCCAAGGGCTATGAGGGCGAGATGTGCTCGGAGTGCGGCAACTTCACGCTGGTGCGGAATGGGACCTGCATGAAGTGTGATACGTGCGGAAGTACGACGGGGTGTTCGTGAGGCTCTAGCTCTCGCCCACGTGCGACATATCGGGGGGCTTCCCCCCGACGTCTAAAAGGGGGCGGCCGAGAGGCCGTCCCTTTTTCGGAGAGCCCACTAAGATCTTCGACCTTGGCGCTCGATCCAAACAAGACTTCATGGCGATTCGAGAGAATCCAAATGGAAGTACGAAGCTTCACGCGACTCCGGATCGCCCTTAAATGATCATCCAGCGCGCAAAGAAAGTCCGAACTGGAAATCTCTCCGAATTTGCTTGGTCTTCGCTTCGCAAATTCCAGAATATTGACTTGTTAGCCAAGATACTTATCGAGATGCATCAAGTCCCGACCAAGTATCATGACGATGCACGCAAGCAAGCCCAACAGATCAGATACTGCTTGATTCAAGCCCGAGAGTACTTTGCGGCCGCGTCTTCCGTTTCAACAGCAACAAGGCCCAATCTCCTCTACTACGGCACCATGAGTCTCGCTTTGGCAGAGATCCTCTTCAAGCAGTCTGGCGACAGCAGCCTTGACAAAGCCAGGGAAGAAAATCGCCATCACGGACTCACGATGACTGTGGGCTCCACCAAACGAGGAGCAGATTTGTCATTTGCAGCTCATGCTATACGCGCTCTGAGCTGGCCCCGGTTGTCTGAACAGAATATCCGCGTCGATAAGTGGAGCCTCTGCCGGGGTTAGGCTGCCGTGC